>DASTHC010000082.1:0-3812 GCA_035718485.1 Gaiellaceae bacterium
CACCAGTTCGGCATCGGCGGCTGCGCCGACGCGATGATGGCGGCCTTCGTGGAGCGCCGCACGACCACGGGCCTGGACACAACGCGTTGCGACGGCGCGGTCGTGGTGCCGCCGTTCGAACTGAACGACTGAACTGTCAGCTCAGCAGCGCGTAGCCGGCCGAGAGGAACGGCGTCCGGTCGACGAGCGACTTCACACCCTCGCTCGAATACGAGCCTTCCTCTGTGACGACTTCGTCGATGAACTGCGACGGCGTGATGTCGAAGTTCTCGTCGTCGATGCGGGCGGGCGGGTCGATCGGCGCGAGCTTGATCACCTCGCAGGCAACGACCGTCCGGATGCCGAGCCGCGCGGCTGCTTCGGCGATCGGTCGAGTTCCGACCTTGTTCGCGACCGAGCCGTCGTGGAAGACCGTGTCGGCGCCGATCAGGAAGACCGACGAGCGCTCGAGGGCCTCGACCGCGTCCTCGTCGTCGACGAGATCGACGTCGAGACCGGCCGAGCGTAGATCCTGCGCGAAGGCGCGTCCTTCCTCCAGCGGGGCCGAGACCGTGCAGACGACACGCTCCGGCACGGTGTGCAGCACCGCCTCGCGAACGGTCGCCGACGCCGAGTGCGTGAGCACGAACGCGTCCGTGAGCGTGTCGCGCAGCATGATCGCGATCGACGCGGCGGCGCGGTCGCGGCTGCCGACGAGCCCGTTCACCTCTTCCTGCACGAGCCGTCGCAGCTCGTCGGGGTGGAGATGCGCGCCGGCCTGCGCAGACGCGAGCACGCGGCCGACCGCGCCGGCGATCGCCCCCATCGCGCGCCGGCTCGCCGCGAGCTCACGTCCCGCGGTGATGAGGTTCTCGAGCAGTTCGTCGGACGTGGCCGCCGGCTCGTTCGCGACCTCGGCGAGCGCCTCGACCGCCCGGCGGGCCATCCAGCTCCCGCCGTGGTAGCGGTCGCTCCGCAGTTCTTCGACGCGTTCGGCCAGGACGGTCGCCATCCCGGGGATTCTATGACGAGGGGCCGGTCCGGCAGCTCCGGCCCCTCGTCACCGCTGAATCAAGCCGGATGCGCCGTCTTCTGCCGCCTGGCCGCGAAGCCTGCGGCGGTGATCAGCAGACCCAGCCCGGCGATGCCTGCGCCAACGGCTGCCGCCGTCGTGGCATCGATCGTCGGGGTGTCGATGGCGAATCCGCCGTCGTCGGTCGCGGCCACGGGGGCGATCCCGCGGGCCGCCAGCGTGGCCTCGTCGTGCGATGCGGCGAGGTGGCCCGGGTCGATGCCGCGGGCTGCCAACGTCGCCTCGTCGGGGGTCGCCGGCAACGAGCCGGGGTCGATCCCGCGGGAGGCGAGCGTCGCCTCGTCGTGCGAGGCGGCCAGGGTGCCGGCGTCGATGCCGCGTGCGGCCAGCGTCGCCTCGTCGTGCGAGGCGGCCGTCCCGGCCTCGATCCCCCGGGCGGCCAACGTCGCCTCGTCGTGCGAAGCCGCCAGCGTCCCGGCGTCGATGCCCCGGGCAGCCAGCGTCGCCTCGTCATGTGAGGCCGCCAGGGTGCCGGCGTCGATCCCGCGGGCCGCGAGCGTCGCCTCGTCGTTCGCGACGGACGTCTCGATGCCACGGGCCGCGAGGCCGGCCTCGTCGTGGCTCGCGACGAGCGGGGTCGCTTCGATCCCGCGTGCTGTCAGCCCTGCCTCGTCGTGCACCGCCAGGTACGACGGTGTGATCCCTGTACTCGGCCCGGCATCGTTGTGCGCCGCCGCGGCGACCGAGGCACCGCTCCCGGCCGCGGCGGCTGCCGCCACGGTCAGGATCAGGGCCTTCTCACGGAAGCCATGCGCATCGACGTCCGGCTCGAGCAGGATCGACTGGAGCTCGTTCTGGTCGAAGGCGAGCGTGATAGCCGGGCCCGTCGTCTCCGCCAGCAGCTGCTCGAGTTCCTCCTTGCTCCACGTGACGCTGACATCGCGGCTCTCGCCCTTCGCGTCACCCTCCAGCCCCCGCACCTCGAGAAACAGCTCCGCAGGCTCCTCGAACCCGAGCGCCGCCTCGAAATCCGCACGAGGGATCGTGGCTGTGACGCTCTCGGGGAAGTCGCGGATGTGGACGAGCTCAGCCTTCGTGCTCGTCATCTCCATATGGACTCCTTTCGTGCATGCGCCCAGGGTTGGGCGGCACGCTTACAAGACGGGCAACGAGGTCGTTCTCTTCCTGTTCACCCGAAATCGATTGTCCCACCGTGGCGCGCCGCTGACAATGGCGCGGGCCGGGTTACTCCTCTTCGCGGCGGCGGGTGAGCGCGAGCTCGGTCAGCTCGTACTTGCTGATCTGCTCGGGCTCGATGACCGCGAGCCGGCACGGTGTGACCGCACGAAGGGTCGCGGTGCGCGTCCCTCCCTCGAGCGCGGCGCGCTCGCCGAGCATCGCGCCGGGCCCGACCTGCGCGACGGTTGCGCCGTCGACCTCGACGTCGAGCACGCCGTCGAGAAGGAGAAAGAGGTCGTCCTCCTGCGCTCCCTGCTCGACGAGCGTCTCGCCGGGCTCGAGCCTGCGACGCGCGAGCTTCTTGAGGTCCATGACCGAGCGCGAGAGGTCGCGCTCCAGCTCGGTCTCGACGGCCGTCACGAACGCAGGCGTGTCCTCCCCGCCCCACGGCGTGTTCTCGCCGTACGACTCGCGGTACCACTTCTCGAAGTCGATCGTCCCCGACTTCTCGATCAGCGTCCCCTCGTCGTCGTAGATCCAGTGGCGCGGGAACGGGCTCGCGCCGATGAGCGAGCCCTTCGCCCGGCCGTCGGCGTAGACGATCAGCTGCAGCGTCGTCCAGGCGGAGGCCGACGCGAGCTGGACGTACGGCTTGCCGCGGACGCGACGCGGTGCCGGAAGCCCCATGCGCCCGCCCGCTGTCTGCACGAAGCGCGCCCAGCCAGGTCCGATCTCCGGCTCGGGCTGGATGAGCGGGAACCCGACGGCGGGAAACGCGAGCCGGCCCGGGCCGACCTTCAGCTTCGTCACGCCGAGGAGCGCGCGCCCGTCGTGCCCTGCGTCGACGATCTCGCCGTTCTTGACCTCGATCCAGCCGCGGAGCTCGTTCGCCTCGCGGAACGCGTCGGCGTCGCGCAGCTTGTCCAGGTTCTCGATCCGGTCGGGCGGCGGCTCGTCGTAGCGCGCCACTCCGAGCTCGAACGGCAGTTTCGGCATACCCTCGATCGCCTCGGACGGGATCCACGTGACGGCGGTCACGGAGGACTCGATGCGCATGGTTCGACCCTAACGGGTCGAGTCGGCGCGGCCTAGCGGCGGCCCGGCGGGCCACCGCCCGACGTACCAGCGCGAGCACCAGGCCCCTCGCGTCGCGTACGCCCGCCAGCCCTCGCGGTCCAGCCACTCGAGCAGGCCGGCGAGCGCCCGCTCGGCCTCGGGCGTCCGCTCCGGAGGCGAGGTGCGTGCGCGGAAGAACTCGGAGCCCGCGATGACAGCCGAGTCGTCGACCTCCCACAGGCGCGCCAGGAACTGGCCTTTGAGGTAGCCGCGCCAGAACGTGATCTCGCAGAAGACCTCACCCGGGCCGGGCGGGGTGTCGTCGTACTCCTCGACGAGGACGACCGGAGGAGGCGGCGGCGGCGGGGCCGCCCGCTCGCCGGGGAGCGACGCGGCGACCTGCTGGACACGATCGACCACGCGCAGCGCGACCTGCCGGACGTCCGGCGCCCGAACGCTCGGCAGCGCTCGTGGGCCGGCGAGCGCCGCGACCGGCGCGCTCACCGCCGACACGATCGTGTCGCGTGCCCTGATCACGAGCGCGAGCCCGCCGGCCAGCAGCGCG
>DASTHC010000083.1:0-8386 GCA_035718485.1 Gaiellaceae bacterium
GGAACGCCTCGCCGAGGACGACTCCTGCGAGGAGCGCGATCAGGATCGGCCCGACGTTGACGAGCATCGAGGCCGTTCCGGCGTCGATGTGCTGCTCGGCGGCGTTCAGCAGCACGTTGTACGCGGCGAACCAGAGCACGCTGCCCGGATCCCGACGAACGCCGACGCCCAGAGCACGACCTGACGAGCGCGGCAGCGAAGGCGAGCACGGCGTCGCTGCGCGCATCCAAGCGCGCACGCACGGCGCTCTCGGCCGATGCCATGCCTAACTAGACTCGTGAGCCGATGGACTTCTTCCTCACCGACGAGCAACGGCTGATCCAGGACACCGTCCGGACGTTCGTCGACGAGCGCGTCCTGCCGGTCGCAGTCGAGAACGACATCGAGCACAAGCTCGACCTCGAGCTGATCGAGGGGATGGCCGAGCTCGGGCTGCTCGGGATCGTGATTCCCGAGGAGTACGGTGGCGCCGGGCTCGACTTCGTCGCCGAGGCGCTGTCCTGCGAGGAGATCGAGCGAGGCGAGGCGGCGTTCCGGACGCTCATCTCCGTGCACGTCGGGCTCAACTCCCTCTCGCTCCTCCGCTACGGCACCGAGGAGCAGAAGCAGCGCTGGCTGACGCCGCAGGCCAAGGGCGAGAAGCTCGCGTGCTTCGGGCTAACGGAGCCCGAAGCCGGCTCCGACGTCGCCGCGATGCGAACGACTGCGCGCCGCGAGGGCGACGTCTACGTGCTGAACGGCCAGAAGAACTGGATCTCGTACGCGACGGTCGCCGACCACGCGCTCGTCTTCGCGAAGACCGACCCGGCCGCGAAGCACAAGGGCATCTCGGCGTTCGTGCTGGAGAAGGGCATGCCGGGCTTCACGGCGCGCGAGACCGAGCACAAGCTCGGCATCTGGGCGGGCTCGACCGGCGAGCTCTTCTTCGAGAACGTCGAAGTCCCCGCGGAGAACCTGATCGGCGAAGAAGGCCAGGGCTTCGAGATCGCGATGTACTCGCTCGACCAAGGCCGCTTCACCGTCGCGGCCGGTGCGTGCGGCGTGATCCGCGCCTGCCTCGAGCGGTCCGTCGAGTACGCGCGCGAACGTCACACGTTCGGGCAGCCGATCGGCAAGTACCAGTTCGTCCAGGACATGATCGCGCAGATGGTGCTCGACTACGAGACGTCGAAGCTGCTCGTGATGCAGGCCGCGTGGCTGAAGAACGAAGGTCAGCGCAACACGCGCGAGACGTCACTCGCGAAGTGGCACGCGACCGAGTCGGCGTTCAAGGCGGCGCACAACGCGATCCAGATTCACGGCTCGTACGGCTACAGCGCCGAGTACGGGATCGAGCGGTACTTCCGCAACGCGCGCGCGCCGATCATCTACGAGGGCACGACGCAGATCCACAAGATGATGCAGGCAGAGCACGCGCTCGGCTTTCGGAAGCTCAACGGCCGCGACGGCGCGATCTCGCCCATCGCGTCGTGGGGCCCCGCGCTGCTCGCGCGCGAGCCGGCGCCGCCCGTCGCCTCCTAGCAGGCTTGCATCACGCGGCGCGACCGCGCATGATCGCGCCGGTGCGCTGGAACGCGAGACTCCCGGGTGACACGCCGCCCCTCGAGGGCAGCCCGACGCTTCTGAGCGCGATCGAGGAACGAGTCCAGGACCTCGCGAAGAAACACAACTGCACGTGCGAGGTCGTGTGGGACGAGGTCAGCGGGGTTGCGCGCGTCGTCGTCGAGGGCTCCCAGGGAGCGGCGCGGAAGCTCTTGAAGGAGCTGGGCGCAACCGACGTCGTCGAAGAGCCCTAGCGCTGCCGCCACTTGCATCGCTCCGCACGATGGCGCAAGATCGTGCGACCAGCGGCCGAAGGAGGCACCAGTGCGGTGGAACGCGATCATCGACACGGGCGGGACGCCGCCCCGTCTGACGAGCAAGTCGAGGAATCCGCAGGAGATCGCGGCTGAGATCACGGCGATCGCCGACGAGAACAACTGCGACGTCGCCATCTGGTGGGACCGGTTCAGCTGGGCTGCCTACATCACGCTCGAAGGCAGGAGCGACGACGAGCACCAGGCCAACGCCGACGCGCGGAAGGCGCTGGAAGTGCTCGAGGCGGACAACGCAAGACAAGAGCTGAATCTCGACGAGAAGGCGCGGCACCCGAACGTCGGTGCCGAGTACGGCGCGTAGCTCAGCGCCGACAGACGAAGTGCAGCCGCGCCGACTCCGGTGACGGCTCAGGGCGCGACGCGTCGTAGACGTCGACCGCCGCGAATCGTTCGAGCAGGCTCGCCTCGATCCGTTCCGCCGGGAACGCAGCCTCGGGAATGTCCTCCGCGTGCAGCCGGTAGTTGTCCTCGCCGAGATCCTCGAAGACGCGCAGCATCCAGAGATAGGCGCCGTCCGTCGTGCGCGCGACGTCGAGGATCATCACGTTCGCGCCCTCGAACCACTGCGACAGCGGCGGCTCGGAGGAGAACCGCTCGAGCTGCGCCTCGGTGTTGACGTCGAAGAGGAAGATGCCGCCGTCGTTCAGGTGCGCGTGCGCGCGGTCGAACACAGCCTCCCACTCCTCGAAGCGCAACAGGTGGTTGATCGAGTCGAAGACGCAGAGGACGACGTCGAACGTCTCGCCCAGGTCGACGCTCGTCATGTCGCCGCGGACGAGGCGCGCGTTCGGGAGCTTCCGCGCGGCGACGGCGAGCATCGCCTCGGACAGATCGACACCGGCCACGTCGTAGGACGGCTCGAGCTGCTTGAGCACCGACCCCGTCCCGCACGCGAGCTCGAGGACGGTCCTCGCCTGCGGGTGATGCTGCTCGATCAGGGACCGGATGTACGCCGAGTGGTCGGCGCGATCGCCCTGCACCGCGTCGTAGAACGGTGCGAAGACGTCGTAGCCCGTCACCCCGAGCGGCGTGCGGCGAGCAGCGACTCCGCCTCCTGCGCGTACGACGTCGCCCCGACGCGGCGGTAGAAGGCGAGGGCGCTTCCGACCCCGTCGCGCCTCGGCTCGGTCCCGTCCTCGCGGGCCGCGGCGATGAGCCGGCAGTACGCCTCCTCCGGCTGAGCGCCGATCGTCCCGAAGAGATCGGCCGCCTGCCAGGGCTCGCCGCGCACGATCGCGTGGGCGGCCTCGAGCCACCGCGTCGAGGGAGCAGCCCGCCGAACCGCGTCGAACACCGCCTCGCCGCGCCCGAGACGGTCGGCCGCGACGGCGAGGTCGAAGACCCAGTACCCCGGAGGCGACGGTCGCGCCGAGAAACCCTCGAGCAGCTCCTCGACGTAGCCCGCGGCCTCCTCGTCGCCGAGGAGCTCCGACGTCGCGCGGGCCCGCGACGCGAGCGCGGGAAGCAGGTTCTGCGGATCGGGCGCCTCGCGCGCGAGCGCGTGGGCGCGCCGGACGCTCGCGAGCGCGTCGTCGCCGTTGCCGCGGGCGAGCGCGATCCACGAGCGGACGAGCGCCGCATCGAACTCGACACTCGCCGGCGCCGGTTCCTCTGCGGAGACGATCCGCTCCGCGAGCTCGAGCGCGTCGTCCCAGGCCCCACGCCAGTAGTGCTCGTAGAGGCGCTCCGCGTCGTACCAGGCGATCCACGCGGCGTCGCCGAAGCGGCCCGCGAGCCTGCGCCCTTCTGCGAGCGCGTCGAACGAGGCGAGCAGCTGCCCGCTGATCCCGAGCATCGCGCCGAGGTTGTAGTAGGCGCGGACGCTCTCGGGCGATCCCATCTCCTCTGCGGCGTCGACGCTTCGGCGAAGGTCGTCGATCCCTCCGGCGTCGCCGGTCAGGGTCCGGGCGATGCCGATCGTCGTCAGTGCAGAGACGCGGAGGTCTTGAAGCTCGAGCGCGTCGGCGATGTCGAGCGCCTCCACGCCGAGGGCGACCGCCGTCTCGGGCTCGCTTGCCGCGTTTCGCATCCGCGCGAGCTCCGAGAGTGCGAACGCCTTCGCGTAGGACGGCTTCGCCAGCCCGCTGATCGCCTGCTCGAGCAGCGCGAACGCGGCATCGCGGTCTCCCTGCCGCCAGTGGACGTCGCCGAGGATCGCCTGGCACTCGGCGGCGCGCTCCGCGTCGCCTGCCTTCAGGAACGCACGCTGCGCCTGCTCGAGCAGGCCCTCGTCCGGATGCCCGGTGCGGTAGAGCGACTTCGCCTCGAGGAAGAGCAGCTCCGGCCGCTCGCCCCCGTCCTCGAGCGTGAGCTCGAGCGCGCCCGCGAAATAGCGCGCAGCGCCCGCGGGTGCGTTCAGCGCGAGCGCCCGCTCGCCGGCCGACCGAAGCGCTGCCCGAGCCCGACCGGCGAACGTGTCGGTCGGCTGGCTCGCCGCGCGCGCGTACTCGAGGGCGGCGAGGTAGTGATGCGCGATCGTCTCCGAGTGGTCCTCGCGCCGGCCGAGCCCCTCGATCCACTCCGCCGTCAGTCGGTGTTTCTCCGCGCGCTCGACCCGCGGGATCGTGTTGTACGCGACGTCGCGAACGACGGCGTGGTGGAACGAGTACTGCAGCTCGGTTGCGACCGAGCTCGCGCTCAGCCGGCGCACGAGCTCCTTGCGCTCGAGGCTGAACAGGGCGGCGTCGACGATCCCGGGCTCGAGGCCGGACACCGCCGAGACCGCAGCGGGCCAGAAGCCGCGCCCGATCACCGCTGCGTCCCTGAGCGTCGCCTTCTCGTTCGGGCTCAGGGCATCGAGCCGCGCGGCGACGAGCCCCTGCACCGACTCGGGCAGCGGGAGGTTCGTCGACCGGAGACGCCAGTCGCCGTTCTCGCGGTAGAGGAGCCCGCGGTCGACCAGCATCCGCACGAACTCCTCGGCATAGAGCGGGTTCCCCTCGGCGCGCTCGACGAGCACGCCGCGGAGCTCGGACGGAACGTCGCTCTGGCGGAGGAGCTGGCTGACGAGCGTGGCCGTCTCGGAGTTGCTCAGCGGGGGTAGCGCGATCGTCGCCGCGTTCGACCGGCCGCCCCAGCCCGCGCGCCGCTCGAGGAGCTCCGGTCGCGCGGTGCAGAGCAGGACGATCGGAACGTTCCTCGTCCAGTCGGCGAGGTGGTCGAGGAAGTCCAGCAGGCCCTCGTCGGCCCAGTGAAGGTCTTCGAAGACGAGCACGAGCGGCCCCCACTCGGCGAGCGCCTCGAAGAACTGGCGCCACGCCGCGAAGGCCTCCTCGCGACGCTCCGCGGGCGGCGCCTCGAGCGCGACGAGCGGCCGGACGTGGTTCTCGACCCAGGTCGCCTGCTTCCCGTCGGCGACGAGGTCGCGGACCGCGCGGCCGAGCTTGTCCTCGGCCGCGTCGGACGCGTCGCTCTCGAGGATGCCGGCCTGCGCCTTCACCATCTCTCCGAGCGCCCAGAACGTGACGCCGTTGCCGTACGGCAGGCAGCGGCCCCGGCGCCAGGTGACGAGTCCAGGGTCGTCGGAGACCGCCCGACCGAGCTCCCAGACGAGGCGGCTCTTGCCGATGCCCGGAACGCCGACGAGCGTCACGAGCTGCACGGTCCGGTCTCTCCGCGCGCGGGCGATGGTGTCGATGATCAGGCTGAGCTCCTCGCGCCGTCCGATCAGCGGCGCGAGCGGGCGTCCCTGGTACGAGTCGCGCGCGTCCGACCTCGTGCGGAGCGCCTCGTAGATCGGGATCGGGTCGACCTTTCCCTTCGCCTGGACGACACGCCGCTCGCCGTACTCGATCGCCGTCTGCGTCGCGCGGAACGTCGACACACCGACGAGCACGTGCCCCGCGTCCGCGGCCTCTTCGATCCGGAACGTCGTGGTGACGACGTCGCCGGTCGCGAGCCCTTCGCCCGAGCCCGACACGGCGTCGAGCTGCACGACCGCCTCGCCCGTGTTGACCGCGACCTTGACGCCGGGGATCGCGTCGCGGATCGCGAGTGCCGCACGCACCGCTCGCTCCGGGTCGTCCTCGTGCGCGGTCGGCGCGCCGAACACCGCCATCACCGCGTCCCCGACGTACTTCTCGAACGTCCCGCCGTAGCGCTCGAGCTCGGTCCGCATCCGAGCGAGCTGCGGGTGGACAGCGGCACGCACGACCTCTGGATCGCGACCGTCCCCGAGGACCGTCGAGTCGACGAGATCTGCGAAGAGGACCGTGACGACCTTCCGCTCCTCGCCCGCAGGCCCGCCGACGGGCGCCCCGCACGCGGGGCAGAAGCGGGCGGCTTCGGGAAGCTCGGAGCCGCATTGGCGGCACGCAGCCATGCCCCGAGGATAGGGGCGGACCCGGGACGCGCCTAGGGCGAGGCCGTCACGCGAAGGCCAGTCCCCTCGCCGACCCGGGAACAGGCAGCGGGCTCGGCGGCGGCTCGGCCGGGAGCTCGGGCTCGTTGTAGACGCTGGGCGCGACGTCGTTCGCGTTGTCCGCGTAATACGTGCTCGCGAGCGCCTGGATGTGCGAGCGGCCCGGGCCGAGCTCGAACTGGCCGCCGCCGTAGAGGCTGATCCCACGCTCTTCGGCATACGCGATCGTCTCGAGGAGGCGCCGGACCGTGCCGAACCGGGAGGGCTTGATGTTCAGCCAGCGCGGCGGGAGCTCGAGCGCCTCGACGTCCGCGACCGAGTGGATCGGAGCGTCGTAGCTCAGGCGGTCGGCCGCCTCGCGCAGGATCGGCCGCGTCTCGTCGGTGAAGCCCGCGTCCTCGATCACCGCGTCGGCGAATCCCTCGGCGACGTCCCGGTAGAGCCGCGGATCGGGCTCCTGGTCGACGGCGGTGCCACGGTAGTAGGCCTTCAGGTCGGCGCAGCGGATCTTGCCCGTCGAACCGAGCTCGTCGATCACCTCGCGCGACCAGTCGCTCGTCGGGTCGACCTTGAACTCGAGCTCGGGACGCACTGCGAGGAAGCGGTCGATGTCCTGCCTCGTCGAAACGACGAAGCGGACCGGCCGGTACTGGCGGCCGACTGCCTTTGCGAGCGTGAGCCCCGCCTGGCGCAGCGCGAGGTCGAGCGCTGCGCTCTCGAACGCCCAGCGCCGGTAGTCGGGCAGCTCGAGCGGCTCGAGGTGCGCGGAGAGCTCGTCGAGCGTCCACTCGCCCGCGAGGTCCGGACGCGGGAAGCCGTCGTGCATCGGCGCCTCGTACGTGACGTCCTCGCCCTCGCCCGTCTCGCCGGCTCCGGAGAGCTGGACCGTCGTCGTGACGCGGGTGAAGCCGCTCGAGACCTCGAGCTCCCGCCGGTCGAGCTCGAGAGACTCGATGCGAAGCGGGAGACCTGCGAGGCGTGGATAGTCGCTCACGCAGGTGTTCTACAGTGCGCGCCGTGATCGCCGCGCTGCTCGCGTTCGTGCTGGCGCTGCCGCAGGCCGGCGTCTTCGTCCCGGGGAAGAGCCTCGGCGGGGTGCGCCTCGGCGCGACGGAGAAGCAGGTCCGGAGCGCGTGGGGGCCGCGCGTCGGCGTCTGCCGCGGCTGCCGCGACCGCACGCTCTACTTCACCTACGCCAAGTTCGACCAGGTCGGCGCCGGCGCCGAGTTCCGCGGCGGTCGCGCGGTCGGCCTCTTCACGCTGTGGGTCCCGACCGGGTGGCGCACCGACCGCGGGCTCCGGCTCGGCGATTCGCCGCTGAGCGTGAATGGGATCTACGGGACGCTCCCGCGCGTCGAGTGCGGCCACTACTCCGCGCTCGTCCTCCGCCGGAGCGGGACCGTGAGCGCCTTCTACTTCAAGGGCGACACGCTCTGGGCGTTCGGGCTGCAGCGCCCGTCAGTTCCGGTGTGCCGCTAGGCCCCCGCCGAGGATCTCGACGACCGTCTCCTCGGCGCGCGCCACGTCCTCGTCGCCGTCGGGCAGGAGCTCGAGCACCCAGCCCGTGAGGATCTCCTCGATCGCGCCGTAGAAGACGACGCTCGCGAGCCGAGGGTCGAGGTCGGCGCGCAGGTCGCCGGCTTCCTGCCCGCGGGTGACGATGCGCTCGATCGCCGCGAACGCGTCGCGCACGTCGCTCACCCGCCGGCCGAGCTGCGCGCTGCGCGTCACCTCGAGCACGAGCACGCGGACGAGGTCGGGCTGCCGCCGCCACGAGCGGAGCAGGATCGCGGCGACGTGACGGAGTTGCACATGGGCGGGATCGCCCGACTCCTCGACGTCGCGCACCGCAGCGAGAAGGTCCGTCCACGTCTCGTTGAAGATCGTCTCGAGAACCTGTTCCTTCGAGCTGAAGTAGTGGTAGAGCAGACCGTGTGCGACGCCGGCTTCCTCGGCGATGTCCCCGACGCGCGCCGCGTGGTAGCCGCGACGGGCGAAGACTCGCACTGCGGCGTCGAGCAGGACGCGGCGCTTGTCGACGGTGATTGAACGCTCGGTCAAAGGGAGCGGAGCGTAGTGTAGGTTCGCCGGCGGTGCAACCGCTCGCCGGGCTCCTCGTCGTGGATCTCACGCGGCATCTGCCCGGCCC
>DASTHC010000084.1:0-15494 GCA_035718485.1 Gaiellaceae bacterium
TCGCTCAGCTCGCTCGTCCGCGTCTCGGCGACCGCTGGCGCGAGACCCCTCACCGTCTCGTTCGGCGTCCGCCGGGCCGGCAGGTGGACGCGCATCGCCGCCGACGACTCGCCGCCGTACCGCACGTTCCTCGACCCGGCCAAGTTCCGACGCCGCGAACGAGTCGACCTCGTCGCGATCGTCCGCACGCTCGAGGGGCGAACCGCAGTCTCCGCCGTCCGCTCGTACGTTCCCCGCCGATGAGAAAGGACCGCCCGATGTCCGTTCGTCGCGTTCTTCCGTTGCTCATCTTCCTGACGGCACTGCCGCTCGTCGGCTCGGCGAGCGCGTCGCACACTCCTGCACCGTCGTCCGTGACGATCGCAGGCTCGCTTCAGAGCGAGCTCGGCTGCCCCGGCGACTGGCAGCCTGACTGCGGGGCGACACACCTCGCGTACGACGCCGGCGACGACGTCTGGCAGCGCACGTTCGACGTCCCGGCCGGCTCGTGGGAGTACAAGGCGCCGCTGAACGACTCGTGGACGGAGAACTACGGGCAGAACGCGACGAGCAACGGCGCGAACATCCGCCTCGACCTCGCCTCGCAGGCGAGCGTGAAGTTCTACTACGACCACAAGGGCCACTGGGTCACGTCGAACCGCAACACGACGATCGCGGTGGCTCCAGGAAGTTTCCAGTCCGAGCTCGGCTGTCCCGGTGACTGGGACCCGAGCTGCCTCCGGTCGTGGCTCCAGGACCCGGACGGGAACGGCACGTACTCCTTCACGACGACCGCGATCCCGCCGGGCAGCTACGAGGCGAAGGTCGCGATCGACGAGGTGTGGACCGAGAACTACGGCCAGGGCGGCGTGCGCGACGGCGCGAACATCCGGTTCACCGTTCCTGCCGGGCCGGCGAGCGTCACGTTCTCGTACAACGGCTCGACCCATCTCCTGTCGATCGTCGTGACCTCGTCGGGCGGCGCCAGCGACAACAACGTCGAGTGGGACGGCGTCCGCCACGACTCGCGCGATCTGCTCTACCGCACGCCGGGCGGGGCGGTCCCCGCGGGGACGCCGGTGCGCCTGCGCCTGCGGACGTTCCACGACGACGTGACAGCGGTGTCGCTCCGCCTGTTCGACGTGAACGCCGGCGAGCAGCACCTTGTCGACGCGAAGCTCGCTGCGGAGGACGTGAGCTGCTACCAGGCGGGCGTCTCGCGTACGTGCGACTTCTGGGAGGTCGTGCTCCCCAACGACGCCCCGAACAACCTCTGGTACCGCTTCATCGTCCGCGACGGGACCGACACCGACTTCTACGGTGACAACACCGCGGCGCTCGACGGCGGGCTCGGCGCGATGAGCGACGACGCCGTCGACCAGAGCTACGCGCTGACCGTCTACGAGCCGGGCTTCGCTGCACCGAGCTGGGCCCGGAGCGCCTTCATCTACCAGATCTTCCCCGACCGGTTCCGCAACGGGAACGCGGGCAACGACCCAGTGCCGGGGAACTCGACGGGGCTCTCCCGCGACCCGCGCTACGCCTACCCGGGCGGCGATCCTGGCGGCAGCGGCGCGAACCCTGCGTGGGACCGGATCGTCGAGCTTCCCTGGACGGCGCTCCCCGAGGGCTACTGCCGCAACTACGTTTCGCCCGACTCCGAGTGCCCGCAGCGCTTCGCTCAGCCGACAGCCAGTCGCGAAGGGCCGCGCGGCCGCGACTACTTCGGCGGCGACCTCCAGGGCGTGATCGAGAAGCTCGACTACCTCGAGCAGCTCGGCGTCACCGCGGTCTACTTCAACCCGATCTTCGACGGCGGCTCGAACCACGGGTACGACACGCAGGACTACACGCGGATCGACCCGTACTTCGGCAACCTCGACCAGTGGCAGCGGCTAGAGGGCGAGGCGTCCCGCCGAGGCATCCGGATCATCCTCGACGGCGTGTTCAACCACATGTCGTCCGACAGCCCGCTGTTCGACCGCTACGCCCACTTCGCGCAGACCGGCGCGTGCGAGTCGCTGAGCTCACCGTTCCGGCCGTGGTTCCACTTCTTCAACGACGACGCGCCTTGCGGGCCCGGCGACTACGAGGGCTGGTTCGGCTTCGACAGCATCCCCGTGCTCTCGAAGTCGCGAGCGGACGTGCAGGCGTACTTCCTCGACGGCACGAGCAACATCGCCAAGCTGTGGCTCGACCGCGGCGCAGGCGGCTGGCGCATGGACGTCTCGGGGGACCCGTCGTTCCCGACCGGCTACTGGGAGAAGTTCCGCGCCACGGTCAAGCGAGCGAACCCGAACGCGCTGACGATCAGCGAGACTTGGCAGAAGGACACGACGCTCCTGCGGATCCTCCGGGGCGACCGTCTCGACACGACCATGAACTACCGACTGCGCGACGCGGTGCTCGGCCTGCTCGCGCCGGGCAGCTTCGACACGAAGGGCTTCGCCGACAGCGGCCGGACGCTGAGCGCGTCGGAGTTCGCGTCGCGCCTCGCCTCGATTCGAGAGGACTACGCCGACGCCGCCTACTTCTCGCTGATGAACCTGCTCGACAGCCACGACACCGAGCGCCTGCTGTGGACGCTCACCCCGGGCGCCGAGACGCGCGCGGACAAGGAGCAGAACGCCGCCAACGTCGCCGCGGGGAAGCAGCGGCTGCGACTCGCGTCGCTGATCCAATTCACGCTCGCCGGTGCGCCGACCGTCTACTACGGCGACGAGGTCGGGCTCACCGGCGACGACGACCCGGACGACCGGCGCACGTATCCGTGGGCCGACCGCGGCGGGAGTCCCGACGCAGCGCTGCTCGCGCACTACCGCTCGCTCTCGTCACTGCGGCGGAGCGTGCCGGCGCTCGTCAACGGCGACTTCCGCCTGCTGCTCGCGGACGACGCCGCTGAGACGATCGCCTACGGTCGCAAGACCACGAGCCGGGCCGCGATCGTCGCTCTGAACCGAAGTGGCGAGACGCGCACGCTCGACATCCCGGTCGCGGGGTACGTTCCGAACGGCACGACGTTCACGCGTCGGTACGGCGGGAGCGGGTCCGCGACGGTCGAGAACGGCCGTCTCCACGTCACCGTCGGTCCGCTCGGCGGCGCGGTCTACGCGACCGACGAGGTCGACCTCGATCCACCCGGCCCACCGAGCGGCCTTCGCGTCGCGACCGAGGGCAACGCGCAGGTCGCGCTCGCGTGGAACGCCGTCGGGGGAGCGGCGGGCTACAGCGTGTACCGGAGCCCGTTGAGCGGCGGTGGCTGGGTCCGCGCGAACGACGCCCGCGTCGAGGGAACCAGCTTCACCGACTCCGGCCTCCGCAACGCGCGCACGTACTACTACGTCGTCCGCGCGCTCGACGCAGCCGGAAACGAGAGCGGCCCGTCGAACGAAGTGTCAGCGCTGCCGCATCTCACGATCGGTTGGGCCAACCTCCAGTGGCCGCCGTCGATGACGCACACGCTCAGCGCCACCGACCGGACCGATGACGTCTACGGGCAGGTGTGGATCGACGGCGTGACCAACCAGCCGGGCGCGACGGAGAGCCTCCGAGCCGAGCTCGGCTTCGGTCCCGACGGCAGCAACCCCGCCGGTAACGCGGCGTGGGAATGGGTCGACGCGCGCTTCAACGTCGACGCCGGAAACAACGACGAGTTCGTCGCGAGCCTGTTGCCGGACGCGGTCGGCACCTACGACTACGCCTACAGGTATTCGACGACCGACGGCCGCGAATGGGTCTACGCGGACCTGGACGGGATCCAGAACGGCTACAGCCCGGCGCAGGCGGGCAGCTTGACCGTGACACCGCCGGGCGACACGACGCCGCCGGCATCGCCGACGGGCCTGCACGTCGTCAGCGCATCGCCGACGGGCGTCGAGCTAGCGTGGACCCCGGTCACGGGCGACCCGACGCTCTACGGGTACGAGGTGCTGCGCGGCGACGCCGCGGGGGGCCCGTACACCGTGCTCGCGCTGGTGACGGCAGCCGAGTACACCGACTCGGACGTTACGCAGGGGAGTCAGTACTTCTACGTCGTCCGCTCGGTCGACGCCTCGTTCAATCGTTCCGGGAACTCAGCGGAGGTCTCGGCACGGGCCGACCTCCGGACGGTCGAGGTCGTGTTCGCCGTGACCGTGCCTGCGACGACCGATGCAACCGGCCGTTCCGTGTACATCGCCGGCACGCTCCAGCGTCTCGATCCGCCCGGCCCGGAGTGGAACCCCGGCGGCCAAGTGCTCACGCGCGTGGACGCCACGCACTGGCGCGTCACGCTCCGCGGACTCGAGGGCACGCAGCTCGCGTACAAGTACACGCTCGGGGACTGGGAGCACGTCGAAAAGGACGGCGCGTGCGGCGAGATCCCCGACCGCCAGCTCACGCTGGCCTACGGGTCGAGCGGGACGCAGACCGTCGGCGACACCGTGCTCAACTGGCGGAACGTCTCGCCCTGCGGGAACTGAGCTTTCGGTGACGTAGCGGCAGCCCTCGCGGCTGCCGCTACGTTGCCGCGATGACGACGCTCGCGCTTCCGGAGCCCTACGACTTCGATCTCTCGACTGCGCGGTACCGCGCGTTCGGCCCGGACCTCGCGAACCTCTGGCACGAGGGCGGCGTCCACCGCGTCGTCGACGGACGCGAGGTGCGGATCGAGTCGGCGCCCGGCGGCGTCGACGTCGAGCCGCTCGACGCCGCGACCGAGCCGGTCGTCGCGCACGTCCTCGGAGCACCATTCGACCTCCACGGCTTCTACTCGTTCGCCGAGAGCGACCGCGTGCTCGCGCGCCTCGTGCACCAGCTGCGCGGACTGCGTCCGCCGCTCAACCCTGATCCCTACGAGACCCTCGTTACATCGATCACCGCGCAGCAGGTATCGCTCTTCTCGGCGTTCGCCGTGCGGAACCGGCTGATCGAGCGCTTCGGTGTCCAGGCGGGGCGCGCGTGGTCCTTTCCGACGCAGGAGCGGCTCGCGTCCGCCCGCGAGGAAGAGCTGACCGAGCTCGGATTCTCCCGGCGGAAGGCCGAGTACGTGATCGGGATCGCGCGCGCCGGTGTCGACTGGGGCGAGCTCGCGCAACTGCCCGACGACGAGGTCAAGGCCCGGGTCGTCTCGCTCAGAGGGCTCGGTGAGTGGACCGCCGACTGGTTCCTCGCGCGCCACCTCGCCAGGCCGCGGGCGTGGCCGGCAGGTGACCTCGGGCTCGTGAAGGCGCTCGGCGAGCACTACCTCGACGGCGAGCGCCCGTCGATCGAGGCGACGCGCGCGTTCGGGGAGCGGTTCGCGCCGTTCGAGAACCTGAGCGCGCACTATCTGCTCGCGAGCCTCTACTCCGTCGCGGGCGCGGCGTGATCTAGGCTCGCACGATGGAGAACGTCGAACGGCTCGAAGACCCGTCGCCCGAGGATCTGCGCGAGCTTGCACAGCGGCTGCGCGAGCGCGGGGAGACGCACATGAGCGTCGAGATCGACGAGGGCGACGAGCGGGCCTTCTCGACGCTCGAGCGCGTGGGCTTCCGACCCGTCGCGCGTCTCCTCACGGCCGAGCTCGACGTGCTCGAGCGCGACCTCGATCGCTCGCCGCGGGGCGAGTCCTTCGGATCGGTCCACGTGCAGACCGACGATCTCCCAGCCGTCGAGCGCACGGTCCGCCGGTTCGTCCCGCTGCTCCCGGGCAAGTCGAAGGGCTCCGTGATCGTCCCGCCGCGCAACGGCTGGATCTCCGTCTACGACGAGCTTTGCGACCGCGATCCCTCGGCGCTCCCGCGGATCGCGCGAGAGCTCTCGGACGGCCTCGGCGTCGTCGTGATCCCGATCGCCGTCGAGGAGGGTGCGGTCGCGCGCTATCGAATCTACGAGCGTGGCCGCATGCTCGACGAGTACCTCTCGGTGCCGGAGTACTACGGGCCGCTGCCGTCGGGCGAGGTCGTCGCGCTTGCGGCGAACCCTACGCTCGTGGAGCGGCTGACCGGCGGCGACCGGCGCGCGGTGCGCGAGGCGGCGGTGCAGGCGCCCTCGCCCGACGAGCTTCCGCCGCCGAACGAGATCGTCGCCGCGCTCGCGTCCGCGATGGGCATCGAGGGCGCCGAGCACGGCTACGCGCGTGCGCGCGACGTGCCCGGCGCGATGGTGATCGACCGCTAGCTCGAGACGGGAGCTTCGCGCTCGGCCGCGGCGAGGAACGCGCGGCAGAGCCGGGTGCCGAGCTCGTTCCACTCCGAGATGCGCTCCGCGGTCTCGGCGGCGACCGCGTCTACGTCGACCCCTTCGTTCGCGCCGTCGCTCGCGAGCCAGCTCGCGACCTGCTCCGCCGTCACCTCGGGATGGAACTGCACCCCCCAGACCGCGTCACCGAGCCGGAACGCCTGCGTGCACGCGCGGCTCCGCGCGAGCTCGACGGCCGCCGACGGGACGTCGTACGTGTAGTAGTGCCACTGGAACGCGGGAAAGCGCTCGGGCAGCTCCGCGAAGACCGCGTCGTCCGCCGCCGCGGCGGTCAGCTCGACGTCGTACCAGCCGACCTCGGGCTCGTCGGCGGGACGGACGTCCGCGCCGGCCGCCTTCGCCAGCAGCTGCGCGCCGAGGCAGACGCCGAGCGTCGGCACGCGCAGGCCGAGCAGGTGCCGGAGGAAGTCGTCCTCCTCGCGGAGCCACGGGTGGTGCTCGTCCTGGTCGGCGTGCATCGCGCCGCCGAACACGAGCACCGCGCCGTACGTCTCGATCGGGCGCGCCGGCGGCGTTCCCCACACGAGCGACCACTCCTCGAGCGTGTGCCCTGCGCCGGCCACGACGTCCGAGAAGAGCTCGGCGCGCGCGTCCGAGCCGTGCACGACGGAGAGGACGTTCACGCGCCGACCTGCGCCGGCGTCGTGACGGGCACGCCTTCCTCCTCGAGGACGCCGCGGAGCGCGAACGCGTTGGCTGCGCCCTGGGGGATCATCCGACCCTCCGGTCCCTCGTTCCACTTGTTCGTGTTCATCAGCGCGTACGCCTGCTCGGACTGGCCGGCCAGCTCGCGCAGCGGCCCTGCCCACTCGCGGAGCTCGTCCTTCGAGTAGAGGTGGTCGAAGCGCTCCTGCGCGCCGCCGCCGCGCTTGTTCCACGTGCCCGCGTTCCGGCCGTGGAAGCGGACGTAGAGCGTGGGCGACGTCAGCGCGAGCACGGTCGGGACGATGTTCCTCGCGCCCTCGATGCGGGGCTCGTCGACGATCACGTGCGTCGCGCCGAGCCGCTCGAGGAACTGCAGCGTGTCCGCACGGTTGTCGTCGTCGAGCCAGCTCGCGTGGCGGAACTCGACCATCAGCTCGTCGCCGGCGAGCTGCTCCTTCGCCCACTCGAGGTACTCGAGCGAGCTCGGCTTGTGGACGACGTACGGCGGAAGCTGGAAGAGGATGCCGCCGAGCTTGCCGCTCGCGCGAAGCGGCTCGAGCGCGTCGCGGAAGCGGCGGAACACCTCTGCGCGAAACTCGCGCGGCGGGCGGTCGACCCGGCCGCGCTCGTCGAGCGGCGCCTCGTCGCGCAGGTCCGGCGGGAGCTGCTCGACCTTGACCGGGTGGCGCGTCATCACGCCGAACGCCTTCACGTGCATGACGAAGTCGTCGGGCGTCCGCTCGACCCAGCGCGAGACCATCTCCTCGACCGGGAGGCTGTAGTACGTCGAGTCGACCTCGACCGTGTCGAAGTGCTCGGCGTAGTACGGCAGCCGCTCGCCCGCCTTCGTTCCCGGCGGGTACCAGTACTTCGAGAGTGATTCGTCGGCCCAGCTGCAGGTGCCGACGCGGATCGGTGCGCTCATCGCCTCGGATCCTAGAAGAAGGGTGGAGGGGCCCCGCAGGGCCCCTCCGGAGGTTCCTGCTACCTGACGCGGACGCGCAGCGAACGCGTGGCGAGGAAGAACTGCAGGGTCTCGCTCACGCAGCTCACGCCCGGGAACGGCGACGGCGTCGAGCACGGGACGCTCCGCGCGGGGACGTTCGCCGTCGTCGTGACGATGACGGTCGTCGGCCGCCGGAACGAAACGACGAGGCGGTACGCCCCGCCCGCGTTCGTACGGACGTTGTAGCGCTTGTTTCCGACGCGAACGGTGATCGCCCTTGCGGCGACGCCGGTGTCGGCCTCGAGCACGCTGCCCCTGATCGTCAGGACGCGCTTCTTCGACGACGCCGACAGCGTCACGCGTGCCGGGAGCATCACGCGCCCCTGCGCCTCGACGGTGCCGGCGACGTTCGGCAGCCCCGCGCCGGCAGGCCACGGCGTCGCGACGACGTGCCAGCGGTACGTGCCGCGCGTCGACGGAGCCGTGAACCCGCCGCGGAAGTTCAGCTGCGCGTTGATCAGCTTCGCCCCGAACGGTGCGCCGCCCTGCTCGAGCGGGATGTTCGGGTTCGGCAGGCAGAAGGTCAGCACGTACGACGCCACGCTCGAGAGCGCGGCAGGTGCCGCGTCGACCGCGATCGGCACGTCGAGGTTCTGGCCCGACGCCTGGAGCGTCGCGAGCCAGATCGCGTTGTGGATCGGCGAGCCGGTGCAGCGCGTGACCGTCGTCGCGATCGAGGTCGTGTTCGTTGGCCGGACGAGTGCCGCCGGGTCCGCCACGGCGAGCGTGCCGGTGAGCGGGAGAACCGCGCCGGCGATCGGCTCACGGACGAGGATCTGTGCGGTTGCGGTACCGATCGACGTCCCGGCGGCCTGGCCGACGGTCACCGAATAGCCCGGCGCGACGTAGATCGCGGCGCGCGCGAGCGCGTCGTCGTCGCGCGGGACGGTCATCCGGATTGCCGTCGTCCCGGTGCTGCCCAGCGTCGGGGGCTGATGCCCGATCGCGAGCCCCGGTGTAAATGCCGCGAGCGCGCTGCCGGCGAGCACGAGCCCGAACAGGGCCGTGCAGGCGAGCAGCACCAAGCGAACTCTCGTTGTCATCCACCACTCCTTTTGGTTTCGGTCAGCCCCTCGGAAGGCTGCGGCTTCTTGCTTAGACGTCGTTCCTACCCCGTCGGTCAGCGGCGATCACATCAGGGTCCTGTTAATCCGAGGCGGGGATCACCTTGCCGACCTGCCGCCAGTAGCCGCGCTTGTACTGGAGGAACCGCACGTCGGAGATCGGGAAGTAGTCGGCGGGCGAGGTCTTGATCTCGATTCCCTTGACCATGAACGGCACCTGGTGGTCCATGTGCGTCGCTGCGCGAAGGAGGCTCGCGCGCGTCGGGTTCCGTCCGGCCGCCTTGAGCGTCTGCACCATCGAGTACGCGACGGCCATGCCGTAGAGGTGCACGACCTCGTCGACGTTCCGGCCTGGTGCATAGCGCCGCATGATCGTCTTGTAAAGGCGAATTGCAGGGTCTTTTGCGTTCGCCGGGTTCGAGCTGTCCTTCATCCACTGCACGGTGAGCGCGCCCTCGCCGGCCTTGTTTCCGGTCGTCGCCTGGACGATCTTCATCACTGCGGGGTCGACGGAGACCGACGTCACGTACGTGGGCGGCCTCCAGCCGAACCGGTTGGCCGCGACGAAGCCCGCGATCGTCTGCTTCGGGAGCGCGAACAGCATCAGCACGTTCGCGCCCGATCGGCGGAGCTGGGCGATCTGCGACGAGAGGTCGGTGTCGGTGACCTCGTACGTCGTCTGGCCGACGATCCGCGCCTTGCGCCCGATGCCCGCCTTGAGCCCGGCGAAGAGGTCGCGGCCGTAGTCGCTCGCCTCGTAGAGCACCGCGACCTTCGCGTTCTTTCGCGTCGAGACGAGGTGGCGCCCGTAGAGCCGACCCTCCGCGAAGAAGCTCGGCAGGTAGCCCATCGACCACGGGTACTTCTTGTGCTCGCGCCCGATCGAGCGGACGCCCGTTCCGCCGAAGAGCTGCGGCACCTTGAGCGCGTTGAGAAACGGCCGGACGGCGAGGTTCTGCTCGGTGCCCGTCAGGTTGAAGATCGCGAACACGTTGTCCTGCTGCACGAGCTTGCGGACGTTCTGAACGGTGCGCGACGGGTCGTACGCGTCGTCGAGGTAGCGGTAGTCGATCTTGCGTCCGAAGACGCCCCCGTTCGCGTTGACGTAGTCGAAGTACGCCTTGGCGCCGATCATCGTCCCGGCGTACGACACCTCCGGCCCGCTGAGCGGCCCGCTGCCGCCGAGGAGGATCGTCGAGCCGGTGACGCCCGGCGTTGCGGACGGGCGTGCGTACGCGCCGGGGATCGCGACGAGCGTGGCGACGACCGCGACGAGTGCCGCGCGCCTCATCTGGAGACCGGCGTGCGGAGGACGGGAATCGCGAGCGACACGTTGCGCACGGTGATCCTCGCACGCTGCGACACGGGTACCAAGTAGAGGAGGTTCGCCGCGTTCTGCGCCGTCGACGTCCCCGCGAGCGTGAGCTCGAGGCGCGACCCCGCCGGGATCTTCTTCGCCTGCGAGATCAACCGGATGCGGAACCGGCGCGGCTTCGCGCCGAGCGTCGTCGGCACGCCGCCCTCGCTCACGACGATCTCCCGGCCGTCGGGCGTTCGCGCGACGAGCACCGCGACGAGGTGCGACCAGCCCGACGTCGAGCTCGCGCGCACGTCGACGGTCGGCGCGCCGAAGGTCTCGAGCGCGCGCGTCGGCCGCGCTCGGCGCACGACCTTCCCCGCCGAGCCGATCGTCGACCGGCCCGGCAGCGAGTAGACGTGTGTCACCGTCCTCGGCAGCACGGAGGAGCCGACGGGTGTCCCGCCGCCCTCGGGGACGAGCTCGACCTTCGGCGCGTTCTCGACGCCGTTCGGGATCCCCTTGAGGTAGCGATCGAACCATGCGAGCGCGCGCGCCTTCTGCAGCTCGAAGTCGGGACCGGGGAACGTCGACGGCGCGTGCCCGAACGGCCCGACGTACAGCCGCTTCGGGCCCGTCAAGCGCTGGTATCCGGCGATGCCCTGGTCGAGGCCGAACGCGAAGTCCTGACGCCCCTGGAAGAAGTACGTCGGCGGGTAGCCGCGGCCGAGGAGCTGCCGCGACGACCGCGCGCCCGCGAACGCCCTCAGCGCCGGGATGTCGAGGCGGGCAACCGCGTCGCTCACCGCGAGGAGCTCGGGGGCCTGGCGGCTCCGCGGCACCGCGCCGAGGAACTGGAAGATCGCGCCCGACTTCGGCAGGCCCTGCGGGACGAGCGCGTCGTAGAGGTCGGTCCAGGTCTCGGCGACCTCCGCGGCGGCGAAGGGCTCGCCCTCGCCGATCGACCGCAGCAGCGCACCGCCGCCGAGCGAGATGCCCCAGCCGCCGACCTGGCCGCTCACCTGCGAGTGCTCGGGCAGCCAGCGCTCGCGCAGGATCGCGACGTCCGCGAGCTCACGGGCGCCGAGCCCCGAGAAGAGCCCGCCCGACTGACCGTGGCCGCGGAAGTCGAAGCTCAGCACGACGTAGCCGTTCTCGGCGAAGAACTGGGCGATCGGCGCGATCGACTGCCGGGTGCCGCCGAGGCCGTGGAAGAGCATCACGCCGGGTGGCCGGGCGGGGCCGAGCCCGATCGGCTGGTAGAGCGTGACGGCGATCCCGACCCCGTCGTCCATCGTCGCGACGTCGTCGGTGGTCGTGTACGCGGCAGCATGCGCAGCCGGAGCGGCTGCGAGCGTGAACAGGACGGCGAACGCCATCAGCAGCCGCTTCATCGGCGCCAGCGTAGCCCGCTTCTACAATCGCCCGCATGGATCCCCGTCCGATCGGCGTCTTCGATTCCGGGATGGGCGGGCTGACCGTCCTCCACGAGTGCCTCGTCACGATGCCGCACGAGGACTTCGTCTACCTCGGCGACGGCGCGCGGCTCCCGTACGGCCCGCGGCCGCTCGACGAGATCCGCCGCTTCGCGCTCGAGATCGGCGGCTACCTCGAGGCGCAGGGGGTGAAGATGGTCGTCGTCGCGTGCAACTCCGCAACGTCGGCGGCGCTGCCGGAGCTCCAGCAGGCACTCGACGTGCCGGTCGTCGGCGTGATCGAGCCCGAGGCCCACGCTGCGGTGCAGGCGACGCGTAACCGCTGCATCGGGCTGCTCGCGACCGAGGCGACCGTGCGCGCCGGGCGCTACGCGGAGCTCGTGCACGCGCTCGACGCCGGCGTCACGCTGCTCCCGGTCCCGTGCCCGCGGCTCGTGCCGCTGATCGAGGGCGACGAGCCGTTCGGCGAGGAGACGACCGACGCCGTGCGCGCCTACGCTGCGCCGCTCAAGGAGGAGCATGTCGACACCGTGATCCTCGGTTGCACGCACTACCCGATCATCCGCCCGATCCTCCAGCGCGTGTTCGGGCGCGACGTGACGCTCGTGTTCTCCGCCGACGAGACCGCGCGCGAGGTCGCCGAAACGCTCGCGCGCAAGCGGATCGAGAACGACGCGGCGCGCGAGGGCACCTACCGCTTTCTCACCACCGGCACGCCCGAGGCGTTCCGTGTCACCGGCGCGCGCTTCCTGCAGCTGCCGATTGCCGAGGTCGAGCACGTCGAGCTCGCCGAGCTCGAGGTCGTCGTTTGAGGGAAGGACGGCGACCCGACGAGCTGCGCGAGCTGTCGATCGAGCTCGACTACCTCGAGCAGCCCCACGGCTCGGTGCTCTGGTCGCAGGGGAAGACGAAAGTGCTCTGCACGGCCATGGTCGAGGAGGAGATCCCGCGCTGGCTGAAGGGCAGCGGCCGCGGCTGGATGACCGCCGAGTACTCGCTGCTGCCTGCGTCGACGGGCGAACGCGTGCAGCGCGAGGCGTCGCGGGGGAAGCAAGGCGGGCGAACGGTCGAGATCCAGCGGCTGATCGGGCGCGCGCTCCGCGGCGTCGTCGACTTCGAGAAGCTCGGCGAGCGGACCGTGTGGCTCGACTGCGACGTGCTCCAGGCCGACGGCGGGACGCGGTGCGCGGCGATCTCCGGCGCGTACGTCGCCGCGCGGAGCGCGCTCGACCGGTTCGGGCTCTCGCGCGCGCTCGCGGGCTCGGTCGCCGCGGTCTCGGTCGGGATCGTCGACGGGCAGCCGCGCCTCGACCTCGAGTACACGGAGGACTCGACGGCCGACGTCGACATGAACGTCGTGATGACAGGTGACGGGCGGCTCGTCGAGGTGCAGGCGACGGCCGAGGGCGAGCCGTTCTCGCGCGAGCTGATGGACGAGCTGATCGATCTCGCGTCGGGCGGCATCGTGCAGATCGCGGAAGCGCAGGAACGCGCGTTTGCCTGAGCTGAGCTGGTTCGACGTCGCGTTCCGACTCATCGCTGCGGGCGTGCTCGGCGGCGCAATCGGGCTCGAGCGGGAGGTGCGCGAACGTGAGGCGGGGCTCCGCACGCATCTGCTCGTCTCCGTCGGTTCGGCGCTTTTCTTCCTCATCTCCGCCTACGCGTGGACCGACTGGACGTTCTCGCAGCGTTCGGGCATCACCTACGACCCCACGCGGATCGCTGCGCAGATCGTCACCGGCATCGGCTTCCTCGGGGCGGGCGCGATCATCCGCCAGGGTTTGTCGGTCCGCGGGCTGACGACGGCCGCGACGCTCTGGCTCGTCGCAGCGATCGGGATGGCGAGCGGCGCCGGCTACTGGGAGGCGGCTGTGATCGCGACCGTCGGGGCGATCATCACGCTCTGGCCGCTGCGGGTCATCGCGCACCGGATGATGACGTACCTGCGGCCCGGCGACGAGCAGCGGGTCGTGGTCGGGCTCGACGTCGGCCAGGGAGCCGCCCCGGTGCTCGCCGCGCTCGAGGATCTCGGCGGTACGGTCTCGCAGTTCCAGCTCTCGGAGACGCGCGGCGGGCGAGAGCTGGTGGCCACTGTCGAGTTCGCAGACAGGGTCGAGGCGTCGAAGGTCGCGCGGCAGCTCGCCGAGCTCGAGCACGTCACCGGGGTGAGCTGGGCCGATTGAGAGCGAAGCTCGCTTCGCAGAACGAGAACAAGCTGCGCGAGCTGAGGCACGCGCTCCCCGGCTGGGAGCTCGAGCTGCTGGAGGCCGACGACTATCCGCCCGAGACGGGCGCGACGTACTACGAGAACGCGCGCGGGAAGGCGCGCTACGGCGTCGAGCACGCGCCGACGTGGGTGCTAGGCGAGGACTCGGGGATCGAGGTGCGCGCGCTCGGCGGCCGTCCCGGCGTCGAGTCCGCGCGGTGGGCCGACGACGGCGTCGCCGCGCTCCTGGAGGCGCTCGAGGGCGTCGACGATCGGGCCGCGCGGTATGTCTGCGAGATCGTCGCGCTGTCGCCGACGGGCGAGGAGCGTCGCGGCACCGGAACCGTCGAGGGCACGATCGCCCGCGAGCCGCGAGGAAGCGAGGGCTTCGGCTACGACCCGATCTTCGTCCCGCTCGGCGAGACGAGAACGGTCGCGGAGCTCGGGAACCACTGGAAGCGCGACCACTCCCACCGGGCCGTGGCGGCGAGGGCGCTCGCCGGGGCGTTCGAGCGCAAGTAACAGTCTGTTACTTGCTCACCGGCCCGGCGCGCGCTCACGCGAACCCCGCCGGCGCCTCCTCGACCTTCTCGCGTCCGTACTTCAGCCACCAGTTGAGCTCCGCGCCGAAGATCAGGACGTTCGCCATCACGTAGAGCCAGACGAGGAGGATCGCGGGCGAGCCGAACGCCTTCAGCACCGGGTTGAGCTCCGCGTAGCGCAGGAAGATCGGCAGCACCTGGAAGCTCGCCTCGAGCAGCACCGTGGCGAAGATCGCGCCCGGCAGCACGTCGCGCACGCGCAGGCGCGCGTTCGTCAGCACGTAGTAGATGGAGACGATGAACGCGAAGACCCCGAGCGTCGAGACTGCGAGCGTCAGCACGTAGGCGGCGGCCGGGTTGTCGATGAACCACGGCGCCCAGTCCTTCAGCGCCTGCACGCCGAACGAGCCGACGAGCAGCGCGACGAAGAGCGTCACGAGCGAGCCGATGAGCAGCCCGAGCGCCAGCGTCTTCCCGTGCAGGAACGGACGGTTCGGCCGTCCGTAGACGATGTTGAACGCGGACTCCAGCACGCTGAAGAGCGAGAGCGCGGTCCAGATCAGGAACGCCGCGCCGACGAGCCCGAGCGCAGCGGCGTTGTCCTGCACCGTGCGCACGAGGCGGACGATGTCCTCGATCGGCGTCTCGGGAAGCGCCTGCTTGATCTCGCGCACGAGGAAGCTCGACTCGTCCGCCTGCCCGGTGAACGCGAGCAGCGACAGCGAGAGGAACGTCAGGGGCACGAAGGCGAGCAGCGCGAAGTAGGCGATCATCGCGGCGAGGTGCGTGCCCCGGTCGGCGAAGAACTTGCGCCAGAGGTCGCGTCGGCGGACCGGCACGCCGGAAGTATCCATCCCGTCAGAGGCGCAAGTAAGCTAGTCGGCCATGGACGCGCAGCAGGCTCTCGCCGACCTGACGGAGATCTCGTCGCAGATCCGCGCGGCGGTCGTCTTCGACGACAAGGGGAAGGTGGCCGGGTCGACGCTCACCGATTCGGAACGAGCGGACGAGCTCGCGCGCGGCGCCGCCGAGCTGCTGGCGGTCGCCGACGGCGTCAAGACCGGGGACGGCAGCGAGCTCACGCAGCTCGAGGCTGCAAC
>DASTHC010000085.1:0-32091 GCA_035718485.1 Gaiellaceae bacterium
CAGCACCGCAGCCGAGGTCAATCGCGAACAGTCCTTCTTCGCTCGAATCTCCTTCGGCCTCGAACCGCTCCAGCGCGAAGAGGAGGGTCTCTCGCGGGACGTCGCCCGCCGCGTCATAGAAGCGTCCCCAGGACTTGCCCATGGCAGCAGGGAAGCTAACGGCGCCGCTCGGTGCGCGGCCGACGTACGCAGCGCCATCGGGCAGTTCGCCGTCGCGGTCTGACCACCGGCATACAATCCGCGGGCCGTGCCCGAAACCGCCAAGACCGACGGCAAATCAGAGATCACCTGCCTGATCGTCGACGACCACGAGGTCGTCCGCGAGGGTCTGCGGCTCTCGCTCTCGCGCGCGCCGCACATCCGCGTCATCGGCGAAGCCTCCGACGGCGCGAGCGCGGTCGCCCTGGCCGAGCGCCGGAGGCCCGACGTCGTGATCATGGACGTGCGGATGCCCGGCATGGACGGGCTCGAGGCGACGAAGGAGCTCAGCGAGAAGGTCCCGGACACCGCAGTCCTCATCTTCACCGCCTACAGCGAGCGGAGCCTCCTCGGCCGCGGACTCGAGTCGGGCGCCAAGGGCTACATCCTCAAGGAGGCGCCGCACCAGACGCTCCTGCGGGCGATCGAGAAGGTCGTCGCCGGCGAAGGCTACGTCGATCCCGCGCTGATGCCCGCGTTCCTGCCGGGCAAGGGCGAGGACATGCTGACGACGCGGGAGCGAGAGATCCTCCAGCTGCTCGCCGACGGAATGTCGAATGCAGACGTGGCGGCAAAGCTGTTCATCAGCCAGGAGACCGTGAAGAGCCACGTGCGGCACATCCTCACGAAGCTCGAGGCCGACACACGCACGCACGCGGTGGCGATTGCGCTTCGCGAAGCGATCATCGACTGAGGCGCCGAGAGCGACCACGACTGCGCTACGGATCGGGTCGCTCGTCGCGCTGGTGGTCGCCGGGGGGATCGTCGGCGTGCTCGGGCTCGCGTTCGACGCCGAGTGGCTCGCGCTCCTCGGGCTGGCCTTGGCCGTCACGGGAGGTGCCACGACGCTTCTCGTCACCGAGCGCCGACAGGACGAGCGCATGGAGGAGGAGGTCGAGCGGCTCGAAAGCGAGCACGCCCGGCTCTCCGACCAGCTGATCACGGCCGAGCAGGAAGAGCGGCGCCGGCTCGCCCTGTTCCTCCACGACGGGCCCGTGCAGTCGATGTCGGGGATGGCGCTCATGCTCGACGCGGTGCGCGAGTCCGTCGCGCCGGAGGCGCTGCCCGTGATGGAGAAGGTGCTGAGGCAGCATCGGGAGACGATCCGCGCGCTCCGGGACCTGTCGTTCAACCTCGAGCCGGTCGTGCTCCGCGACCAGGGGTTCGGGCCGGCGGTGAAGGCGCTCGCGGAGCAGCTCGGGCTCGAGCACCAGCTCCAGATCGACGTCGACGTCGACGCGGCAGAGTCGCTCGGCGAGAAGCGGCAGGCGGCGCTCTACCAGATCATCCGCGAGGCGATGTCCGCGTCGATCCGCCGCGGTCCGCCCACGCGGATGACGGTCACCGTGACCGACCGCCCCGACGGCGGCCTGCTCGCCGAGATCGCCGACAACGCGCCGGGCGAACGGCGCCGCGCGACGTTCGCGGAACTCGCGGAGCGCGCCCGCACGCTGAACGCACGGTTCGAGGTCGACCAGAAGGACGACGACTCCGGCACGACCGTACGCGTGTCGCTTCCGCCGTACGCGACCGAGTAGAGTTCCGCGCCGTGAGCTACCTCATCTTCGTCTGGACGCCGACCGGGTACGAGCTCCGCGAGCGGGAAGGCGAGCCGCCGAACGTCGGCGATCGCGTCGATGTCGACGAGAAGAGCGTCTGGATCACGAAGCGCGGCGTGTCCCCGCTCCCGGGCGACAACCGCGCGTGCGTCTTCTCGATGGGCTGAGCGCTCAGGAGGGCTTGGCGGGACGGGCCTCGTTGCCGGGTGCGCTGGGTGGTGCGAGGCAAGGGCAGGGAGCGTTCGTATCCGCGCGATACGGGCGCGACTGAGGACGCCCGATCGCGCCGCCCAGCGCGGCCCGGCGCCACAGCGCGCGTTTCGCCAAGCCCTCCTTACTAGGCCAGGGTCTCGGCGACGACGAGCCCCTGCACGAGCGCTTGCGCGAGCCCGCTCGCGTAGCCGCCGCTCGCGACGCCTCCGACGTCGACGCCGGCCGCGTAGAGACCGTCGATCGTCGAGCCGTCGTCGCGCAGAACGCGGCCGCGCTCATCCGTGCGGAGCCCGCCTAACGTGTGGGTCACACCGGCAACGACGTGGACGCGCACGCCGCCGTCCTGCTCCAAGACCTCCCCGCCGACGTCTCGCGCGGCCTGCACCTTCGGGTCGTCCGCATCGGCCTCATCGAGCTCGAACCACGCCGTGCCGCCGGGCTGCCGGGCGATCGCCTGCGCAAGGTCGTTCTCGTGCCAGGCGGGCGTTCCGGGAAAGAACGCCTCGCCGCGCTCGTTCGTGACGCTCGCGCGGCCGCCATACAGCTGGGACGCGCGGGCGTAGTCCGCCTCCCCGATTCGCGCCGGCGGTGCGGGCATGGCCCGCGCGTAGAGCTCGTCCAGGTCGCCGGCGGTAGCTGCGCCGAGGCTCCGCGCATAGACGAGACCGTCGCCCTCGCTCCACGGGTTCGAGCGGATGAGGAGGCCGCGTTCTCGCGCGACACGGACCGGAAAGCCGCCCGTGGCGAGCACGATGGCTCCGTGATGGCGATGTACATCGACATCGCCACCTCCCGAAAAGGACAGTCGGTCAGGTCCGATCCGGCCGACCAACGCGTCCGTCAGGGACGAGGGGTCGTACCGCCGGCCGGTTGTGCGCGGATTGTTCGTGTCCTGCCACACCGGCTCGATCCCCGTCGTCCGCTCGAGCCACTGGAGCCCCTCGTCGAGTCGCTCCCAGACGACCCGCTGGAGCCGCTCGTCACCGGCGGGGCACTCCGAGCGGAACGACTCCCACTCGCGGTGGCGCCAGGGGACACAGCTCGAGAGGAGCATGGAGCCGCCGGGCCGCGTGCCCTTCTCGACGACCGCGACGTCGACCCCGAGCTCACGGAGGCGTGCGGCGGCGACCAGCCCGGCAATGCCCGCGCCGGCAACGACGACGCGCAACTACACGAGCGAGAACGTCGGCTTGTGCTCGACGTACTCGAGCTTCACGCGCTCGGGCCCCCACACGAAGACCGCGTACGTGTTCGGTGCGTCGACGACGTCCGCGACCTCCGCGGGAAGCTCCTTCGCGTCGTCTGCCCGATCGACGAGCACCGCCAGGTGGTTGAGCAGCGGTCGCTCCGGCACGCCCGGCTCACCGCGATGGAACTCGACGAAGGCGCCGCCGAGCTCGACCCGGGGCACGCCGTCGCGCGCCTCGGCCTCGTCGAAGCCAAGCGAGAGGTACTCCTCCGCCGTCGCCTCCGGGTCGACGGAGTACAGCGCAACGTGGTCGAGGTCGTAGTCGACCTCCGTCGGTGTACGCACGACGTTCACAGTCAGCCCTTCGCCGAGCTCGACCGTCGCCTCATCACCGTCGCTGACGCGAAGCGTGATCTCCTTGAGCGCGCCGGGCTCGCGCGGGCCCTCTTCGACGAAGAGCGTCAACTTGAACCGGAGCGCGTCGGCGCCGATCAGCGTGAAGCGATCCGTGCGCTCGATCACGTGCATTCCGAGCTCTCCGATCGCCTTCTCGGCGATCGCGTCGCGGTCCGCCACCCAGAGGGCGACGTGGTCGAGGGTCTTGGGCGTCACCGCGCGTCAAGATAGCTACGCGGCGACGCCCTGCGTCGGATCGTCACTTGCGACGATCGACCGCCCGCTGGAGCTGATCCTTCGTCATCGTCGAGCGGCCCTCGATGCCCATGCGCTTGGCCTCGTTGTAGAGCTGCTCCTTCGTCCTGCCCCTCGGGCGGTCGGTGCCCGAGCGGAGCCCTCCGCGCCGGCCGGACGACATGTCGGTGCGCGAGAGACGGGACGACTCATTCGCCTCGCCCGAGCGCGCACGCTCCTTGTTCACGGTCCGCGCGGCGATCTCCTGCGCCTTGTCGTGCGACGTGCCTCTGTCCTCGAGGCTGTCCTTGATGTGCTCGTACTGCCGCTCGCGCTTCGCGTTCCAGGCTTCCTGCGGCATCTCGACCCCCTTCGGTTCGATCAGGGGTCGTCTACCCGCCCGCCCGGGCGCCTAACCGCTACTCGAGCGGCGGGTTCTGGACGTTGTGCTCCGTGGCGTACTCGTCCGTGAGCTTGTTCACGACGTCGAGGCCCTCGCCGTACGCGTAGTTGATCTTGATGAAGGGCTCCCATTTGTCGGGCAGCGCGTCCTCGGGGAAGATCGCCTCGACCGGACACTCTGGCTCGCACGCGCCGCAGTCGATGCACTCCTCCGGGTCGATCACGAGGATCCGCCCGGCCTGGTGGATGCAGTCGACCGGGCAGACGTCGACGCACGACAGATCTTTGATGTCGATGCAGGGCTCGGCGATGATGTACGTCACGGGGGCGAGTCTAGCGAGGCTCGGTGACCAGCCCGTCGACGATCTCGCCGACGCGCTCGACCAGCGCGGACTTCGCCAAAACCTGGTCGAAGCCGGCCGCGTTGGCGGCTCTGAGGCCGCCCGTGTCCGTGTGGTTCGTGAACCCGATGATCGGCACGTCCGGGTACGCCTCGACGACCTCGTCGGGGTCGATCCTCGCGATGTCTGCGATCACGACGTCCGGCGGATCGACGCTGTCGGTCGTCACGAGATGGTGCGCGACAAGAAGCCCCTCGAGCTTACCCCGGAAGAAAAGGTCGACCCCACACAGCAGGATCGTCGCCACGGCATCGGGAGCGTAACACTGCCCCTCGTGATCGAGAAGGCCTACGCCGACGGGCTCGAGCACGCGCGCGCCGGCCGGTACTTCGAGGCGCACGAGGCGTTCGAAGACGCGTGGCGCGCCGCTGACGCCGACGAGCGCGACTTCTTCCAGGGGCTCGTGCACGTCGTCGTTGCCTGGTACCAGCAGGAACGCGGCAACCTCGTCGGCTGCGAGCGGCAGCTCGCGAAGGCGGAACGCCGGCTCGCCCGCTACTCGCCCGCGCACCGCGGCGTCGACGTCGCGTCGCTCCTGGCGCAGGTCGCAGCGGGACGGCCGGGCGCGCTCCCCCCGCTAGACCTCGCCGAGGCCGAGGGCGTCGAGCACGCGCCTGAGTCCCACGTACAGCCACCACTCCCGGTGGAAGAAGAGCAGCAGACCGAGGGCGACGAGGATCAGCCCGCTTGCGACGCGTAGCCAGAACCAGTTGTCGCGCAGGAACCGGAAGCCGCCCATCGCCTGCGCGAACGCGACGCCGACGAGCAGGAACGAGCCGGCGAGTCCGAGCGAGTACGCGGTCAGGAGCACGATCCCCTTCGCCACTGTTCCCGTCGCGCTCGCGAGGACGAGCACGGAGCCGAGCACGGCGCCGACGCAGGGCGCGGCGCACACGGCGAACGCGGCGCCGAGCAATGCGTTCGATCCGGTTCGCGCGCGCGCGACGAGACCCGGAGCGACGAGCCGCTCCGGCCAGGGCAGCAGCCCGGCGAACGCGAGCCCGAAGACGACGAGCAGGAAGCCCGCGACCTCGGTTCGCCGCTCCGAGGGCAGCGTCGAGCCGAGCGCCGCCGCACCCGCGCCCAACGTGACGAACACCACGGTGAACCCGAGGACGAAGGGCACGCTTCCTGCGAGCACGCGCCGCGGCGTCGGGGTGCCGCCCGCCACGATGGACAGGTAGCCGGGAACGAGGGGCAACACGCACGGCGCGGCGACGGAGACGACGCCGGCGAAGAACGCGGCCGCGAGCTGCCCCGTCACTCGAGAAGCGGCAGCTCGTCCTCGGGACGGCGGGTCCACCGCCAGAGGAGGAGCGTCAGCACGGCGCCGCCCGCGAGCAGGCCGGCGATCGGGAGCACCCACGCGAGGAGGTCGAACCCCTCCTGCTCCGGCGCCGCGAGCACACCCTTGCCGAACTGGGAGACGAGCTGCGCCTTGATCTCGCCCTTCGAGTCGCCGGCGGCGATCCGCTGCCGGATGAACTGCTTCATCCGCAGCGCGACCGGCGCGTTCGACTGGTCGAGCGTCGTGTGGCAGGTCGGGCAGACGAGCTCGCCCTCGACCTCGGCCTGGGACGGGTGCTGCTCGCTCGCGAGCGCGGCAGGCGCGAGCGCGAGCGCGAGCACGACGACCGCGAGCGCTCTCACGAGAGCGCCTTCTGGATCGCGTCGTCCAGCTCGGCAGGCTCGGTGAACTCGCCGACGCGGTGCTCGACGATCTTGCCGTTGCGGTCGACGAAGAACGTCTCCGGCAGCCCGGTCAGCCCCCACGGCTCCCAGAGCTTCGCAGGCCCGTCGTACGCGATCGGATACGTGAGCTCGTGCTTCTTGACGAAGCTCTTCGCGTCGCCGGTGAAGTCGCGCGTGTCGACGCCGATGAAGACGACGCGCCCCTTGTACTTGCGCCACGCGTTCTCGAGCAGCGGCGCCTCGGAGCGGCACGGACCGCACCACGTCGCCCAGAAGTTGATCACCATCGGCGTCCCGACGTGCTCCGCGACGGCGACGCGCTCGCTGCCCTCGAGGTTCGGCAGGTCGAAGCGCGGCACGGGCTGACCGACGCGCGCGACGGCGCCCTCGTCCGAGGCGATCTTCCAGACGAGCAGGCCGAGCAATCCCAGCACGAGCGCGAGCGCCGCGAGCTGGGCCGCGACCTTCGCCGTGCGTGTCACGCCGAGACGATGAAGACCGTGGTGCCGACTGGCACCTTCTCGAACAACCACTCCGCGTCGGGGATGCGCATGCGGATGCAGCCGTGCGAGACGGAGTAGCCGATCGAGCCGGGCTCAGGCGTTCCGTGGATGCCGACGCCGGGGCTCGAGATGCCCATCCAGCGCGTGCCGAGCGGGTTGCTCGGTCCCGGCGGCACCGGGTCGAGATCCTTCGCCCACGCCGAGTCCGGCGGATACCACCACGGGTTCTTCCATTTGACGACGACGCGGAAGCGGCCGAGCGGCGTCGGGTACTTGCTCTGGCCCGTCGCGACGCCGAACGTGCGCAGGTAGCGCATCCCGTTGTAGAGGAAGAGCTTGTTCGTCCCGCGGCGGATCACGATCACCGGACCGAAGCTCCTCTGCGTCACCTTCGCGCGCAGCACCTTCGGCCGGAGCGAGATCGGCCCACGCAGACCGGCAGTCAAGGCGGACGTGATCGCAGCCTCGCCTGCGATGCGGTCGATCTCGCGTCCGTTCTTCTCGGGGGCGATCCACGGCTTGAGCTTGCGCAGGAACAGGCGCGCATCGATTGGCTTGCGCGCGAAGCGGTCCGCGACCTCGGCCACGTAGTTGCGCACCGCGAGCTTGCGCACCGTCACGGTGAGCGGAACCGTCGTGTTCGGCTGCGCGACGAGCGCCTGCTGCACGGCGCGCTGCACCGACGGCGCCGCGAGCGCCTCCGAGGGCGCCTCGAACATGAACGTGCCGTAGGTGAGCACGAGCGGCAACGCGAACTGCGTCCGAACGTACTCCGTCGCCTGCTCCGCGGTCTGCCCGCCGACGGGAACGATGCCGATCGACACGCCCTCGGGGATCGTCGCCGGCACCGGCGGCACGGGGTCGTCGGCCGCGCGCGCAGGCGCGCAGACGAGGACGGCGAGTGCTGCGATGACGATGGAGAGGCGCTTCACGAGAGGCTTCGACCGAGGATTCGCGGATCGTCGGTGATGATAGCGTCGGCGCCCCAATCGACCAGCCGCGCGGCCTCGGCTTCGTCGTTCACGGTCCACGCCCAGACGGCGGTCGAGCGCGCGTGGCACGTGCTGATCAGCGCAGGTGTGACGAGCTGGCGGTGGACGACGGCGGCCGACGCCTGCGCTCGGTCGAGCCAGCGTCCGACGAGCCGCGGGAGCGCACGCTTCATCGCGCCGAGCCCGGCGGCGAGCAGCGGCGTGAACGTCCTCCGGCCGGCGAGCCCGTAGCGGTCCTCCGGGTACGAGAGTCCGACCCGGAGCGACGGCTCGTGCCGGCGGAGGTCGCGGAGCGCGCTCCAGTCCAGGGAGCTCACGAGCGAGCGCTCGAGCAGCCCGTGGTCCCGGAGCGCCGCCGCGACGCGCTCCTCGAGCCCGCGCTCCTTCAGGTCGACGTGAGCGCCGACGCCTGCTCCCGCGAGCAGCTCGAGTGCGTCGTCGAGCGTCGCACGTGTCCTCGGAACCTCGTGGCGCGAGTGCGCGAGCACGAGATCGCCGTTCGCTTCGGCGAGGACGTCGAACTCGATGTACTCGCACCGCTCCGCGATCCCTGCGCGCAGCGCCTCGAGCGTGTTCTCGGGCGCGATCGCCGCCGCGCCGCGGTGGCCGATCTTGATCGGCGGCCCGTCGCCGCGGAGCACCCTCACGGCGCCGTCGGCAGCTGGTCCTCGTCGAGCCGGCCGCCCTCCGCCGCGTACGTGAGGATCATCCGGTCCGTCACCCACTCGACGGGAGCTCGATCGTCGGTCCACGGATCGTCGGACGCGTGCAGCGCTGGACCGAGCTGACGCGTCATCAGCCCGACGAGCGGCGCGAGGCGCTTCGGGTACGCAAACGTCGACGGCGGTGACGTGAAGCCGAGCACGATGTGGTTGAAGCGAAGCGCGGGCCACGACTTGACGATCGGGAACTCGTTCGCGAGCGTCCCGACGAGTCCGCGCTCGAGCCGGTTGTCGCCGGGGATCGTCGCGACGTTGAGCGCGACGATCCCACCGGGAGCGAGGTGCTCGCGCACGAGCCGGAAGAACTCGCGCGTCGCGAGGTAGAACGGCACGTACGGCTGGTGGTACGCGTCGACGACGATCAAGTCGTAGCGCCGGTCGGTCCGGCGCAGGAAGGGACGCGCGTCTGCGTCGTGCACGTGCAGGCGCGGGTTGTCGGACATGCCGAGGTAGCGCCTTCCCGCCTCGCTCACGGCAGGGTCGATCTCGACCCCGTCGATCTCCGCGCGCGGCCAGTAGACGCCGAAGGCGCGCGCGACGGTCCCGCCCGCGTTGCCGAGGATCGCGACGCGACGTGGACCGTGAGGCAGGTACGCCGGCACCGCGAGGAACGCGTCCCACACGCCGCCCGTCAGCACCGTGTCCGGGCGCCACAGCGAGTGCACCGCCACGCCCTCGTTGAGGTACAGCCGGCGCACGCCGCCGCGCTCGACCACCTGCACGAACTGGTACGGGGACTCGACCTCGAAGAGCACGTCGCCGTTCCCGCTCTTGATCGCTCCTGGCGGTACCGCGAGCAGCCCCGCGATCGCAACAGTCGCGACGAGCCAGCGTCGGCCGAGGAGCGTGGCGGCGGCGGCCGCGAGGAGCACCGCCGACACGAGGAGCGTGCGCTGCGTCCCGATCAGCGGGATCGTCACGAGCGCAGGGAGGAACGTCCCGAGCAGCGAGCCGAGCGTCGAGAGCGCGTAGAGCCGCCCCGCGACCTGTCCCGCGGTCGCGACGTCGTCGATCGCGAGACGGATCGCGAACGGCGCGACCATCCCGAGCACGATCACCGGCGGCGCGAAGAGGAGCAGCGTGGCGAAGAAGGAGCCGATCACCGCGCCCGCCGACAGCTCGTCCAGCCCCTTCGCCGCGACGTCGAGGATCGGCCGCGAGACAAACGGAATCAGCGCGACGAGCAGCGACGCGAGGAAGACGAGCGCGCCGAGGAGGCGCGGCGACGGATTCCGGTCCGCGACCTTCCCGCCGAGCCAGTAGCCGAGGCTCAGCGAGGCGAGCGTGAGCCCGATGATGTTCGACCAGACGATCGTCGACGAGCCGTAGTACGGCGCGAGCAGCCGCGACGCGCTGATCTCCGTGGCCAGCGTCCCGACCCCCGCCAGGAAGACGAGCACGTACAGCGAGCGCCGGTCGGTCATGGCGTGCGCTTCAGGACGACGACGGCGCAGTCGTCGAACAGCTCGCCGCCGGTGAAGTTGCGCGCCGACTGGATCACCGACGCCGCGATGTCCTCCGCACGAATCGCGTGACGTCGCGAGAGCAGCGCGTCGAGCCGAGCGACGCCGTAGAGCTCGTCGCCGCGGCGCGCCTCGATCACCCCGTCGGTGTAGAGGACGACGGAGCCGCCGGGCTCGAGCTCCACGCGTACCTCGTCGTACGTCATGCCCTCGTCGACTCCGAGCGCGAGCCCGCGCGCCTCGACGCCGGTGACCGTGCCGTCGGCTCCGACGAGCCGCGGCGGCGGATGTCCCGCGGACGCGACGGCGACCTCGCCGCGACCGGGCTCGATGAGCAGGTAGAGCATCGTGATGAACTTCCCTACCGCGATCTCGCCGACAACGACGTCGTTCGCCGAGGCGAGGAAGTCGGCGGGCAGCGGATGCTCGCGCACGAGCGATCGGAAGACGAACTTCGCCATCGCCATGTCGGCCGCCGCGTCGACGCCGTGCCCCGTGACGTCGCCGAGCACCACCGCGAGCCGGCCGTCCTCGAGCGCGAAGTAGTCGTACAGGTCACCGCCGATCTCGAGGTGCGCCGAGGCGGCGTACACCTCGCCGATGTCGAGCCCTAGGACGTCTGGCCGCACTTGCGGGAGCAGCGAGCGGCGCATCGAGTCGGCGAAGTCCTTCTGCTGCTGGTAGAGACGCGCGTTGTCGATCGCGAGCGCTGCCTGGCCGCTGATCGAGAGCGCCGACTCGATCGTCTCGCGGTCGACCGGCCGGTCGGGGCCGAACGAGAGCAGCGTGAGCGAGCCCAGCACCTCGGCCGGCGTCGCGATCGGGACGATTGCGGCGGTCGAGCCCTTCTCGAGGAACGGCACGAGCAGCGCATGCGAGCCGCCGAGCGCCTGCGCCGTCTCCGCGTCGAGCACGATCGGCCCGCCACCCTGGAACAGCCGCCGGATCGCGTCCACCCCGAGCGGCTGTGGTCGGAAGAGGATCGACCGAACGGGCGCGAGCAGCCGGTCCTCGGCGACGTGCAGGGCGAGCGGGAGCAACTGCTCGCGGCGCGCGTCGGGCATGCGAAGCACGGCCGCGTCGACGTCGAGCAGCTCGACCATCGTGCGTGCGACCGCGTCGAGCGTCACGTCGAGGCGAAGGCTCTCCGAGAACGCCTTCGAGATCTCGTACTGCGCGCCGAGCTGGCGCGCGGAGGCACGCTCCGCGCCGAGCGCCGCCTCGAGCTCCGCGCCGAGCCGCGTCGCCCGCTCGTGCAGCCGCGCGTTCTGGACCGAGACCGCGAGCTGTCCGGCGAGCGCGCCGAGCAGCTCCGACTCGTTCGTCGTGAGCGGGCGGCCGCGATCCGGATAGACCGCGAGCAGGCCGATCGTGTCGTGGCCTACGACGAGCGGCAGCGCAACCGCCGCCTCGATGCCCGCCTCCGCGAGCGCGTCGGCGACGGGAGCGAGGCCGCGCTCGATCGAGACGTCGTCGACCGAGACGAAGCCACGCGCTCGGAAGCGGCCCGTCGCGAGCGTCAGCAGCTCCTCGGCGACCCGCACGTGCGGCCCGGCGAGCCCGCGCTCGGCGGCGGCTGCAAGCTTGCCGTCCTCGAGGAGGTAGACCGCGAGTCGGGTCGCTCCGACGAGCTCGGAGACGCGGTCGACAGCGGTGTGGAGCGTGTGCGAGAGCGAGAGCTCGCGGTTCGCCTGCGCGACGACCGCGAGCAAGGCGCGCGTCTGCTCGAGCTCGGAGCCGAGAACCCGGGCGCGCTCGGCGGCACGGAGCGGCTGCGCCGCACGCACGGCGAACTCCCCGAGCAGGCCGACGAGGTGGGAGGCCGGCGTGACGCCGGGAGGGAAGACCAGCTGGAAGAGGCCGAAGGCCGGCTCTCCGAGGCTGTTGGTGACCGAGACCCTGCCCTCCGTCTCGGCGACCCCTGTCTGGGGCACCTCGAGCAGGTCGTCCGCCCGCCCCACCGCAGGCCCGCGCTCGGCCTCGCCGTCGCCCTTCAACCACCAGAGGACGGCGCCCTCGGCGCCGGTCAGCTCGAGCCCGAGCCGCAGCACGCGGCTCTCGGCGTGGCCGGCGTCCGCGCCGGCCGCGAGCGCCTCCCCGGCCGCTCGGAGGACCTCGTCCCGTCCGTCCAGCTGCTGCTTCGTCGAGCCCGCGTACGCCCGGATCGCCAGCGCGATCTGGGCGACCGCGAACCTGGCCGCCGCGACCGCGCCGTCGTCGAACGCGACGCCGTGCAGGAGCTCGAGGCTCCCGAGTACCTCGTCGCCTACGATGACCGGCAGCACGAACGCCGCTTCGATGCCGAGCTCGTTCGCGAGCTCGGCGAGCGCGCGCGGGGCGTCCTCGAGCCCGCTCTCGTCGCGGGGCAGCTCGCCGAGCGGCACCCGCGTCCCCTCGAGCTGGACGGCGAGCGCCGGCGACGACGCCGCGACGGCCCGCACCTCCAGGTCGCCGCGCTCGGCGTCGGCCACCCGGACGAGCGCGACCTCCGCGCCGGTCAGCGCCGCAGCGGCCTCGACCGCGCCCTGGAGCACCTCGGTCAGGCGGCCGCCGCGCGCGGCGGCCCGACCGGCGTCCGCGAGCGCGTCGAGCGCTCGGGGATCGAGCGCGGCCCGCTCTCTCCGATCAGGCTGAACCGCCATTCCCGGCTCGCCAGGAGTATGCCTCGGCGGAGCGCCGTCTAGACTCCCGCGCTATGGCCCAGCCGGCGCGGAGGCACAGGCGCAAACGGCAGGCTCCCCCCGTCGATCGCTCGGCGGTGGCGCGCGCCTACCGCGTGGAGCGTGCGAAGCGGTATGCGCGCGAGCGGCGCGACCAGGAACGGCGACTCGCGCGCCTGCGGTTCTGGCTCGTGGTCGTCCTGCTCACGAGCGCCGTGCTCTTCCTGACGCTGACGGTCTGGAACGAGATCGAGCGGCTGTTCGGTTTGTGATCGAGCGGGCTAGGCGCGCTCGATCGCCCGCGTAAACGGGCTCCAGGTCGACTGCTCCCACGCGTTGCCGGCGCACATCGGGCACTGCGGCAGCACCGTGAAAACGGTCACGCCATAGCCGCACTCGGAGCAGTGGAACTCACCCTTTGCACGCTGGCCGCTGGCGAGAAACTCGACGTACCCGTCGAGCGGACGTTCGGCAGACCCCTTGCCGACCTCGTTCATGACGACCCCCTGCGGTGGTGGAGAAGTGACTTTACCGCGGTGGTCCTCGATACTCCACCGCGTGCAGACACCTGAGTCGTATCCCACGCCCGAGCCCGTCAATCCCCCGCGCCGCCGCATGATCCGGCCGGGACCCCTCACCCGAACCGGGGGAGGCTACTGGCTCCTCGGCGAGCGCCTGGCCCGCTGGGCGGGCCTCGTCCTCGCCCTCTCGGCCTTCATGGCCTGGTACTCCGGCTCCGACAACGGCCCGACGATCGCGGTGATCGGCTGGCACGTCGGCCTGATCGGGAAGCTCGTCTTCTTCCTCGGCCTCGCCGTGCTCGCCCTCTGGGCGCTCCGCGAAGCCGGCTACGAGCTCCCGGCGGCGATCCCCGAGAGCCTGATCCTGATCGCGCTGGGCGCGCTCGCGACGACGCTCGTCCTGATCCGCATCATCTCCGTCCCCGACGAGTTCTTCCCCTTCACGGGGCGCGGGATCGGGATCTGGATCAGCCTGCTCGCCGCGATTGCCGTGATCGTCGCAGGGCTTCTCGAAGCATCAGAAGAGCTTTAGCGACGAGCAGGCCGAAGATCGCCCCGACGATGACGTCGAGCGGGTAGTGCACGCCAACGTAGATCCGTGAGAACCCGATCAGCGCAGCGAGGACGAAGACGGGGATGGTGAGCCGCGGTGCCAGGCTCGAGATGACGAACGCGCAGGCAAAGCTCGTCGACGTGTGGCCCGAGGGAAACGACGAGGTCGTCGGCACCTCCATCAGCGGCTCCGGGTCGAGGATCACCGTCGGCGGGCGGTCCCGCTGCACCGCGTACTTGACGACGGTGTTCAGCAGGCTCATCGTCAACGCAGTCGCGGCGACGAGCACGAAGACCTCAGGGCGCCGCCACACGATCGCGAGGACGGCCGCGATCACGAGCCAGATGACCCCGCGCGTGCCCGCGATCGAGAGGCCGACGAAGATCGGGTCCAGCCAGCCCTCCCGGTGCCCGACGACCCAGCGGTCGACGCTCTGGTCGAGACCGATCAGACCGGACGCGCGCCGAGGATCTGCTTCGCGCGGTCGATCAGCTGCTGCGGGTCGAACGGCTTGCCGATGAATCCGCTCGCCCCTCGCTCTGCGGCCTCGCCGGCGGCGTCCTCGACCTTCCCGCTGAACATGACGACCGGGATCGCGCCGCCGTGCTGCTCCTGCACGCGGCGCAGCATCTCCCAGCCGTCCATCTGCGGCATCATCACGTCGAGCAGGATGAGGTCGGGCGCTTCCTCTTCGAGCGCCGCGAGCCCTTCGGTCGCGCTCGCCGCCTCGCGCACGTCGAAGCCCTCGAGCTCGAGGCTCGCACGCACGAAGGTGCGCGTTCCGTCGTCGTCGTCGACGATCAGGATCGTCGGGCCTGCGCGTTCACGACCGCCCGGCCCGGACCGCTCGAGGAAGAGGTCGAGATCGGAGCGCCGGTACCGGCGGTGCCCTCCCGGCGTGTAGAACGCCGGCACCCGGCCCTGGTCGGACCACTTGCGGATCGTGCTCTGGGCGACCCCGAGGTACTTCGCCGCCTGGCCGAGCGTGAGCCAGTCCGGCTCGCTTCCGGCAACTCTCCGGGCTTCCGGCTGGTCGCGAAACGTCATCGGGCCGGAATCTACCCAAACCTAGCGGTTCTTAACACCTATCTCGTCGACGTCACGGTGACGATCCTCAGCGTCCGGTCGAAGGTCGTCGTGCCCGGATCGGGCCCGTTGTCGAGCGCCGCGCCGACGGCGATGCCGATCACGAACGCCGCAAGGACGACGAGCACGCGGACCGCGGTGCCGCCCTGGGACGAACGGCGCCGGCGCGCACGGCTCACGGCTCGTAGTCCCTCGCGCCGCGCGAATACGCGTGAAAGGCCGCATCCTGCACGGTCGCGAGCGAGCGAGGCCAGCCGGGAAACGGCGTGCGGTCGGCCACCGCGGGGCGCGACCAGTCGTCTGCGTGGGCGTACGCGAGCGAGAGCTCCTCGAGCGAGAACGTCTGGCCGACGCGCTTCCGCAGCTCGTCGATCACGACCTCGAACGCGTCGAGCAGGCGCGGCTCGACCTTCGACTCGTCGTCGAAGCGCCGGCTGCCTTCCTCCCACTGGCGCCGTGCCAGCTGCACCTCGACGGTCGGCATGGGCGCCCGATGTTAGATCGTCGTGCAGCAGCCGTCGGTCGGCCAGAGCGGCTCGGCTTCCGCCACGATCCGGTCGCCGAGCTCGTAGCCGGGGCGGGCGAGCGCGAACGCCGCGTGCGCGTGCAGGCACTTGAGGCTCCCCGTGCGCGTCGCACCGCCGATCCCGCCGGGCAGCTCGGGCCGAATCCGCCGCTGCTCCTCGTGCGCCGCGTCGACGCTCGCGCCGAGCTCGGCGTCCTCCGCTGCTGCCCGAGTCCAGCGCTCGACGCCTCCCTCGGCCTCGATGCGCGAGATGCGCGCTGCGAGGTGCCGGCACGTGATCCAGAAGGTCGTCGGGAATGGCTCGCCGTTCTCGTCGAAGGCGTCCTGCTCCGTGATCGCGGGGCGACCCCACGGGCAGCTGAGGACGACGCGGCGAAACGCGCGCGGAGCGCGACCGAGCTGTTGCGCGACGATCTCCCTATCGTCCACTCGGGGCGATCGTAGCCCCGGCCCGCTTGGCCGCCCGCCACGCGGGGATCCCTTTGACGATGAACAGCCGCTCGCCGGGCTTCACGTAGCCGAGCCGCCGCGCCTCGCGCGCGACCGCGGCGCGGCTGGCGACGTAGCGGAGCCTCCGCTCGAGCGCGGCGTGCCGCTCTGCGAGCGCGTCGACTTGCGCCTGCCGCGCCGCCGCGGCGTCGCTCCGGTTCAGATAGGCCTGGACCGGGCGGTAGTAGAGGAGCCCCACCAGCACGAGCGCGCCCACCGCGAGCCAGCGGAGAGCGAGGCTCGAGCGCGGTGGCCGCTTCCGCGTTCGCTTCGCCATCGCCGCGATCCATTCGCGCGGAGCGCGCGGCGTCCTGCTATGCAACCTCCACTTTGATCACGTTGGTCGAGCCCGGGATGTTCACTGCAGTGCCGGCCGTGATCACGACCCGGTCGCCCTCGACGACGAGCCCGCTGTCGCGGACGGCGTCCAGTGAAACGTCCCAGAGGTCCTCGACGCTCTCGGACTCCTCGATCCCCCACGGCGTCACGCCCCACTCGAGCGCCATGTGCTGGAGTGCGTACTGGTGGTGGCTGAGCCCGAGGATCGGCCGGCGCGGCCTCAGCCGCGCGACGACAGACGCAGTGCGGCCGGTGTAGGTCGGGACGACGATCGCCCGCGCGCCGAGCGCCTCGGCGAGGTCGCAGGCGGCATTCGACATCGCCTCACCGATCGTCGGCTGCTCGCCCACCTCGGGCAGCTGGTGGCGGTAGCCGAGGCTCGGCTCGACGGCCCGCGCGATCCGGTCCATGTACGAGACCGCCTCGACCGCGTACTCGCCCATCGCGGTCTCTCCCGAGAGCATCACCGCGGACGTCCCGTCGAGCACCGCGTTCGCGACGTCGCTCGCCTCCGCCCGCGTCGGCTCCGGCTGGTGGAGCATCGACTCGAGCATCTGCGTCGCCGTGATCACCGGCTTCCCTCGGTCGAGCGCGCGCTGGATGATCCGCTTCTGCAGCAGCGGCACCGAGGCCGGCCCGATCTCGACCCCAAGGTCGCCGCGGGCGACCATCACCGCGTCGGACTCGTGGAGGATCTCGTCGAGCGCGTCGATCGCCTCCGACTTCTCGATCTTCGCGATCACGTGCGCGTGCGAGTCGCGCTGCGCGATAAGCGCCTTCAGGTCGCGGACGTCTGCAGCCGAGCGCACGAACGAGAGCGCGACGAAGTCGACGCCGAGGTCGAGCGCGAACTCGAGGTCGTCTGTGTCCTTCCGCGTCAGCGCGGGGATCGGGATCGGGACGCCGGGGAGGTTGACGCCCTTGTGCGCGGTGATGTCGCCGCCGACGACGACCGTGCAGGACGCGCGGCCCTGGCGGACGTCGCGGACGAGCAGGCGAACGTGACCGTCGTCGATCAGCACCTCGTGGCCGGGCCGGAGCACCTCGCCGATCACGGCGGGGCTCACCGGCAGCGCGCCGTCGTCCGCCTGCTTGCCGCCGCAGACGACGATCTCCTGGCCGCGCTCGAGCGAGACCGTGCCCTCGATGTCGCCGATCCGGAGCTTCGGTCCCTGCAGGTCCGCGATCAGCGCGAGCGGCCGGCGCACGTCCTCCTGCAGCTCGCGCACGAGCCGCGCCCACTCTGCGTGGTGCTCACGCGTGCCGTGCGAGAAGTTGAGCCGGGCGCCGTCCATGCCGGCGTTGACGAGCGCCTCGATCTTCTCCTTCGTCCCCGAAGCGGGGCCGATCGTCCCGACGATCTTGGTGCGACGAGGCTCCGGGACGGACATGGGTCAAGCGTAGCGGCGGTGTCAGCCGCCTTCGGTGCGCGGGAAGGCGTCCCACCCCGGGTAGACCGCGAGGTCGCCGAGCTCCTCCTCGATGCGGAGGAGCTGGTTGTACTTCGCGACGCGGTCCGAGCGCGCCGGCGCGCCGGTCTTGATCTGACCCGTACCGAGCGCGACGGCGAGGTCGGCGATCGTCGTGTCCTCCGTCTCGCCCGAGCGGTGCGACATCACCGCGCTGTAGCCGTTCTCGTGCGCGAGCCGGACCGCCTCGATCGTCTCGGTCAGCGTCCCGATCTGGTTGACCTTGACGAGAATCGAGTTGCCGACGCCGCGCTCGATCCCCTGCCGCAGCCGCTCGGGGTTCGTCACGAAGAGGTCGTCGCCGACGAGCTGCACGCGGTTTCCGAGCGCTCCGGTCAGCGCCGACCAGGCGTCCCAGTCGTCCTCGGCAGCGCCGTCCTCGATCGAGACGATCGGGAAGCGGTCGGCGAGCTCCGACCAGAAGCCGGCGAGCTCGTCCGAGCGCTTCTCGCGCCCCTCGAAGCGGTAGACGCCGTCGCTGTAGACCTCGCTCATCGCCGGGTCGAGGGCGATCGCGATTCGGTCGCGGTGGCCGGCCCGCTCCGCCGCCTCGAGCACCGCCTCGATCGCCGCCTCGCTGGAGGGGAGATCGGGCGCGAAGCCGCCCTCGTCGCCGAGGCCGGTGTCGAGCCCTCGCTCGCCGAGGAGCTTCTTCAGCGCGTGGTAGATCTCGTCGCCGATCCGGAGCGCCTCGTGGAACGAGTCTGCGCCGAGCGGGACGACCATGAACTCCTGGAGGTCGATGGAGTTCTCGGCGTGCGCGCCGCCGTTGATCACGTTCATCATCGGGACCGGGAGGGTTCGCGCCTCGTCGCCGCCGAGCGAGCGGAAGAGCGCGACACCCTGCTCGGCCGCGGCGGCCTTCGCGACTGCGAGCGAGACGCCGAGGATCGCGTTCGCGCCGAGCCGCCCCTTGTTCGGCGTCCCGTCGAGCTCGACGAGCAGCGCGTCGAGCGCGCCCTGGTCGTCCGCGTCGCGGCCGACGACCGCTTCGGCGAGCTCACCGTTCACGTTCGCGACGGCCTTCCTGACGCCCTTGCCGCCGTACTCCGGCCCGCCGTCACGAAGCTCGACCGCCTCGTGCACGCCGGTCGACGCGCCCGACGGCACCGCTGCGCGGCCGAGCGCGCCGGTCTCGAGCTGGACGTCGACCTCGACCGTCGGGTTGCCGCGGGAGTCGAGGATCTGCCTGCCGTGCACGCGGGCGATCGCTGTCATTCGGTCTCCTTTGCCAGGTCGAAGTAGCGGTCCTGCGCCTCGACGGACAGATCGGCCCAGCGCTCGCCCGCGGCGTCGGCGAGCCGCTCCGCCTCCTCCACGCGCTCGACGAAGCGCCTCGACGCGCGCCGGAGCTCGAGCTCGGGGTCGACGTTCAGGCGGCGCGCGACGTTGACCGCCGCGAAGAGCACGTCGCCGAGCTCGGCCGCCTGCCGCGGATCGGGAGGCGTCTCGGGCGCGGGGTCGTCCCGCAGCTCGGCGCGGAGCTCGCGCAGCTCGTCGTCGAGATCGGAGAGCGCTTCTGCGGCGTCCGGATACTCGAACCCGACCGCGGCCGCGCGGCGCTGCACCTTCCGTGCGTAGAGCAGCGCCGGCAGGTTGTCCGGCACGTGGTGGAAGACGCCCTCGCGCCCTTCCTCCTCGCGCTTGATCCGCTCCCAGTTCTCCCGGACGCGTCCTGCGGTCCGTGCCTCGGCGTCGCCGAACACGTGCGGGTGGCGCTGCACGAGCTTTGCGTGGACCGCCCGCGCGACGTCCTCGAGGTCGCCCCGTCCCTGCTCGGACAGGAGCAGCGCGAGGAAGTAGACCTGGAAGAGAAGGTCGCCGAGCTCGTCGAGGAGCTTCTCGTCGTCGCCGCCGAGTGCGGCGTCCGCGACCTCGTAGGCCTCTTCGACGGTGTGCGGGACGATCGTCGCCGCGGTCTGTTCGCGGTCCCAGGGACAGTCGCGCCGAAGGCGCTCCGTCAGACGCTGCAGGTCGAGCAGCGCCTCGCCGAGGCTCAATTCGAGGAGGTGGTACCCGTCGTCGCCGGCGGCGCGTAGCCGACCTGGTACGAGACGTTGTCCTTGAACTCGTTGTTCGTGTCCTTGGACCAGTCCGAGATCGCCTTCTGCCGCTTCTCCTGCAGCAGCTGCTGTCGGATCTGCTCCTTCACGTCCTTCAAGGGAGTCTGCGAGGGCGGCTTGACGTCTCCGAGCGCCTCGATCAGGTGCCAGCCGTACTGCGTCTTGACCGGCTGGGAGAGCTGGCCCTTCTTCAGCTCGAAGGCGACCTTGTCGAACTGCGGGACGGTCTCGCCCTTGCGGACCGTGAGCTTGCCGCCGTTCTGCTTCGAGCCGGGGTCGGTCGAGTACTTCTTCGCGAGCGCGGCGAAGCTTCCGCCCGACGCGAGCTGCGAGTGGATGGAGTCCGCGAGCGCCTTCTTCGCGACGAGGATGTGGCGCACGTCGCGCGAGGCGGCGACCTTGTAGTCCTTCTTGTGCTTGTTGTAGTAGGCGCTGATCTCGTCGTCCGAGACCTTTGTGCCCTCGGTCACCTTTTCGTAGATCTTCTCGGAGATCAACTGGTTCTCGATCTCGCGGCGCACCTGCTCCTCGGTCAGCCCCTGCTGCTTCAGGTTGGCGAGGTACTTGCGGTCGTCACCGTTGAAGTACTGCTGCTTGACCTGCTTCAGGCGCTCGTCGACCTCTTTGTCCTCGACCTTGACGTCGAGGTCGTCGGCCTTCTGCCGGTACTTCTCCTGCTGGACGAGGTACTGCACCGCCTGGTTCTGGAGCGTCCGGTACTCCGGCGTCCCCGCCTTCGGGAACGGCCGCTTTCTCTGGTCGTACGACGTCTTCGCGCGGGCCATCAGCGCGTCGAAGTCGGACTTCGGGATCTCCTGTCCGTCGACGACCGCAACGGCGCCGTCCGGGACGTTCTGGTCGCCGCCGCCGCACCCGGCGAGGCCGAGCCCGAGCAGCGCGAGGACAAAGATGAGAGAGATCTTTCGCACAGGAAATTCGGGCGCCTCAGACCGCTTGGCGCGCGTCCACGATAGCATCGACCAGCCGCGTTGCTCCGGCGAATTCATCTGTTCTCAACGTGACCTCGCGGTTCCCGGTGCTGTAGACGGCGGCCGCGACCCGGTTGCGCAGATCGCGGAGCTCGCCCGAGCCGAGGACCAGGTGCCCGATCGCCGCGCGACCGCCCCGGTAGACGAGGTACTCCGCGCCGATGCGGGCGAGCTTGAGCTTCGCGTCCTGGATCGCGAACAGATTCTCGACCGGCTCGGGCACCGGCCCGTACCGGTCCTCGGTCGCGGCGTGGAGCTCACGGAGCTCGTCGTCGGTTTCCGTCAGCGCGAGCCGTCTGTGCAGGTCGATCTTCAGCGCCTCCGACCCGATGTACGTCGCCGGGACGTAGGCGTCGACCCGCGCGTCGACGCGCACCGGGCGCGCCGCGGTCCGGCGCTGGCCGGACAGCTCGGCGACCGCCTCGTGGAGCAGCTCCACGTAGAGCTCGAAGCCGACCGCTGCGACGTGGCCCGACTGCTCCGCGCCGAGGAGGTCGCCCGCGCCGCGGATCTCGAGGTCGCGCATCGCAATCGCGAAGCCTGCGCCGAGCTCCGTGTGGTCCGCAAGCGTCGAGAGCCGGGCTCGCGCCTCCGGCGTCAGCTCGTGCGCGTCGGGATAGAGGAGGTACGCGTACGCGGTCTGGTCGGAGCGGCCGACGCGGCCGCGGATCTGGTACAGCTGCGAGAGGCCGAGGGTGTCCGAACGCTCGACGACGAGCGTGTTCGCCTGCGGGATGTCGAGGCCCGACTCGATGATCGTGGTCGAGACGAGCACGTCGGCGTCGCCGCGGAGGAACGAGTGCATCTTCTCCTCGAGCTCGCGCTCGCGCATCTGCCCGTGCGCGACGAGGAAGCGGAGCTTCGGCGAGAGCTGCTGCAGCTTCGTCGCGGCCTCCTCGATCGTCTCGACGCGGTTGTGGAGGTAGAAGGCCTGGCCCTCCCGCTCGGCCTCGCGCTCGAGCGCGGTCTTGATCAGCTCCTCGTCGTACTCGCCGACGTGCGTGCGGATCGGGCGCCGTCCCTCGGGCGGCGTCTCGATGATCGAGATGTCGCGCAGGCCCGAGAGCGACATGTGGAGCGTGCGCGGGATCGGCGTCGCCGAGAGCGCGAGCACGTCGACCTCGAGCCGCAGCTGCCGGAGCAGCTCCTTCTGCGCCACGCCGAAGCGCTGCTCCTCGTCGACGATCACGAGGCCGAGGTCCTTCGGGATCACGTCGCGCGAGAGCACGCGGTGGGTGCCGATCAGGACGTCGACCTTGCCGTCGCCGAAGTCCTGGAGGATCCGCTTGGTGTCGGCGGCGGTGCGGAAGCGCGAGACCATCTCGACGCGCACGGGGAAGTCGCGGTAGCGCGCCCGGAACGTGTTCCAGTGCTGCTCGGCGAGGATCGTCGTCGGCGCGAGCATCAGCGTCTGCTTGCCGTTGACCGCGACGGCGAACGCCGCGCGGATCGCGACCTCCGTCTTGCCGAAGCCGACGTCGCCGCACACCAGCCGGTCCATCGGGTGCGGCGCCTCGAGGTCCTCCTTCACGGCCTCGATCGCGCGCTGCTGGTCCTCGGTCTCGCGGTACGGGAACTCCGCCTCGAGCCGCTCGAGCCAGTCGTTGTTCAGCGAGTACGCGACGCCCGCCGCCTGCTCGCGCTCGGCGTAGAGGCGGAGCAAGTCGCCGGCGAGCTCGCGCACGCCTTCGCGCGCGCGGGCCTTGAGGCGATCCCAGGCCTTCCCGCCGAGCTTCGAGAGTGCGGGCGCTGTCGCGTCGGCGCCGATGTAGCGCGAGACCTTGCCGATCTGCTCGTGCGGGACGTAGAGGCGGTCGTCGCCGCGGAACGCAAGGAAGAGGTAGTCGCGCGTGACGCTCGCGACCGTCTTCGTCTCGAAGCCGAGGAGCTTCCCGACGCCGTGGTCCTCGTGGACGACGTAGTCGCCCGTGCGGAGGTCGGCGAACGACTGGAGCGCGCGGCCCATCCGCTCCGCCGCGCGCGGCGCGCGCTTGCGGAAGATCTGCGTGTCGGGCAGCAGGACGAGGCCGAGGTCGCGCCAGACGAAGCCGCGCCGCGCCGGCGCGACCGCGAAGACGAGCTCGGGCTCCTTCGGGAGCGCCTCGCCTTCCTCGAGCACGCGCGCGTCGACGCGCCGCAGCATGCTCTGCGTGCGAAGCGCTTCGCCGCGGTGCGCGAACGCGATCACGACGCGGTTGCCGGCGGCGACGAGGCCGGACAGTTCCTTCTCCGCTTCGGCGAGCCCGCGCGCCGCGATCGCCGGCTTCTGCGCCTCGAACGCGTACGGCTGCGCCGACGGGAGCGGGTCGAGCTCGGTCGCGCCCTCGAGGTCGAAATCGTCGCGGCCGAACTCCTCGAGCCAGACGCGCCGCACCTCCACGGGCTCCCAGACGAGGTCGGGCGCGCCTTCGAGGACGGGGACGAGGTCGTCCGGGACCGCAGGGGCGGCCCCTTCCTCAAGTAACAGACTGTTACTTGGGTCAAGCGCGTCGCCCCGCCGCTCGGCGGCCGGGTAGACGAGCGCGTCCTCGACCGGGTGGAGCGCGCGCTGGGTGAAGGGCGAGAAGGCGCGGACCTGCTCGATCTCGTCGCCGAAGAGCTCGATCCGGAGCGGCTCCCGGCCCGTCGTCGGGAAGACGTCGACCAGGCCGCCGCGGACGGCGAACTGGCCGCGGTCCTCGACGCGCTCGACGCGTTCGTAGCCGGCGAGCGCGAGCTCCTCCGCGAGCCCGTCGACGCCCGGCGAGTCGCCGACGGCGATCCGCATCGGCTCGGGCCGCTCGTCGCGCGGCGGAATCGGCTCGGCGACCGCGGACGCCGACGCGCAGACGAGCCCGCCCGCGGCGAGGACGTCGAGCGCGCGCGCCCGCTCGCCGACGAGGTGCGGCGGCGGGGTGAGCCCGGACTCCCAGCGAACGCCCCGGCTCGGGAGGTAGGCCACCCGTTCGGGCCCGAGGAACCACGCCGTCGCCTCGGCGAGGTCGCGGGCGTCGGCGTCCTCGGGCAGCAGCACGACGAGCCCGCGCCCGACCTCCTCGTAGAGCGCAGCCGCGACGACCGGGAGCGCCGACTCCGACACGCGGGCGCGCGTCGGCAGCGCCTGCGCGAGCTCGCGCAAGCGGTCGGTCTCCGCCACCTCGCGCACGAGCGGGTGGAGGATCGGCAGCTGCAGCGTCGGACGGTCCATGACGAACGACGGGACACGAGTCCCGCCGCCTCCATCGTAGCTTCGCCCTATGGGCCGAGGTACGCGCGCGCCTGGAGCGTGAAGAGCTCCGCGTAGCGGCCGCCCGCCGCCATCAGCTCGTCGTGCGAGCCCTCCTCGACGACCTTCCCCTGGTCGAGCACGTAGATGCGATCGGCTGACCGGACGCTCGAGAAGCGGTGCGAGATGAGAAGGACCGAACGGCCTTCGAGAAGCTCTCCGAGCCGCTCGAAGAGTCGGCTCTCGGCGCGCGCGTCGAGCGCCGCAGTGGGCTCGTCGAGGATCACGAGCGGCGCGTCGCGGAAGAATGCCCGCGCGAGCGCGACCCGCTGCCACTGTCCGATCGAGAGGTCGTAGCCGCCGGAGAACTCGCGGCCGAGCATCGTCTCGTAGCCGTCCGGCAGTCGGGCCAGGAACTCGTCCGCGTCGGCGCGCGCGGCCGCCGTCGTCACGCCGTCGAGGTCGTCGATCCGCTCGTGACGTCCCATGCCGACGTTCTCGCGCGCGGGCAGCAGGTAGCGCTCGAAGTCCTGGAAGATCACGGCGATCGAGGCGCGGAGCTGGTCGCGGTCGACGTCGGCGACGTCCACGTCGTCCCAGAGCACGCGCCCGCCCTGAGGGCGGTAGAGGCCGGCGACGATCTTCGCGAGCGTCGTCTTGCCGGAGCCGTTCTCGCCGACGAGCGCGACGACCTCGCCGGCCCCGATCTCGAGCGAGACGCCGTCGACCGCGGGCCGGTTCGAGTCCGGGTACGTGAACGAGACGTCCTCGGCCACGATCTGCCCGAACGCCCGCGGAGCGGTCCGGTCGCTCGTCGCCTCGGGCTCGAGCGCGAGGAAGGTCGAGTAGTCGCGGACGAAGACGACCGACTCGTAGAGCGACGCCGCGCTCATGTGGATGCCTCTGAGCTGGCCCCCGAGCTGGTAGAGGCCGAAGACGGCGGCGCCCGTGGTCGCGAGGTCCATCCTCCCGTCGACGTACAGGAACGCGAGCGCGAGCACCGTGGCCGCGGTGACCGCCGTCGCGCTGAGCGAGCCGAGCAGCGAGCGCCGCATGCGCCGCCTCGCGAGCGAGCGCAGCTCGACGATCCGCTCGTCGTACAGCCGGTCGTAGCGCTCGCGGAGGAAGCCGGCCGTCCCGAAGGAGCGGACCTCCTTCGCCGGATCGCGCCGCGTGAGGATCGACTGGAGGTAGTTGCGCTGCCGGTCGTTCGGCGTCATGCCGCGGTTGAACTCGTAGAAGTCCCGCGTGTTGCGCGACGAGACGATCCAGAGCGGCACGTAGCCGATCACGACGAACGGCAGCAGCGCCGGCTGCAGCGCAGCGAGCGCGAAGACGATTCCGATCGACGCGACCGCGCTCCCGATCAGCCCGAGGAACCCGTTCACGATCTGGAACGAGCGGAACTGCCCCTGCGCGCGGGCGCGCGTCAGCTGGTCGTAGAAGTCCGGAGACTCGAACGCGAGCAGGTCGATGCTCGTCGAGATGTCCAGCACGCGATCGAGCGCACGGCGGCCGACGAGCTCCGCGAGCACGCGCGTCTGCTCGTTCTGCACCGCACGTGCGAAGTCGAGGGCGACCGTGATGGCGAGCAGCGCCGCGAGCTCCGGCGCGATCCCGGCGAGGTCGCGCGCTCCGCCGGCGCCGAGCACCGCTTCGAACAGCGCCCTCGCGACGAAGAGCTGCGCGGCGATTGCAACCGCGGAGAGGATCTGCAGCGCCGACGTGATCAGGAACTCGCGGCGACCGGCCGCCCACACGAGGCGGAGCGAGTCGGCGAGCAGGCGCGGCAGGTCGCGGAAGCTTCCGCGTTCCTGCGGGTTCATCACCTCCCACCACGGCTTGCGGCGGCGCGGCGCCTCTTCCGGGCGTTCTGCCGACGAGCCGCCGACGACGACGTCGCTCATGCGCGAGTTGTAGCTAGTGGTAACGCCGTTGCGCAGCCTCGAGACCCTCGCCGACGATCATCTCGACCGCGTCGGCGGCGCGTCCGACGATCGCCTCGGCGTCATCGTGCGGCTCGAAGTTCGAGAGGACGTAGTCCGCGAGCGGCCGCGGGTCGCCGCGCTCCGGGCGGCCGACGCCGATCCGCAGGCGGAGGAAATCCTGCGTCCCGAGCGACTGCGCGATCGAGCGGAGGCCGTTGTGCCCGGCGAGCCCGCCCCCCAGGCGCGCCTGCAGCCGACCGAGGTCGAAGTCGCCCTCGTCGTGGACGACGAGCACCTGCTCCGGATCGACCTTGAAGAACCGCGCCGCCGCCTGCACCGACGACCCGGAGAGGTTCATGTACGTCTCCGGCTTCAGCAGCGCGATGCGCGCGTCGCCCAGGCGCGTCTCGGCGAGCTGGCCCGAGAACTTGCCGCGGAAGCCCGCCCCGAGCCGGCTCGCGAGCTCGTCGACGACCATCCAGCCGGCGTTGTGCCGCGTGTTCGCGTACTCCCGCCCCGGGTTGCCGAGCCCGACGACGAGCAGGTCGAGCGACGAGGACGAGTCCCCGCGCCTGAGGAGGCGCATCAGCCTTCCGAAGACTCGGCGTCGCCCGCGGCGTCGCCTTCGGCAGGCGCCTCGGCGGCACCCTCCGCTGCTTCCTCGCCCTCGGCGACCGCGCCCTCCTCGCCTTCCTCGCCCTCGGGCACTTCCTCGGGCTCGGGCTCGACCTCGCGCGTCGGCATCGTCACCGTCGCGAGCACGGTCCCGTCGGGATCGTCGAGCAGCGTCACCCCTTCGGGCGAGCGCAGGTCGGCGAGGCGCAGCGAGTCGTTCATCTGCATGCCGCTCACGTCGAGATCGAGGTGCTCGGGGATCTCCATCGGCAGCGCCTCGACGTTGACGTCGCGCACGACCTGCGAGAGGACGCCGCCCTCCTTGACGCCTGGCGCGTCGTCGCCGCCGACGAGGTGCACCGGCACCGTCGCGTGGATCGGCTGGTCGAGCCGCACTTCCTGGAGGTCGATGTGGATGACCCGGCCCTTGATTGGATCCTGCTGGTACTGCTTGAGCACCGACGGGTGCGTCGTCGTCTGCCCTTCGAGCACCACGTCGAGGATCGCGTTCAGGCCGCCGACGCTCGTCAGCGCGCGGCGCAGGTCGCGCTCGGGCACCGCGATCGCGTGCGGGGCGGAGCGGCCGTAGAGCACGCCGGGCACGAGACCCTGTCGGCGCATGCGCCGAGCCTCGCGCGAGCCCACGCGCTCGCGCTCCAGTACCTCCAGACGGACCCGTTCACCGGCCATAGCGGCCGATGAGTGTACAGGCCCTCCCTATCTGAAGATGCGGACGTCGAAGCCCAGGAGCAGCAGCGGCCAGAGCAGGACGGCCAGGATCCCGGTGAGGATGCGCGCGACGGTGCCGAGGTTGTCGAAGTAGTCCTGGATGAAGGCGACGATCAGACCGATCGCGAGATAGAGCAGGCTCGGGGCGCGGAACGGCATCAGAAGAGCTGTGTGTCCCCGCCGAAGATCGCGGAAACCGAGTCGTCGGCGAAGACGTTCATGATCGTCTCGGCGAGCAGGCCGGCGACCGGGAGCACGGTCAGGTTCTCGGGTCGGGCGAGCGGGTCGATCGGCACCGTGTCGGTCACGACGATCCCCGCGACCTCCGCGTTCCCGAGGCGCTCCAGCCCTTCGGCGTTCAGCAGCGCGTGCGTGACGAAGATCCAGACCTCGCGCGCGCCGTGCTCCTTCAGCGCTTGCGCGCCGGCGATCAGCGTACTGCCCGTCGTCGTGACGTCGTCGCCGACGATCGCGATCTTGTCGCGGACGCGGCCCGTGATCTCGGTCACGGCGACTGCGTCGTGCGCCGGCCGCGTCTTGTGCATGACCGCGAACTCGGCGTCGAGCATCTCGGCGAACCGGACCGCGACCTTCGCGCGCCCCGCGTCCGGTGCGACGGAGACGACACCCTCGCCGGTGAAGCCAAGGTCGCGGAAGTGCCGCCCGAAGAGCGGCAGCGCGGTCATGTGGTCGACCGGGACGGTGAAGAAGCCCTGGATCTGGCCCGCGTGCAGGTCCATCGTCAGCACGCGGTCGGCCCCGGCGAGCTGGAGCATGTCGGCGACGAGGCGCCCGGAGATCGGCTCGCGCGGCTTCGCCTTCCGGTCCTGCCGCGAGTACGGGAACCACGGGATGACGGCGGTGATGCGCTTCGCGGATGCGAGCTTTGCCGCCTGGATCATCAGCAGGAGCTCCATCAGGTTGCGGTCGACGGGCTCCGAGCCGGTCTGGACGATGAAGACGTCGGCGCCGCGGATCGACTCCGAGTAGCGCACGTACGTCTCGTCGTTCGCGAACGTCTTCAGCTCGACATCGCCGAGCTCGACGCCCAGGTGCTCGGCGATCCGCTGCGCGAGATCGGCATGCGAGCGGCCTGCGAAGACCATCAGCCGCTTCTGCGGCCCGCGCTCGATCCAGTGGTTCGGCTTGGACTCGGGAGCCGTCGGGGTCACCTCGAGGCCCGGCAAGGAGAGTTCAGTCGTCGCGCTGTCGACGGGCATATCCCTCCTTGTTCTCCTGCCTCGCCCGGGCGACGCCGAGCGCGCCCGAGGGGACATCCTTGGTGATCACCGATCCGGCCGCGATCCATGCGTCGTCCCCCACCTCGACTGGTGCCACGAACCCATTGTGGATCCCGGTCCTGACGTTGCTCCCGATCGTCGTCCGGCCCTTCGGCTCGCCCGGCGTGTGCGGGAAGTTGGCAGTGATGTTGCCCGCGGCGATGTTCGTGCCCTCGCCGATGTCGGCGTCGCCGATGTACGAGAGGTGTGGGATCTTCGTACCGGCTCCGATCCGCGAGTTCTTGATCTCCACGAAGGTCCCTGCCTTGGCGTCGGGGTCGAGGACCGTGCCGGGGCGAAGGTAACAGAAGGGTCCGATCGACACGCGCTCACCGATCACGGCGTCGATCGCGACGACGTGCGGCCCGATCTCGGCTCCCGACGCGGCCGTCGTCCGGCCGCGCAGCACGGTAAACGGATGGACGACGACGTCCGGCTCGAGCTCGACGCCCGCGTCGATCCACGCGCTCTGCGGGTCGACGATTGTCACGCCCGCGAGCATGTGCGCTTCGTTGATGCGGTCGCGGAGGGCCGCTGCCGCCTGCGCCAGCTCGACTCGGTTGTTGATCCCGATCGGCGAGAGCGAGTCGTGCGAGCGCCACGCCTGCGCGCGTCCGCCCGCGGCGACGATGTGGGCGATCGTGTCGGTCAGGTAGAGCTCGCCCTGCGCGTTCCGCGCGTCGAGCTTGCCGAGCGCGTCGCGCAGCGCCTCTGCGTCGAAGAGGTAGATCGAGGAGTTCAGCTCGCGCACCGCCTTTTGCTCGGGCGTCGCGTCGCGCTCCTCGACGATCTCCGTGACGCTGCCGTCGTCGGCGCGGATGATCCGGCCGTAGGGGAGCGGCTGCTCCGGCTCGATCGACAGGATCGTCACGTCTGCCCCGCCCGCGCGGTGCTGCTCGACGAACTCGCGCAGGAGCTCGGGCGAGAGGAGCGGGGCGGCGGCGTCGAGCACGAGCACGTCGCCGTCGAAATTCTCGAGGGCCGGTTGGGCGCTTGCGACCGCGTCGCCCGTGCCGTGCGGCTGCTCCTGGACTGCGACCTCGACACCGTCGTACGCATCCCGCGTATCCGGCGATGCCACCACCACCACGCGGTCGGCCCCGCTCTCACGCGCGGTGTCGAGCACCCAGTCGACGACGCGCTTGCCGAGCAGCGGGTGCAGGTGCTTCGGGACCGCGGACTTCATCCGGGTGCCGAGACCGCCGGCCATGACGACAGCTGCGAGGTTGGAGCTCATGTGTGAGATGGCTGGGGCGCCAGGATTCGAACCTGGGATCGCGGGACCAAAACCCGCTGCCTTACCGCTTGGCTACGCCCCATCGTCGGGGAGCAGAAGTCTAGCGCCGGTCGAGGAAGAGAACCGCGAGCGCGAGGAACGCGAGGATCGCGAGCAGGACGATGGCGGCGAACGTCAGGAGCGCGAGGATCGCGGGGAGGGCGACGATCAGGAGCTGCGAGACGGCGGCGATCCAGGACGCCTCGCGGATCGTGTCGCTGCGGAGGTTCCGCCCGACGAAGAAGTAGAAGGCGAGCAGCGCGAGCGCGAGGAAGAAGGACGGCCAGCGCGGGACGACGTGGAAGATGACGAGCGCCGCCTCGATGACGGCGATCCAGAGCGCGATCCGGATGCGGTTGCGGCGGAGCCAGCGACCGCTGCGGCTCGAGCCGTGTTCGACGACGAGCACCATGCATCAACCGTACCAAGCGGGCGCAGTCAGCCAGGTTCGGCCGCGGCGCCGTAGTTGCTTGCGGGCCGCCTCCGCACGGTCGCGGTGGTGGAAGAGGCCGTAGACCGTCGGTCCGGCGCCCGTGACGTCGGCGCGGAATGCGCCGAGTGCTCGCAGCTCGTCGGCGAGCGGCGACGACGCGAGGTCGTTCGCCGGGAGCGCGGCGAGGTCGCGCGGCCGGTGCACCCGCGCGAGCGCGTCGAGCAGCGCCACGCGGCGTTCGTCGTAGCCGTCGGCGCCGGTCTTCGCGTCGAAGGCTCGGTAGACGTCCTCCGTCGAGCGCTTGCGCCCGTCGGTCGGCGCAACGAGCAACACGAAGTAGTCCTGCGGGAGCTCGAGCGGGCGCAGGCTCGCGCCTTCGCCTTCTCCGAGCTGCGGTCCCTGCGCGAGGAAGAAGGGAACGTCGGCGCCGAGGCTCCGCGCGAGCTCGTGCAGGCGCTCGCGCGGCAGTGGGTCGTCGAGCGTGTGGTTCGCCAGGCGGAGCGCGGTCGCGGCGTCAGAGCTCCCGCCGCCGAGGCCGGCCGCGACGGGGATGCGCTTCGTGATCCGCGCCAGCCAGCGCGGACGGACGCTTGCCTCGATGGCGAGCGCGGTGAGGGCGGCTCGAACGAGCGTGTCGTCGGCGAAGCCCTCGACGGTGAGGCCCTGGCCGGGCCGGACGTCGACGCGGTCCGCGAGCGCGAGGCGCTGCAGGACCGTCGTGACCTCGTGCTTGCCGTCGTCGCGCGGCGGTCCGACGACGAGCGCGAGGTTGAGCTTCGCCGTCGCGGGTGCCCTGCTCACAGTGCGCGCGCGAGCGAGACGAAGTCCTTGGGCGCGAGCGCTTCCGCGCGGACGTTCGGGTCGCGTCCGATGCGCTCGAGCGCTCGCGCTGCCTCGTCGCGCGACGCAAGCCCGGCGAGCTCGAGGGAGTTCGGGAGCGTCTTGCGCCGGTGCGCGAACGCTGCTCCGACGACCTTGGCGATCCGCTCGAAGTCCTCGGGCATCGACGTGCGTCGGAACGCGACGAGCGCGGAGTCGACGTTCGGACGCGGCCGGAACACGTTGCGCGACACCGGGTGGAAGCCCGTGCGCTCGGTCGTGAGCTGCAGGAGGACCGAGACGCTTCCGTACGCCTTCGTCCCGGGGGACGCGAAGAAGCGGTCTGCGACCTCGCGCTGGACCATCACGGTCCACTGCTCGATCTCGGGCAGCCTTCTCACGCTCTCCGCGACGAGCGGCGTCGCCACGTTGTATGGCAGGTTCGCGACGAGCTTGCGCGGAGGTGGGTCGAGCGACGAGTAGTCGAACTGGAGCGCGTCGCCGAACTCGACGTGGACGTTGTCCCGGTCGCCGAGTGCCTCGCGGAGCGTCGGCTCGAGGCTGCGGTCGAGCTCGACGGTGTGAACGACCGCGCTTCGGTCGGCCAGGTACTTCGTCAGGACGCCGAGTCCCGGGCCGATCTCGAGCACGACGTCGTCCGGCTCGAGCTGCGCGAGCCGTCCGATCACGCCGAGGATGTTCTCGTCGACCAGGAAGTGCTGGCCGAGCTCCTTCTTCGGCGTGACGTTCACGGCAGATCGAACGCGCGCGTGGCGTTCGTCTCGATCTGCGCAGCCAATTCGTCGGGGTCCTCTCCCCGCACCCGCGCGAGCGCTTCGAGCGTATGCACGACGTTCGCGGGCTCGTTCGATCGGCCGCGGCGCGGCTCGGGCGAGAGGTACGGGCAGTCGGTCTCCGCGAGGAGCCGGTCGCCCGGCACCTGCGACGCGGCGACGCGGAGCTCGGACGCGTTCTTGTAGGTGACGTTCCCGGCGAACGAGACGTAGTAGCCGCGCTCGAGGGCCGTGGCGAGCGCGCCCGGGTAGGAGAAGCAGTGGAGCACGACGTCGCCGTCGAAGGATGCGAGCTGCGCGAGGACTTCCTCGTCCGCCGCGCGGTTGTGGATCACCACCGGCTTGCGGAGCTC
>DASTHC010000086.1:0-12817 GCA_035718485.1 Gaiellaceae bacterium
GAACGTCCCGACCCGCGCGGAGCGGAAGGAGTCGAAGACGAGCATGCGCGAGGAGCTCGGCGAGGGCCTGCGCTGGGTGCTCGGCAACCCGTACCTGCGGACGATCTCGATGTCGACCGCGACGTTCAACTTCTTCGGCTCGATGATGCAGGCAATCCTCGCGGTCTACCTCGTGCGCGGTCTCGGGATGAGCCCGTTCGTGATCGGCGTCATCTTCGCGGTCGGCAACATCGGCTACCTGCTGGGCGCGCTGACACCGAACAAGGTCGCGAACCGGATCGGCGTCGGCCCGGCGATCGTCGCGGGCGGCATGGCGGGCATCGCACAGCTGCTCGTGCCGATCGCGCCGCAGGACGCGAACAGGGCGATCCCCTTCCTCATCGCCTCCGGGCTGATCGTCGGGTACGGCGTCGTGCTCTACAACGTCACGCAGGTGAGCATGCGCCAGGCGATCACGCCGGAGCGGCTTCAGGGACGCATGAACTCGTCGATCCGGTTCATCGTCTGGGGTGTGATGCCCCTCGGCCTGCTCGCCGGCGGCGCCCTGGCGTCGGCGTTCAGTATCCGGACCGCGATCTGGGTGGGCGCGATCGGCTCCGCCTTCTCGTGGCTGCCGCTCGTGATCGGCCCGGTCAAGTCGCTCCGCGAGGTGCCAGAGATCGAGCAGGAGACGCCCCTCGGCGAGTCCGAGTCGCAGGCGCTTTTCCCAGGCCCGCCGCTCCCCGACGAGCCGTAGATGCGCGCCTGGCCGACTGGAGGACTGTGGCGCCACGCCGACTTCCTCCGCCTCTGGGGCGCGCAGACGGTCTCGCAGTTCGGGTCGCAGATCACGCTGCTGGCCCTGCCGCTCGCCGCGATCGTCACGCTCGACGCGACGCCGTTCGAGGTCGCGCTCCTCGGCGCGCTCGAGTACCTGCCGTTCCTGCTCGTCACGCTGCCCGCGGGCGTCTGGGTCGACCGGCTTCGCCGCCGGCCGCTGCTGATCGCCGCCGACTTCGGGCGGGCGCTCGTTCTGGCATCCGTGCCGCTCGCGTGGGCGTTCGACGCGCTGACGATCTGGCAGCTCTTCGCGGTCGGCCTCGCGACCGGCACGCTCACCGTCCTCTTCGACGTCGCCTACGTCCCGTACATCGCCTCCCTCGTCGAGCGGGACGAGCTCGTGGACGCGAACTCGAAGATGGAGATCACGCGGTCGACAGCACAGGCCGCCGGGCCGGGCCTCGGCGGCGCGCTCGTCCAGCTCCTCGGCGCGCCGCTCGCGCTCATCGCCGACGCCATCAGCTTCGCGGTCTCCGGCCTGCTCGCGTCGCGGATCCGCGCGGCCGAGACTCGTCCGTCGGAGGACCCGGCAGCGTCGCGCTCGACGCGCCGCGAGCTCGCCGAGGGGCTCCGGTACGTCCTCGGCCACCCCTACTTCCGGCCCATCATGGCGACCACGGCTGCGTCGAACTTCTTCGGCAGCGCGATCTGGGGACCGCTCCTGCTCCTCTACGGCGTGCGCGTGCTCGACCTCTCCCCGGCGACGATCGGGCTGACGCTCGCGATCGGGAACATCGGGGTGCTCGCCGGCGCGTTCCTCGTCCGCCCGATCTCGGAGCGGCTCGGGATCGGCCGCACGATCGCCGGCTCGGCCATCCTCTTCGGCCCGGTCGTCCTGCTCATCCCGCTGGCGCCCAAGTCGCAGCCGGTGCCGTTGATCGTCGCGAGCCTCGCGATCGCCGGCTTCGGCGGCGTCGTCTTCAACGTCACGATCCGGAGCCTCGTGCAGGCGATCACGCCGAACCGCCTCCTCGGCCGGACGACGTCGGTCATCCGCATGATCGTCTGGGGCGTGATCCCGCTCGGAACGCTCCTCGGTGGCGTGCTCGCGTCCACGATCGGGATCCGCGGCGCGATCTGGGCCGGTGCGATCGGCGCCTCGCTGGCCGCGCTGCCGGTGCTGCTCTCGCAGGTCCCGTCGCTGACGACGGTGACGGCGCTCGAGGCGAACGCCGAGCCCGCGCTCGCGACGGGCGGCCGCGTCGAGCCGTCGTGAGGATCGGCGCGGCTACGCTGAGCGCATGCCCGAGCTTCCGGAGATGGAGGCGTGGCGGCGCCAGCTGAACGATCCGGTCTCCGCCTTTCCGATCGAGAAGGCCGGGCCCGCGCACGTCGCGACGCTGAAGACCTTCGACCCACCGCTCGCGACCCTCGAGGGCCGGCAGTTTTCCGGCGCAGAACGCCGCGCGAAGCGGCTTCTCTTCCCGACGGAGGACGGCGAACTCGTCGTGCTCGTCCACCTGATGACCGCCGGGCGACTGCGGTACCTGCTCGCGGGTGACAAGGGCCCGAAGACGCCGGCGCTCCAGCTGACCTTCCAGGGCGGCGCGCGCCTCGTCCTCACGGAGGCCGGCTCGAAGAAGCGCGCGGGCGTTTGGCTGCTCACGCCCGAGGCGGCGCAGGCCGAGCTCGCCCACCTCGGCCCCGAGGCGCTCGGGCTCGGGCCGGACGCGCTCGCCGAGATCTGCGCGAACGAGTCGCGGCGGCTCCACTCGCTCCTCCGGGACCAGCGTGTGATCGCCGGGATCGGGCGGGCGTGGGCGAACGAGATCCTCCACGAGGCGAAGCTCTCGCCGTACGCGCTCGCACCGGACCTCTCGCGCGACGAGGTCGAGCGGCTCTCGGCCGCGATCGACGAGGAGCTGGCGCGCGGCCTCGAGCTCCGCGAGCGCGGCGCCAAGGACAAGCAGACCTACCGTGTGCACAACAAGCTGGCCGAGCCCTGCGACGTCTGCGCGACGCCGATCGCGCGCGTCGACTTCGAGGAGCACACCATCTACTACTGCCCGCAGTGCCAGACCGGCGGGCGGGTGCTGAAGGACCGCCGGCTCTCGAAGCTGCTCCGCTAGCCGAGCGCGTCGAGGATCCGCTCGAGGGCGGCCGCGTCGGTTTCGTCCGCGCTCAGGCGCGGCGACCGCGCAAAGACGTCCCTCGACGCCTCGTGGAATCCGGGCGGGAGGCCGACGGCCGCGAACGACGCCGCGATCTGCTCCATCTCGCCGACCCAGCGCCAGCCCTTCGCCCCTGCGGAACGTGCCGCGCGAAGCGATTGCTCCGGCAGCTCGGGGAGCGAACGCCGCCACTCCTCGGCGAGCGCGGGCTCGACGTTCTCCGCGCGCGCGAGTGCACGTGTGGCGAGGAGCAGCGCCGCGGTTCCCTTCGTCCACGCGGCGTAGGCCATCTTCAACGCCGACGCGGCGCCGACCGCGTCGGAGATCACGCGCGGCTCGAGCCGCGAGCCTTCGAACACGTCGGCCGCCTCGGACGCGTCCGGGCCGGAGAGGTAGAGCCGCGTCGTCCCCGCCGCCCGCGGCGGCGGCCCGACGATCCCTCCGTCGACGAAGCGGGCACCGCCCTCCTCGACGAGCGCCGCGATCGCCCGCGTCGTCTCGGGAGACACCGCGTTCGCGTCGACGTAGACGCCGGTGAACCCCGACACGGTCCGGGCCACCTCGAAGGCAGCGTGGGGCGGACAGACCGAGACGATCACGTTGCTCCGCTGCGCGAGCTCGTCCACCGTCCCGACGTCCTGGAGCCCCGCCTCCTCGGCCCGCCGGGCAGTCGCGTCGGATCGGCCGGCGGACGCCCAGCGCACCGTCGTCCCGCCGCCCCGGAGCACCGAGCCCAGAGCCGCGCCCATTTCGCCCGGATGCAGCAATCCCACCGTCACGCTGGGTCAAGTCTCACACGGCGGACCGGGAAGATCGCGCGGGACGACGCCGTCTTGTGTGCATGAGGCGGCGATTCCTTCTGACGGTTGTCTTCCTGGGCCTGCTCCTGCTGGCCCTCGCAGGCTGGACCGTCCAGGGCGTGCGCAACCTCACGGGCGTGCGCCGCCTCGCGACCGCCTAAGCTCCGCCGGTGCAGATCGCGGTCGGGCAGAGTGCGCGGCGCTCGCGGGTCGTCTCGCCGCGCGACATCGAGCTCTTCACCGAGCTGACCGGCGACCACAACCCGCTGCACTACGACGCCGAGGCAGCTGAGGGCTCGCGCTTCGGCGGGATCATCGTCCAGGGCGGCGTGACGAGCGGCCTGCTGAACGCCGTCGTCGCGGAGGATCTTCCCGGCCCGGGCAGCGTCTTCCTGAACGTGGACTGGAACTTCAGAGCGCCCGTGCGGCCGGGTGACGAGATCACCGCCGAGGTCGAGGTGCTGGAGGTGCGGCCGGACAAGCCGATCTCGAAGCTCCGCACGACGATCACGAATCAGGAGGGGACGATCGTCCTCGACGGCACCGCGCTCGTCTGGTCCGAGCCGCTGTGACGCAGCAGCGGGCGCTGGCGCTTCTCGCGCTGGCACTGACGTTGTCGATGAGCACGTGGTTCTCGGCGAGCGCGGTCGTACCGCAGCTCCGCGAAGACTGGGACCTCTCGCGCGGGACGAGCGCCTGGCTGACGATCGCCGTGCAGCTCGGTTTCGTGGCCGGCGCCCTCCTCTCGAGCATCGGCAACGTCGCCGACGTCTTCCCTCCCCACGTCGTGATCCTCATCGGCTCCGTCGGCGCTGCCGCGGCGAACCTGCTCCTCGTCGCCGCGGACGGCCCGGACGGGGCGATTCCGCTCCGCTTCGCGACCGGCTTCTTCCTCGCCGGCGTCTACCCGCCCGCGTTCAAGCTGATGGCGACGTGGTTCCGGCGCGGCCGCGCGTTCGCCCTCGGCACGCTCGCGGGCGCCATCGCCGTTGGGTCGGCGCTCCCGCACCTCGTGAACGGGATCGGCGGGCTCGACTGGCACCTCGTCGTCGTCGCGACGTCCGTCCTGACGCTCGTGGGCGGGCTGATCGCGTGGCGGTACGTCCCCGAGGGGCCGTACCCGTTCCCGCGCGCCGTCTTCGACCCGCGGCAGGCGGGTCAGGTCTTCCGCAACCGCGGCGTGCGGCTCGCGTCGCTCGGCTACTTCGGCCACATGTGGGAGCTCTTCGCGATGTGGACGTGGTTTCTCCTCTTCTTCCGCGACGGTCACCACGCGAGCGGCACCGAGGCCGCCTACGCGACGTTCGCGGTGATCGCTGTCGGAGGGATCGGCTGCATCGTCGGCGGCCTCCTCGCCGAGCGCGTCGGACGCGCCGAGGCGGCTGCGGTGGCGATGCTCGTGTCCGGCACGTGCGCGATCACGATCGGCCTCCTCGTCCACGCGTCGACCTGGCTCGTGCTCGCCTTCGGGCTCGTCTGGGGGTTCGCGGTGATCGCGGACTCCGCGCTCTTCTCGACGCTCGTGACGGAGTACGCCGACCAGGCCTACGTCGGGACGGCGCTCGCGCTGCAGCTCGCGATCGGCTTCGCGCTCACGGCGGCCACGATCTGGCTGATCCCGGTGCTCGAGGACGACTTCGGGTGGCGCTGGGCGTTCGCGTTCCTCGCGCCTGGGCCGCTCCTCGGCGTGCTGGCGATGGTGCGGCTCAGCAGCCTGCAGCGGCGGGCGATCGCCTGAGCGGGTCGCTCGGCTGAAGCAATCCCTGCGCGAGGATCCACGCGATCGCGACCACGAGCCCGCCCGCCGCAGCGTCGACCCAGAAGTGGTTCCCGGTCGCGACGATCACGAACAGCATCGCGACCGGGTAGAGGGCGCCGAGCACACGCACCCAGAGGCGCGGCGAGAGCGCCGCGACCGTGACGCCCACGATCAGCGCGTAGCCGAAGTGCAGGCTCGGCACGGCCGCGATCGGGTTGTACAGCTGGCCGAGCAGCTCCGAGTTGAGGTTGATGCCGGTGTGCTCGGTGACGGTGTCCGCGATCCCGAGGCCGGCGAGGCGAGGGGGCGCCGCCGGGTAGATCGCGTAGAGCACGAGCGCGAACGCGCTCGAGGTGACCAGTACCGTCCGCAGCAGCGCGAAGTGCTCGCGATGGCTGCGGTAGACCCACACGAGCGCCGCGATCGTCGCGACGACGTGGAGCCCCACATACAGAGCCCCGAGCACGGCCGGGAGGCCCGGCAGGCTCTGCGCCCACCGCTGCACGTCCCACTCCCAGAACATCCCGAGGTTCCGCTCGAAGCGGACGATCTCGTCGGAGTTGTGCTGCGCGAGCTGCCAGCTCTCGCCGAAGGTTCCGCGCGTCAGCTCGTAGACGCCGTAGAGGGCGCCGAGCGTGAGCGCCTCGACCGCACCGGAGTGAGGCCGGAGGACGTATGCCATGCCGCTTCGCACAGGGCCCATGCTTTTCTCAACGACCCTCGCCCCGCTCCTCTTCCCACGAATCGACGAGCGACAGCACATGCCGCCGCTGCTCGTCGGAGAACTCCATCCGCTCGACGATCCGCCGCGCCTCGGCGGGGTCGTCGTTCTCGACGGCCGCCTCGAGGTGCTCCCGGAGCGGCACCGGCTGGCGGAGCTGGCGCCTCAGCCAGCGGAGGAGGCTGACCCGCGCGGCGGAGACAGGCACTAGCCCGGGAGGCGCACGACCAGCCGGTCGCCGTCGAGCTCGCGGCTGCCGCCGAGGGCGAGGAGGATGCGGCCGGCGATCAGCGCGCCGAGGTCCCGCGGCTGCTCGCCGAGGACGATCGGGGCCGCGCCTTCGGTGATCGGCGCGATCGTGAGCTCCCTGGCGGCGACCGTCACGTCCACCTCGTCGAGCCCGCCGTGACGGAGCGCGCACGTCGCGAGCTGGCGGAGCGACATCGCGGCCGCGTCGCGGTCGACGCCGACCGTCGCGCCTTCGCCCTCGACGCGCGCACCCTCGACGTCGGCGAGAGCCTCACGGGCGAGCTCGAGCGAGTTCACCTCCTGCACGTTCGGCTCCCAGCGCCCGCTCTCGATGCGCGAGACGAGCCCGACCTCGTCCAGCAGGTCGGCAAGCTGGTTCGAGGCCGCGACCATCATCTCGACGTAGCGATCGGTCGGATCGCCGAGCGGCGTGCGCTGCAGCGTGCGCGCGAAGCCCGACACGGTGGCGAGCGGCGTGCGCAAGTCGTGGACGGCGAGCGAGACCAGCCGTGCGAACGTATCCTCAGTCGAAGCCATGGACGCGAGCCGGAACCTTCTCACACCGGACCTCCAGGCCTCCCTGCCCGAGGTCCGGATCGGCCTGTCGCGCGCCGGCGTCACCCGCGTGCAGAAGGCGATCCGCCTGCGCTGGGGCGGGACCGAGAAGCTGATCCCGGCGGAGATCGACTGCACCGTCGACCTGGAGCCGGCGCAGAAGGGCGTCCACATGTCGCGCTTCCCCGAGCTCTTCGAGGAGGCGATCGACGAGGTCGTGATCGGCGAGTCGTTCCTCGTGGAGGAGCTCGCCGAGCACATCGCGCAGCACATCGTCGAGCGCCAGCGCGCGGGGCGCGCCGAGGTGCGGATCGTGACGCGCTATCCGCGCGAGCGGCGAACTCCCGTGACCGGGCTCCCGACGCAGGAGCTGATCACGCTCGTCGGGATCGCCGCCGCGAGCGAGCGCGGGGCGCGCCGCATCGTCGGCGTCGAGGCGCCCGGCATCAACGCATGCCCGTGCGCGCAGGGGCTCGTCCGCGGACGGGCGTCGGAGCGGCTGCTCGAAGCCGGCTTCGGCGACGACGACGTCGAACGGATCCTCGAGCTCGTGCCGCTCGCGACGCACAACCAGCGGGGGCGCGGCACGCTCTACGTCGGCACGTCGGCGGCCGTCAATGCGGAGCAGCTCGCGGACGTCGTCGAGCACTCGATGAGCGCGCCGGTGTACGCGCTGCTCAAGCGTCCGGACGAGCTCTTCGTCGTCGAGCACGCGCACCTCCAGCCGCGCTTCGTCGAGGACTCCGTGCGCTACTCGCTCGCGGGGGCGCTCGAGCGCTACCCGTCGCTCGGCGACGACGACTTCCTGCTCGCGCGGCAGGTCAACTTCGAGACGATCCACGACCACGACGTGGTCGCGGAACGCTACGGCACGGTCGGCGAGCTGCGCCGCGAGCTCGAGTCGGGCGACCCGGCCGAACGCCACACGTCGCTCAACGACTGGCTGACCAGAACGACTTAGCGGAACAGGCGCAATGTCGTCGGGGCCTGTTCCGCCAAGCCGTCCTAGCGCCTGAACATCGCCGCGAGCTGCACGCGCGGCTCCTTGTGCGCGAACAGGCGGCGGATGTTCTCCCGATGCAGGAAGACGATCCCGCTCGCGGCGGCCAGCGTGACGATGCGAACCGGCCACGACTCCTCGAGCACGAACGCGAACACCGGCAGCGAGAGCGCGGCCGCCATCGAGGCGACCGAGACGTAGCGCGCGACGAGGAAGGTCACGACCCAGACGATCAGCGCACAAAGCGCGACGAGCGGCGCGAGGCCGAGGATCACGCCGCCGGTGGTCGCCACAGCCTTCCCGCCCTTCTCGAACTTGAGGAAGATCGGCCGCGCGTGCCCGACCATCGCGCCGGCGCCGGCGAGCACGCCGGCGACGTCGTTCACCAGCACGGACGCGACGAGCGTCGGCACGAGCCCCTTCAGCACGTCGATCACGATCGTCGGCACGCCGAACTTCCAACCCATCACGCGCCAGACGTTCGTCGCGCCGATCGAGCGCGAACCGACTCGGCGGATGTCGATCCCCCGCACGAGCCGGACGAGCCAGTACCCCGTCGGGATCGAACCGGCGAGGTAGCCGCCGATGACGGCGGCGAGGTACGTCACTTAAGGGGGATCTGGTAACCGGAGACCCAGTCGTTCACGGTCGTCCAGTCGAGGTTGTCGAAGAACGCGTCGATGTAGGCCGCGCGGTCGGTGCGGTAGTCGAGGAAGTACGCGTGCTCGTAGACGTCGAGCGCGACGAGCGGCGTCGCGTTCCAGATCGGGTACGTGTTCTGGGCGTCGCCGATGTAGTTGAAGAGGCGCCCTTCGTCCCAGTCGTACGCGGTCCACGCCCAGCCGCGACCCGCGAGGCCGGTCGCCTTCAGGTCGGTGCGCCAGGCCTCCGCCGAGCCGAAGTCGCGCTCCACGAGCTGGCCGAACGCGCCGTCGGGGTTGCCGCCGAGCCCGCCGAGGTGTTCGAAGTAGATCTCGTGATTCTTGATCCCGCCGACCGCGAAGGTCAGCTCGACCTTGAGCACGCGGAGCTGCGAGTAGACCTGGTTCGCCGAGCTCAGGTCGACGCCGTCCAGCTCGCGAAGGATCTCGTTCCGCTTGTTGACGTAGCCCTCGTACAGCTTGTAGTGCGCCTCGACGGACTCGCGCGAGATGCCGTCGAGCTCGAGCAGCGCGGGCTTCAGCTCGCGGGGGACGATCGCTTCGAAGGTGGACGTCTGGGCCATGGAGCTCCTCCGGTCGGGGCAGGTGCGCGCGGCGGAGCATAACGGTTAGCCTCAGGATCGACCTGCGACCAGGAGGAGCTATGGCGCACGAGGTTCCGCCGCTGCCCTACGACTACAACGCGCTCGAGCCGACCATCGACGAAGAGACGATGCACCTCCACCACGACAAGCACCACCAGGCCTACGTCGACAACCTGAACGCCGCGCTCGCCGGGACCGACTGGGCCGACAAGCCGATCGAAGAGGTGCTGCAGAGCCTCGACTCCCTCCCCGAGGACAAGCGCGCCCCCGTCCGCAACAACGGCGGCGGCCACTACAACCATTCGCTCTTCTGGCAGCTGATGAGTCCGGACGGCGGCGGCGATCCATCGGACGGCCCGCTCAAGGACGCGATCGACCAGGCCTTCGGCGACGTGAACGGGTTCAAGCAGCAGGTCAACGACGCCGGCGTGAAGCGCTTCGGCTCCGGCTGGACATGGGTCGTCCGCGGCTCCGACGGCTCGCTCTCGGTCGAGTCGACGCCGAATCAGGACACGCCGCTCATGGAAGGCAAGCACGCGATCCTCGGGATCGACGTCTGGGAGCACGCGTACTACCTCACCTACCGCAACCGCCGGCCCGACTACCTTGCAGCGTGGTGGGACGTCGTCAACTGGGCGACGGTGCAGGAGCGCTTCGGAGTCTGAAAACGACAAGGGAGCGCCGAGGCGCTCCCGTTGTCGCTCTCCCCATCCCGGGCTACGCCCGGATGAAGTTCGAGTAGCCGGAGACGTAGCCCGGCTGCACCTGCGACTGCGAGAGGAACGCGCGCACCTTCGTCTTCCGCGCGACGCGTGCGCTCACGGTCGCGAGCGAGACGGTCGAGGACGACTGGCTCTGCGCGAGCGTGAAGCGCTTCACCGTCACCCAGCGCCGAGTGCGCGGCGCCCAGCGCGCGATGTATGCGACGCGGCCCGCGAACGACTTGCCCGCGACGACCGTCACGGCGAAGCGGTTCCTCGCGACCCTGCGCAGCGAGATGCGCGGGCGGACGTTCACCGTCGCGGACGGGCTCGTCGCGCGGCGGTACTCGACCGAGTACGTCGTCTGGATGCGCGGCTGCGCCTCGTAGCGCCACGCGCCATCCGTCCCCGTCGTCAGCTCGACGCGCTCGACGCTGCCGCCGAACGGGCGGACGACGAGCGTCACCGGCTGGCCCGACGTCTTCGTGGAGATCGCGCCCGACAGCACGACGTCCCCGCCGAAGATCAGGCTCGACTTGGACGCGGTGAGTGTGACCGTGGCCACAGGCGCGCGCACGACGACCGTGCCGCGGGTCAGCCTCCGCGTTCCGTCCCGGTACCGGAAGGTGCGGTTCTGCTCGAACGTGTGCGAGAACGACTGGCCCGGCGTCAGGATCCCCGAGCTGAAGAGCCCGGAGTCGATGACGACCGAGCGGTTGACCGTGTCGTTGTTCGTCCAGGTGATCGCGTCGCCGACGTCGATCGTGACCGAGGCGGGCACGAAGCCGGTCCTCGTGATTGCCACGTTCTTCGTGGCGGCGACTGCCGACGGCGCAACCGCGAGTGCGAGCACCGCCGGAATGAGCGTCAAGAGTCGTTTCATCGTTGTCGATCCCTCCTCGTCCCTGGTGATGCCCGGCGGCGGAGCTCGCACGCGGGGGCGCCGAAAGTCCTTACACCGCGCTCAACCGCGGACAGCCGGGATCGGCCGACTGCTATCAAAGCCCTTACATGAGGTCGCTTGTGACGGGAGGGACCGGTCGCGTGGGGAGCGCGATCGCTGCGCGGATCTCGGCTGAGGGCGGCACCGTCGTCGCCGCGGGACGAGCCGACGGCGACCTCTCCAGAGCCGAGGAGGCACGCGCCCTGGTCGAGCGGGCCGTGGCCGAGCTCGGCGGCCTCGACCTCGTCGTGCATGCCGCCTCCGACGGGTTCACGCCGAAGCGGTTCGAGGACGTGACGGAGGCGGAGTGGGACGCGGCGCACGGCGCGACGGCAAAGGGAGCGTTCTTCGTCGCCCAAGCTGCCGCGCCGCACCTGCGATCCTCACGCGGGGTGCTGATCCTGATCGAGGACGTCGCGGCCTACCAGCCCTGGCCGTCGTTCGCGGCGCACTGCGCGGCGAAGGCCGCGGAGGCGATGTTGACCCGCGTGCTCGCACGCGCGCTCGCGCCGGAGGTCCGCGTCTGCGGCGTCGCGCCCGGTCCAGTTGCGGTCGAGCCCGAACAAGAGGACACGCGCGCCCGGGAAACGCTGCTCCGTCGTGTCGGCTCCCCGGACGACGTCGCGGACGCCGTGCTCTATCTGTCCCGTGCACAGTTCGTCACGGGCACATCGCTCGTCGTGGACGGAGGCCTGCTGCTCGAAACCGGAACGAGGGCCAATGCGTAAAACGAGTGACTGTGGCCAGCACCGTCCTGAAGCACGCCTTGCCGCCTGCGGCCCGCTCGGCGAGGATCTACCTCGTGCCTGAACCTCTGAGCGACTCGGAGCTGCTGCTTCGCGTCGGGCACGGAGACGGCGGGGCGTTCGAGACGCTCTACCGCCGCTATGCGCGACCGGTCTTCGGCCTGGCGCTGCGACGGCTCGGCGACCGCACGCGCGCGGAGGAAGCCGTGCAGGAGACGTTCACCTCGGTCTGGCGCTCGGCCCGGACGTACAAGCCGGAGCGCGGCCCGGGCGCGCCGTGGCTCTACGCCGTCGCACGGAACGCGATCGTCGACGGCGCCCGCACCCGGGTCGACCCCGTCGCGGAGGCGGACGACGAGCCGTCGGCCGACGCGGGCCCGCCCGAGCGCGCCGAGCAGAGCTGGACGGCCTGGCGCGTGCACCGTGCGATGGAGGAGCTGCCCGACTCTGAGCGCATCGTGCTCGAGCTCGCGTACTGGCGCGGGCTGTCTCAGAGCGAGATCGCGACGAACCTGCGCATCCCGCTCGGCACCGTCAAGACGCGCACGCGCAGCGGGCTCCACCGGCTTGCGGATCTCCTCGAAGGCGAGTTCAGGTGAAAGCGCCGGACTTCGACGAGCTGGTCGGCGACGTCCCCGCCGACGAACGGGAGAGGCTCCGCCGTGCGCACGACCTCCTCGTCTCTGCCGGCCCGCCGCCGGAGCTCCCCGAGGGCATGGCCTCGCCGCCGGTTCGCGGGTTTCCCCGCCGGCGCGTCGCCGCGCTGCTGATCGCGGCGGCGATCGGCGTGACCGCGTTCGCGGCCGGATGGCTGCTGCACGGCGACGGCGACTTCGACGTCCGCGCCTCCGTCCCGATGCGGGCAACGGCGAACGCACCCGGTGCTGCGGCGCTGATCGAGCTCGGATACGGCGACGACGACGGCAACTGGCCGATGGTCGTCAAGGTGAGCGGGCTCGACCCGCTGCCGAAGGGTGGCTACTACGAGCTGCTGCTGACGAAGGAGGGCAAGCCGGTCGCGGTCTGCGGCTCGTTCAAGGTGAAGTCGGAAGGCCAGACCGAGGTGCGGCTCGGCGCTTCGTACGACCTGCGGAGGTTCGACGGCTGGGTTGTGCGGCCGTACATCCACGGCCGCGACCGCTTCAACCGGACGGTCGTGCTCCGGAC
>DASTHC010000087.1:0-45868 GCA_035718485.1 Gaiellaceae bacterium
TCGGTCGGCACCTGCCGCAGCCAGTCCGGTTGCGCATGGATCGCCGCGCGCGTCGCGTCTCCGGCCATAGGCGCGTCTATACCATCCTCGGCGTGACGGCGTTTCCGTTCGTGCACCGCGAGATCGCGCGGTTCAGCGACCTCGACCCGATGGGGCACGTGAACAACGCGGTCTACCTCACGTGGATCGAGAACGCACGGATCGAGTTTTTACGGGCGCTCGGCACGTTCGACCAGCCCGACACCGCAGGCATGACGATGATCCTCGCGCGGGCGGAGGTCGACTTCCGCGCGCCGCTCGGCTTCGGTGACGAGATCGACGTCGCCGTGCGCACCGCGCGCCTCGGAACGAAGAGCTTCGACCTCGAGTACGAGATCCGTCACGGCGAGACCGTCGCCGCGAGCGCGAAGACCGTGCTCGTCGCGTACGACTATCAGAGCAATTCGAGCAAGGAGATACCGGACGAATGGCGACGGCGACTGGCGGCCTAGTCTTCGAGCGCACGACGCTCCCGAACGGCGTGCGGCTGCTCACGGCACCGATGCCGCACGTGCAGTCGACGTCGTGCTTCCTCATGTTCTCGGCGGGCTCGCGCTACGAGACCGAAGAGACGAACGGCATCGCGCACTTCGCGGAGCACATGTTCTTCAAGGGAACGGAGCGGCGTCCGACGTCGCGCGACATCGCCGGCGAGATCGACTCGATCGGCGGCGAGTTCAACGCGTTCACGGGCAAGGAGTACACGGGCTACTACGTGAAGTGCGCGTCGGAGCACGCGCCGGTCGCGTTCGACGTGCTCGTCGACATGATCCGGCACTCGCGGTTCGACTCCGAGGAGATCGAGCGCGAGAAGGGCGTGATCATCGAGGAGATGAACATGTACTTCGACACGCCGCGCGACTACATGGGCGGCCTGTACGAGTCGCTCCTCTACGGCGACCAGCCGCTCGGCTGGGACATCATCGGCCGCAAGGAGACGGTGCGCGCCGCGGAGCGTCAGACCTTCCTCGACTACATCGAGCGCTGGTACCAGCCGACCCGGCTCGTGGTCGGCGTCGGCGGGCGGTTCGACGGCGACCTGCTCGCACGCGTCGAGGACCTCGTCTCGGAGTTCGCACCCGGCGAGCGACCCGGCCCCGAGCCGGTCCAGCTGCCCTCCTACAGCGAGCCGCGGGTCGCGCTGCACACGAAGCAGTCCGACCAGGCGCACGTGTCGATCGGCGTGCCGAGCTACCCGCTGGTGCATCCCGACCGCTACGTGCTGCAGCTGCTCGCGACCGTTCTCGGCGGCGGCATGTCGTCGCGCCTCTTCACCGAGGTGCGCGAGCGCCGCGGGCTCGCCTATTACGTCTTCGGGATCAACAACAGCTACACGGATGCCGGTTCGCTCTTCTCGCAGGCGGGCGTCGACATCAACCGCATCGACGAGGCGATCGAGACGATCGTGCACGAGCTGCGCCGGATCGCCGACGAGCCGGTGCCGGCGGACGAGCTCGAGAAGGCGCGGAACTTCACCAAGGGCCGCTTCGTCCTCCAGCTCGAGAGCCCGCACGGAACGATCATGTTCGGGCTGCGGCGCGAAGTGCTCGAGGGGAGCGCGACCGAGCCGTCCGAGGTGCTGGAGGGGCTCGACGCCGTCACCGCCGAGGACATCCAGCGCGTCGCGCAGGACGTGATCGCCCGCAACGCGCTCAACCTCGCGGTGATCGGGCCCTTCGACGACGACGAGCGGTTCCGCGCCTTGCTCACCTAGCGAGCTCGGCGAGGTCCTTCCCGATCACCTCGCGGTCCTCCGCGTCCGGGATCGCGGCGAGCGCCTCGCGGCCGAGCTCGAGGTTCCGTCGGAACTCGCCCTCGTTGCCCGCGACGCGGTGTGCGCGCGCGAGCGCCTCGTAGGCCGCAGCGAGGTCCCAGTCGCCGATGTCGTTCTCGAGGCAGTGGTCGAGGCAGCGTTGCGCGTGGTAGACCGCCGCGTCGCCGCGCCCGAGCACGGCGTTGACGCGCGAGATCTGCCACTGCGCACGCGCCGCGTGTTCGGGCGCATCGGTGGCGCGGCTCCAGTGGTACGCCGAGGCGTGCGTCGCGTTCAACATCTCGTCGTCCTCGGCCTTCGTGCGGTCGTCGTTCTCGAGCAGCGTCCACGTGTAGTTGAAGAGGTCGACGCCGAGCTGCCGGTGGTCGACCTCGATGCCCGTCCTGGGCTCTGCCATCAGATCCTCCGTTCCTTCGATGAGTGCGTTCAGCCGGTACTGCACGCGCTGCAGGCGCCAGATCCGTGCCTGCACGCGTCGCGCGTGCTGCCTGAGCGACGCCGCGTCGCCGTCCGCGAGCACGTCCCGGATCTCGTCGAGCGAGAGATCGAGGGCGCGCAGTCGCTGGATCGCGCGGGCCTGAGGCAGCTGGTCCTCGCGGTAGAAGCGGTACCCCGTGTCCGGGTCGGTGCTCGCCGGTCGCAGGAGCCCGACCTCGTCGTAGTGGCGCAGGGCGCCGACCGAAAGGCCGGTGAGCCGCGCGAAGCGCCCGATCGAGAGCAGCTCTGCCATGCGCCGAGCCTAGGGTCTCGACCTAGTGGAGAGTCAAGGCCGCGACGCGCTTTCCGAGCGAGCGCGCCTCCGCCTCGGTGATCCCGGGCCGGTACGCGAGGACGACGACGATCCTCGGCGACTGCCCGTAGACGATCGCCGCGGTCGCGCGCGTGTCGGAGATCCAGCCCTCCTTGTGCGCGGTGGGCGCGTGCGCGAAGGGCTGCACCATGCCGCCGCTCGTGGAGTGGACGAGCAGTGCGATCGCGCGCGCCGCCTGCGTGCGGGTGAGGTCGGCCGTGCGCTGCACGTGCCGGTTTCCTGCGGCGGCGGCGTGGAGCGCGTAGAGGATGCGGCCGAGGTCGTGCGCCGTGGTCACCCGCACGTGCCCCTGCGGTGGCGGCTTCGGCGCGTCGGAGGAGACGGCGGTTCCGGCTCGGTACGGCCCCGGGTACGTGCTCGCCCGTGCCCCGAGCCGCCTGAGCGCGGCCTCGACGACGCGCTCGCCGCCGACCCGTCGCGCGACGCGGTTCGCGGCAAGGTTGGACGACCAGCCGGCCAGCTGGCGGAGGTCGTACCAGAGCGGTGACCCGGGCCGCTCACCGCGGCGGAGTGCCTCCGCCAGGACGCCGAGCTTGACGGTGGAGGCAGCCGGGAAGCGGGCGTCGGAGTTCCAGCCGGCCCACGTGCCGTTCGAGAGGTCGTGCACCCAGAACGCGCTCCAGCCCCGGTAGGACGAGCCGAGCGCGGCGAGCCGCGCTGCGAGCGCCTCGTCCTTCGAGCGTTCGGCGCGTGCGACCGGCGGAACGGCGAAGCCGGGCGAGTCGCGCGAGCCGCGCCAGCTCGACGGCCGGTGGTCGTGGCGCTCCGCGGCCAGGACCTCGGCGTGCGCCCGCGCCGCCGCCGCGCGATCGCCGCTTCGCAACGCGCGTTCCTCGCGGTCGCGCGCACCGTCGTAGCTCGCCTGGAGCGCGTCGGGATTCGGTGCCGCGGCGACGAGCGCGAGCGCCGCGAGCGTCAGAAGCTTCACGGGTGCAAGTCTCTCACCCGAGACGGATCTGCTCGTCCGCGTGGTCGACGATGAGCGGGTCGTGCGACGCGACGACGACGGCAGCGCCCCACTCGCGCGCGAGTCGCGAGAGCAGCGCGGCGACCGACAGCGCGTTCGCCTCGTCGAGGCGCGAGGTCGGCTCGTCGGCGATCAGCACGTCTGGCCTGGACGCGAGCGCACGCGCGATCGCGACGCGCAAGCGCTCGCCTCCCGAGAGGCGTTCGACGCGCTGCTCGGCGCGTTCGGCGAGGCCGACCGCATCGAGCGCTGCGAGCGCTCCGCCGTCCGAGCGGCCGTGCAGCCGGAGGCCCAGCTCGACGTTCTCGCGCGCGCTCAGGAACGGCACGAGCGCGGGCTGCTGCGCGACGTAGCCGACGTGCGCTCGCCGAAGCGCAGCTCGATCGGTCCTGTCGAGGGCGGCGATACTCGTCCCGAGGAGCTCGACGGCGCCCTCGTCCGGCAGCTCGAGCCCGGCGACGACGTCCAGCAGCGTCGTCTTTCCGGAGCCGGACGGGCCGGTGACGGCCGTCAGTGCTCCGCGATCGAAGGCGCAGTCCAGCCTGTCGAGCACCACGCGCTCCTCGTAGCGCTTGGTAACGGCTCTGACATCGACGATCCGCTCGCGCGCGACCGGGTCCGTCTGTGTTGCCTCGAGCGCAGGCGCGTCGCCGTTGCGATCGATGGCCGTGACGACGATCTCGCGCCCGCGGATCTCGAGCGCCGCGCGCGTCCCGACCCCGGCCCCGCGCAGCACCTCCTCCGGCACGCGGATCCAGCCGCCTCGGCCGACGACGACCTGCTCCGTGCCGTCCAGGCGCTCCTCGCTGACGCGCCCGTCGCGGATGCGGATCGCGCGGTCGGCGAATTCGGCGGCGCGGGGATCGTGGCTGACGACGATCACGGTCGTGCCGTCCGCGCGCGCGAGCTCTGCGATGAGCCCGAAGACGGCGTCGGCCGACTCGCGGTCGAGCTCGCCCGTCGGCTCGTCGGCGAGCAGCAGCCGGGGACGATGGGCAAGCGCGGCGCAGACGGCAACGCGCTGCTGCTCACCGCCCGAGAGCTCGCCCGGGCGCGCCGCGAGCCGGTCGCCGAGCCCGACGGCGTCGAGCAGCTCCCGAGCGCGCGACTCCGCCTCGGGCCGGCCTTCGAGGCGGAGGCGGAGCGTCACGGCGTCCGCGATCGACGCGTCGGCGTCGAGCGCGTCGGCGTAGCGCTGGTCGACGTAGCCGATCGTCGCGGCGCGGTAGCGGGCGAGCGCCCTCGAGCCGAGCCGCGGGAGATCGGCGTCGAAGACCCGGACGCTCCCGGCCGACGGACGGTCGACGCCCGCGAGGATTCGCAAGAGGCTCGTCTTGCCTGCCCCGCTCGGGCCGAGCACCGCGAGCAGCTCGCCCTCCGCGACGTCCAGCGTCAGGCCCTGGAGCGCAGCGGCGTCACCCTCGGGCGTCGAGTGCACGCGGAAGACGTCGCGCAGCTCGACCGCGGTCACGTGTCCGCCTCCGCGGGTCTCCCCGCCTCGGACTCGCGGAACGCCGAGCGCGTCGCGATCCAGACGACGGCCCAGCCGAGCAGCGCGAGCACGAGCACGCCGAGCAGCGCCAAGGACGTGTCGAACGTCGGTGTGAGCGGCGGCACCGGCGGAGTCGCCGACGCCGAGACCGCGACGACGTCGACGACGATCGCGACGAGCAGGAGACCCGCGAGCACCCCGCCCGCGAGGCCGAGCGCGCCGACGACGATCTGCCTCGTGCGGACGAGCCGGCGGAGCAGCGCAGGCGGTGCGCCCTGCGACTCAAGGTCGAGGAGCGCGTCGCGGTCGTCGCGGAGATCGGCGATCGTGGTCAGCGCGACGGCGAAGAGCGCCAGGAGGAACGCGGCGCCCGCGGCGATGGCCAGCATCGCGAGCGAGCCGCGCGCGATCGGATCGTCGCGCAGCGACGCCTCCCGCTCGACGCGTGAGTCGAGCACGAGCGCGTCGAACGGCGCGCGGCGCAGCGTTGCGCGCGCGGCACGCTCGGCGCCCGCCGAGTTCGCGTTCGCCCACACCTCGGTCGGAAACCCGGTCCCCGGCTCGGCGAGGTTGAGCGCCGTCTCGAGCGCGCGCCGGTCGACGACGGCGAAGTCTCCGCGCGTCGACGGGAAGCGGTCGGCCACCTCGACGATGCGCACGCCGATCACACGGCCGCCGACCTGCAGCCCCAGCCGCCCCGACCGGTCCGCGAGGGCCTGCAGCGCCGGGGAGACGATCGCCGGCAGTGCCTTCCCGTCGAGCGCCTGGCGCGGGCGGAACCACGTCTCGACGGCGTTCGTCAGCGTCACGGCGAGACGTCCGCCGCGGTAGCTCGCCCCGCCGATGCCGAGCCAGTCGGCGTAGCCGGCCCCGGGGAGCGGGCCGAGCTCGATCGTCCCCGTCGCCGACCGCCCGGCGTCCGCGCCGCGTTCCTGGAGCCGCGGCGGCGGCAGGATCCGGAGGCCGACGAGCGTCGCGCCGCGCGGGACCGGCGCGGACACCGTCCCGTCGGCCGGGCCGAGCGCCACGCGCTGGAACTCACCGTCCGGCCGGCGGATCGCAGCCTCGAGCCGGACGCCGGGGATCGACGAGCGCGCGCGCAGCGTGAGGCGGTCACCGACGCGTGGGCCGACGATCGTCGAGGGCGCGGCGAGGTCGAGCGGCTCGAGCTCGGAGCCTCGCAGCGAGCGGAGGAGCGAGGGCTCGAGGCCGAGGACGGCGACCCCGGTCACACCGGAGAAGCCCGCAACGTTGGCCGCCGTGCGGACGACGGGCTCGGCGTCGACGTCGCTCCCGAGCGCCCGCAGGCGTGCGGGCGTCGCGACCTCGCGCACCGGCACGAGCCGTGAGAGATCCTCGCGCAGGACGAGATCGGCGCCGAGCGCGAAGGCGGCCTGGTCGCGGCGCCCCTGCTCGAGCGTCGCGCGGTACGCAGCGGCGAAGAGCGCGAGCCCGACGCTGACCGTCAGGAACGCGACCGCTGCCGCCGCGGCGCCCGGCCGACGCGCGATCGAGAGGGTGCTCAACCGTGCGACGAGCATGTGCTCCGGCAGCGCGCGCTCGACGGTCCGCACGACGACGGGCAGCAGCCGCGCCGCGGCGATGCCCACCACGGCGACGAGTGCGACGGGAAGTGCGAGCAGCACGACGCCGGTGCCTCCACCGCGGAGCAGCTCGTCCGTGTTCGCTGCACCGCGCGCGAGCGCCGCCGCGATCGCGACGACGAGGCCGGCGGCGACGAGGTCGAGCGCGCCGAACCGGCCCGTGCGTGCACGGGCGACGAGCGCAACGACGATCGCCGCGATCGCGGCGAGGACGAGCAGGCCGGCCGCGACGACACCGCGCGTGCCGAGGAGTGCGTGCCGCCCGAGTGCCCACTCGCCGATCGCCGCCGAGCCGGCGATCGCGAGGAGCCAGGCGAGCGCGACGCCCGCGACCGCCAGCACGACTCCCTGCGTCGCGATCACGAGACTTCGCTGCCACAACGGCACACCGAGCAGCGTCAGTCTGCGGTCCGATGCCTCCGACGGCCGGCGCAGCCGCGTGGCCGCGAACGCTGCGAACGCCAGCAGGAGCGCGGCCCCCTGTCCGCCGAGCAGCAGCAGCCTGCGCGCGCCGATCATCGTCCGGTCGCGCGCTGCGGTGAGCTCCTCGGCCGGCGCGACGACGTCGAAGGCGATCGACGCCGATTGGAGCTCCGCGCGTGCGCGGGACGCGTCGGCGACGAGCCCGCCGACGCTCCACGGGTGCACGTCGCCGCCGTGCAGCTCCGAGACCCAGCCGTAGCTCCGGTAGGTGTTCGCGAGGCCGGGCAGCGCCGACGCCGACCGCACGCCCTCGGCGAGGAGGAGCGGGGGCGCAGCGGGCTGGTGGTAGCGGATGATCCGCTGCAGCCTCGGAGCGAGGCGCGCGCGATCGAGCTCGTTGCGGTCGGCAGGGACGGCGTCGCCGAAGAGCGCCGTCGAGCTGAGCACGCCGCGGCCGACGACGACGAACCCGTGCGGCGGTGCGCCCCGTCCGCGAAGCTGCAGCACCTCGCAGCGCACGGGCGAGCACGAGGCCGGGAGCCGACCGCTCGTCAGGCGAACGTGCGAGCCGAGCCCGTCGACCGCGCCGAACGCGACGAACCGGCCGCCGACGCTGCTCTCGCGGAAGAGCACGGTCGGCGTCGGCCGGCCGCCGAGTGCCGCGCGCACACGACGGTCGAGCGCTCCGTACGCCTCGCCCTCACCGGGGACGCCGAACCACGCGGCGCGGATCGTCCGCGCAGAGGGCGGCAGCTCGTCGACTGCACGCGCGAGCGCACGTTCCTGCGCGACGAGCGAGCCGACGAGCACCGAGGCGAGGAGCAGCCCCGCGGCCGCGACGCCCGCCACGACGAGCGCGCTCCGCGCCCCGTCGGAGCGCACGCGGTGCAGGCCGTACGCCACCGCCCTCGTGACACGCTGCATCCGACAGAGTCTAGACTCTTGAAACCGTCGTCATGCAGACACCGGTTTCACGAAGACGCCCGCCGCGCTACGACCTCCCGAAGGCAGCGCCGGGTCCGCTCCGGCTCGTCCAGCTCTTCCTGAATACGACCGACCACGAGACGGGACGGGAGCTCCTCCCTACGCCCGACGCGCTCCGCAGCTGGTTCGGCGAGAACGGCGTCGCCGTCGACCGAGCGGGCCCGGCCGGGCTGCGACGCGCGCACGAGTTCCGCGAGGCGCTGCACGCCTTCGCTGTGACCGGACAGGCGGGCCCGATGCTCGACGACGCGGCACGCCGTGCGCGGCTGACGGTCGACCTCGCGTCGGGTGGGCTGCACCCGCAGGGCCACGACGTCGACGCCGCCCTCGGGACGATCGTGACCGCGGTCTACGAGGCGATCCGCGACGGCAGCTGGGCGCGCTTCAAGACCTGCCGCAACTGCGGCTGGGCGTTCTGGGACGAGTCGCGCAACCGGTCCGCCGCGTGGTGCTCGATGCAGCTCTGCGGCAACCGCCTCAAGGTGAGACGGCACCGCGCGAAGGTCACTCCTCGGTCTTCTCCGTAGCGGCGCGGTCGCGGATCTCCTCGACGACCGCGGGATCCGCCAGCGTGGTCGTGTCGCCGAGCGTCCGGTTCTCGGCGACGTCGCGAAGGAGGCGCCGCATGATCTTGCCGCTCCGCGTCTTCGGCAGCTCCGGCGTGAAGACGATGTTCGCCGGCTTCGCGATCGGGCCGATCTTCGTCGCGACGTGGTTCCGCAGCTCCTCGAGCCGCTCGACCGTCCCCTCCTCGCCGCCCTTGAGCGTCACGTACGCGACGATCGCCTGACCGGTCTGCGCGTCGCTGCGTCCGCAGACCGCGGCCTCGGCGACGCTCGGGTGGTCGACGAGCGCCGACTCGACCTCGATCGTCGAGATGCGGTGGCCCGAGACGTTCATCACGTCGTCGACGCGGCCGAGCAGCCAGAAGTCGCCGTCCTGGTCGATCCGCGCGCCGTCGCCCGCGAAGTAGACGTCGGGGTACTTCGACCAGTACGTCTCGCGGTAGCGGTCGTCGGCCTTGTAGATCCCGCGCAGCATCGCCGGCCACGGCCGCCGCAGGACGAGGTAGCCGCCCCCACCCGGGCCGACCTCGTTCCCCTGCTCGTCGTAGACCGCGGCGTCGATGCCGGGGAACGGCTTCGTCGCGGAGCCGGGCTTCGTCGTCGTCACCCCCGGCAGCGGCGTGATCAGGATCATCCCGGTCTCCGTCTGCCACCAGGTGTCGACGACGGGCGTCGTACCACCGCCGATGTGACGCCGGTACCACTCCCACGCCTCGGGGTTGATCGGCTCGCCAACCGAGCCGAGCAGCCGGAGCGACGAGAGATCGTGCTTGTCGGCGTGCTCGTGGCCCCACTTCATGTGCGCGCGGATCGCCGTCGGCGCCGTGTAGAGGATGTCGACCTTGTAGCGCTCGACGATATCCCACCAGCGGTCCTTGTCGGGGAAGTCGGGCGTCCCCTCGTAGAGCACGCCCGTCGTCCCGTTCGTCAGCGGGCCGTACACGATGTAGCTGTGGCCGGTGACCCACCCGACGTCGGCCGCGCACCAGTAGACGGAGTCGGGCTTGACGTCGAAGATGTAGTGGTGCGTCGTCGCGACGCCGGTCAGGTAGCCGGCCGTCGTGTGCGCGATGCCCTTCGGCTTCGCGGTTGTCCCGCTCGTGTAGAGGAGATAGAGGAGATCCTCGGAGTCCATCGGCTCGGGCGGGTACTCGGTGTCGTCGGTCGCGACGTCGTGCCACCAGTGGTCGCGACCTTCCTGCATCGGTACGTCGTTGCCGGTGCGCCTGAGGACGACGACGTTTGTCACGGACGGCGCCGACTCGAGCGCCGTGTCGGCCGTGCGCTTGAGCGGCACGGTCGTCCCGCGGCGCCACGCCTCGTCCTGCGTGATCAGCACTTCGCACTCCATGTCCTGGAGGCGGTCGGAGAGCGAGTCCGCGGAGAAGCCGCCGAAGACGACGGTGTGCGGCGCGCCGATGCGCGCGCACGCGAGCATCGCGACCGGCGTCTCGGGGACCATCCCCATGTAGATGCCGACCGGGGTGCCCTTGCGGACGCCGAACTCCTTCAGCGCGTTCGCGAGCCTCGTCGTCTCGCGCTGCAGATCGGCGAACGTGATCTCGCGCCGGTCATCCTCCGGCTCGCCCTCCCAGTAGTACGCGACCTTGTCGCCGCGCCCCTGCTCGACGTGGCGGTCGACGCAGTTGTAGGTGACGTTCGTCTTGCCGCCGAGGTACCACTTCGCGTACGGCGGCTCCCACTCGTAGAGCTTCGTGAACGGCTCGAACCACGAGATCCGCTCGCGCCCCTCCGTCTCCCAGAACTCCTCGAAGTCGCGGTCGTAGATGTCGGGCTGCGCGTTCGCCTGCGCTGCGAAGTCGTCTGGCGGCGGGTAGCGCCGGTCCTCGGTGAGGATCGTCTCGATCGCGTGCTGCGTCACGGCGTCAGGTCGTACGGGTAGTCCGTCAGGTTCGCGCAGCCGCCGTCGGTGACGACCACGAGGTCCTCGAGCCGGCAGCCGCCGACTCCCGGCTTGTAGAGGCCGGGCTCCACGCTCACCACATCTCCCGCGACGAGCTCCTGCCCGAGCATCCCGAGCGACGGCTCCTCGTGCACCTCGAGCCCGACGCCGTGGCCGAGCGAGTGGAAGAACCCCTCCTCGAGCGGCACGCCCTGCTCCTTCGTGCGCTGGGTCTTGTAGCCCGCGGCCTCGAAGAGGTCGCACGTGCCGTCGAAGACGGACTTGCCGGTGACGCCCGCGCGGATGTCGCCGAGCGCGCGGTCGAGTGCCTCCTTGCAGAGGCGGTGCCACTCGCGCAGCTCGTCGCTCGGCTCGCCGAGCACGAACGTTCGCGTCATGTCGGCGTAGCACCCCGACTCGCGATCGCGCGGCCAGAGGTCGATCACGATCGGCTCGCCCTCGGCGATCGGGCCCTCGCCGCCGTGGTGGCCGATCGCGGACTGCGGGCCGTGCGAGACGATGAACTCGTCGGCTGTGCAGTCGGCCGCGACGAACCGCGCCTCGATCGCCGCCTTCACCTCCTCGACGGTCAGCGGCAGCCCGAGGCGAAAGAGCTCGCGCGCCGCGTCCATGCCGGCCTCGGCCGCGCGCTGCGCCCGCCTCATCCCTGCCAGCTCGTGCTCGTTCTTCACGCGGCGACGGCGGTCGAAGAGCTCCCGGTCGGCCGCGACGTCGAGCCCGCGGCCGCGGAGGCTGTCGGCGATCTCGAGCGGGAAGTCGCCCGGAACGGCCGCCGCGGCCACCCCCAGGGCCTCGCAGGCCCGCGCGTTCACCTCGTCCCGGATCTCCGCCCGGCTCTTGCCCGAGCGGAGGAGCTCGTCGTAGCCGAACTCCTCGAGCGGATGCACCTGGAGCCCGGCGAGCGTCCGGACCCGGGGGAGCTCGAGCGCCCCGATCACCACGTGGCTGGTGCCGTTCCGCTCGATGTAGAGAAACGGATCAGGGATGACCAACGGGATCTCATGGCGGAGCTCCGGCGAGCGTACGGTGTCCGCGTAGATCACGACGTCCGGCACGGCGCGCACGATCCTATACGTGTTGGAAACGGTGCTATCCTCCGGCCGCCAACCGGGTCGTTCCCCGACGGTTCCGGGGTCTTTTTAGCGGAGTCAGCTCGAAATGGAGTCTCTCATGGTGCATTCGTCCAAGCGCATCGCGCGCGCTCTCGTCGTCGCCTTCGTCGTCACGGTCCCACTCCTTCTGGCCGGCGCGGCCAATGCGGAGTTCCCGACGAACCGGGCCAATCCCGGCGTGTACGGGGACCCCACGGAGGGTCAAACGCTCAACGGCACGAATGGCCAATGGCTCTACGACAACGGGCTGAAGTGCGAGGCCGGCGACTGCACGTACACCTACAACTGGCAGCGCTGCAACGCGGACTCCTCCGGATGCGTCGACGTCCCGGGAAGGACGGCATTCACCTACCTCCTCGGGACCGAGGACGTCGGCAAGAAGGTCCGCTTCGTCGAGACGATCTTTAAGCGCGACTGCGGCGCCGGCAATTCCCAGACCGGCGAGGTCGAGTGTCACGACATCACAAAGAACAGCGCGTCGACGCCGTTCGGTCCGATCAACCAACGTCCGGTCACGACGGCGCAAGCAAGCGCGCCGCCGACCCTCTCCGGGCTCGCGATGGAAGAGGAAGTCATTCGGGCCACGGGAGGCACGTGGACCGGCCCAGGCACCATCACGAAGGCATTCTTCTGGCAGCGATGCAACTCGATCGGCGAAGCGTGCTCCACGCTTCCGGGAGCAACGGGCGCCTCGTACAAGCTCACGGCTGAGGACGTCGGCAGTCGTGTGCGCGTGATCGAGGTCGCGACGAACGAGGGCGGCAGCAACCAGGCGGTGTCGACGGCCTCCGCCGTGGTGGTCGAGCTCAAGCCGACCGCGGCGCGACCGACCATCGCGGCCGCCAAGGTCACCATGCCGCATCGGCTCATCCTCGACCAGCTGGTCGCACGGCAGTCAAAGGGCCGGGTGACCGTGCGGATCCTGGTTTCGGACGACCGCGGCTTCCACGTGACGGGAGTTGTCGTCCGTTCGCAGCCCACGGGGCTCCTTTCCGGCTCGTCGGCGGCGCGAACGACGGACTCGAAGGGTTGGGCCACGTTCACGTACGCAGCAACGGGCTCGGGAACGACGTACATCTACGCCGAAGCTCGGAAACGTGGGGAGAAGCCACAGTCCGGAAGTTCCAGCTCGAACCTGTTCAGGATCCGGGTGCGCTAGGGCTTCAGGCGAGACCGCGTTCTGCCGAATTCAGAAGCCAGTGCGTCTCCGGCTCATCATCGGTGCCATCGCGGGTGTCGCCTTGCTGGCGGCCGGCCCTGCTGCGGCCGAGGCGCCACAGATGAACACGGTCGCATCGATCAGCGGCAATGCCGTCGTCGGGGAGCAGCTGACGGCCAACAACGGAACGTGGCTCTACGACAACGGGACGTCGTGCCACTCGGAGTGCGAGATGACGTACCAGTGGCAGCGTTGCGATGCTGGCGGTAGCTCGTGTGCCGACATCGGGGGTGCCACCGGCCGCTTCTACACCGTTCAGGGCGCCGATGCCGGCTCGAAGCTCAGGGCGATGGAGACGATGAGCATCTACGACTGCGGAGCGGGGAATTCGCAGACCGGCGTGGTCGAGTGCAACTGGACCCGGCGGAGCGCCCCCTCGGGGATGACCGCCGTGGTGCCGGGATCGGCGCCTGCAGGCCCGTCCCAGCCCTCGGCGCCGACGCCCCCCGCCGGGCCGAAGCCGCAGGCTCCGCTCGCACCGGTCGCGACGTCCGCGCCGACGGTCTCCGGTCTCGCGATGGTCGAGGAGACGCTCACGGCCGCACGCGGGAGCTGGACCGGATCGCCGACGCTCGCGCTCCAGTGGCAGCGCTGCGATGCGCAGGGTCAGAACTGCACGGACCTCGGCCTGAGCGGCGACACGTACACCATGATCGCGTTCGACATCGGCAAGACGCTCCGTGTCCGCATCACCGCCTCGAACGGCGCCGGCGCCCGGGACGCGGTCTCCGAGGTGACGCCGGTCGTCTCGGAGCTGAAGCCGACCGAGGAGAAGCCGTTCATCGCGGCCGCGAAGGTCGTCGCGCCACACCGCCTCCTCGTGGACCAGGTCACCGCCCGCCCCGCGAAGCTCACGAAGCGCCGCAGCGTGACCGTCGCGCTCCGCGTCAGCGACGACCGCGGGTTCCGCATCTCGGGCGCGCTCGTCTCTGCCGTCGTGCTGCCGGGCACCGCGCTCCTCGCGCCGGTGGAGGCGACGACCGACGAGGACGGCCTCGTCTCGCTCGTCTTCATGCCGGGCTCGAAGCTCAACCTGAAGAAGCCGAGCACGGTCACGCTGGTCGTGACCGCACGGCGCCCGGGCGACAAGCTCACGAGCCCGCGCGCCGCGGTCGTCCGGGTCAAGGTCGCGGTCCGGCCCGCGAAGCCGATCTCCAAGCGATAACGCGGAACGTAGACTCCTCCGCGTGGAGGAGGCACTTCAGCGCGCGCAGGAGCTGATCGGGCTCTACGAGGAGGAGCTGCGCGCGGAGCTGCCCGACGGCGCCGACATCTTCGACGCCCACGTCCACCTGGGAGACGACATCGACGGCATGAAGGGCCGCTTCGACGAGCTCCTCACCGGCATGGACAAGTACGGCGTCTCCCGGGCGAACATGTTCTGCCTCGACGAGCCGGACCGGCAGCCCGCGTTCCGCGCGGCGAATGACCGCACACTGGCCTACGCCGAGCGCTCGAAGGGCCGGCTGATCCCGTTCGTCCGGCTCGACCTGACGGAGGAGCCGCTCGAGGAGGCGCGGCGCGGCCTCGACCTCGGCGCGCGCGGCATCAAGCTCCACCCTCGCGCGCAGCGCTTCATGCTGAACGACGAGCGGCTCGCGCCGGTGTTCCAGCTCTCCGCGGAGCGGCGCGTGCCGATCCTGATCCACGGCGGCCGTGGGCTCCCGCCGATCGCCGACCATCTCCGCCGGCTCGTCGACGCGAACCCCGACGCGCAGCTGATCATCGCCCACGCAGGGATCGCCGACCTCGGCAACCTCGCGGCGTGCTTCGCCGGCAAGCGGGGCGTGTTCTTCGACACCTCCGTGTGGAGCGCGGTCGACCTGCTCGACTTCCTCCACCTCGTCCCGCCGGAGCAGGTGGTCTATGCGTCCGACTACCCGTACGGGCGCCAGCCGAACTCGCTGCTGCTCGCGCTACGCACGGCGCGTATCGCCGGTTTCACGGAGGAAGAGGTGCGCAACATGCTCGCCGGGAACGCGAACCGGATCGCGGACGGAGAGGAGGCGCTCGAGCCCTCCGAGCCCCGCGGCCGCTCGACGTTCCGGCAGCCGATGGTCTTCGCGCGCATCCACCAGTACCTCTCGATGGCGACGCCGCTCCTGTGGACGCGCCAGCCGGACACGATCGGCGTGCTCGGCCTCGCGCTCAACGCGACCGAGGAGCGGAACGGCCGCCCGGACGAGCTCGAGCGCATCCGCGACCTGCTCGTCACCGCGCGGGAGCTCTGGCGCGGGTTGCCGGAGTCGGAGACCGACGACGACCGGGTCGAGGCGTCGCGCGCGACGTTCCGGCTGATCCACCTCGCGGACATCCTCTCCGTCACATCCGATGCGACTGAGGGTTAACGGCGCGCTCCACGAGGTCGAGCCCGCCGTCGGCCGCTCGCTCGCCGAGACGCTCAGGGACGATCTCGGGCTGACCGGGACGAAGATCGCGTGCGGCGAGGGGCACTGCGGCGCGTGCACGGTGCTCGTCGACGGCGCGGCGCACCTCTCGTGCATCACGCTCGTGCATACCGTCGAGGAACGCGAGGTGACGACGATCGAGGGGCTGCGCGACCATCCGCTCGTCGACGCGTTCGTCCGGACGGACGCACTCCAGTGCGGCTTCTGCACGCCTGGGCAGATCGTGAGCGCATCCGCGCTCGTCGCTGCGAACCCGGACCCCTCGAGCGACGAGATCCGCCACGCGATGGCAGGGAACCTCTGCCGCTGCGGGACGTACCTCCGCATCGAGGAGGCGATCCAGACCTGGCGCGGCTGATCAAGACGGAGAAGGAGGTCGAGGGCCGCTACACCGAGACGTGGGTCGTCGTCGAGGAGGACGCGCTCGACCAGTGGCCCGAGGGACCGCTCGACGTCGTCGGTCGGCCGGCCGTCAAGGTCGACGGGTTCGAGCGCGCGCGCGGCGAGGCGCGGTACACCGCCGACGTGCGCCTGCCGGGGATGCTCGAGACGGCCGTCCTGCGGAGCCCGTTCGCCCACGCGCGCGTCGCACGGATCGATCTCTCGCGGGCTAGCGAGGCCCCAGGCGTCCGCGCCGTGATCGGCCCAGGCGACGTCGACGCGCTCGCGGACGTCGCCGAGTACGAAGGACGTCCGGTCGCGGCCGTTGCAGCGGACACGCTCGCGCAGGCGCGCGCCGCGGTCGAGCTGATCGACGTCGAGTGGGAAGAGCTCGAACCGCTGCTCGACCCAGAGGAGGCGGTGCGGCGCGAGTCGCTCCTCGGCGCCGCGCGACGCCACGACCGCGGCGACTACGACCGCGGGCTCGCGGAAGCCGACGTCGTCGTCGAGGCGGAGTACCGGACCCAGACCCTGAACCACAACCCGCTCGAGACGCACCAGTGCGTGTGCGAGTGGCGCGGCGAAGGGCTCGACGTCTACGTCTCGACGCAGTACATCTGGGGCGTCCGCGACGACGTCGCCGACACGTTCGGCCTCCCTCGCGACAAGGTTCGCGTCGTCTGCGAGTTCATGGGCGGCGGGTTCGGCGCGAAGGGCGGCACCGGAAACTACGTCTACATCGCGGCCGAGCTCGCGCGCCGTGCCGGGCGCGCAGTCAAGCTCGCCGTCTCGCGGCGGGAGGAGAACGTCGTTTCCGGGAACCGCAACGCGACAATCCAGCGCGTGACCGCCGCCGCGAAGTCGGACGGAACGCTGGTCGCGCTCGGCGGCGAGTTCATCTGCTCGCTCGGGTGGAGCGGTTGGCTCCCGTCGACGGCGGGCCCGATGCAGATGCTCTACGCCTGCGACAACGTGCGGACCGTCGAGTACGGCGCGAAGCTGAACCTTCCGCCGATGGCGGCCTTCCGCGCGCCCGGCTTCGTCGAGGGAACGTGGTCGCTCGAGTGCCTGCTCGACAAGCTCGCCGCGGCCCTCGACATCGATCCGCTCGAGCTTCGCCGGCAGAACTACGCGAACGCCGACACGATCGACGGCCGGCCCTATTCGGCAAAGGAGCTGATGGAGTGCTACCGGCGTGCGGAGCCGCACTGGGAGCGGCGCACCGAGGTTCGCGCTCGCTCCGACGAGGTGTGGAAGCGCGGCGTCGGGATGGCGAGCCAGATCTGGTACGGCGGCGGCGGGCCGCCGAGCTATGCGTGGGTCCGCGTCGGCTCCGACGGGCGGGCGAACGTCGTCACGGCGATGCAGGACCTCGGGACCGGCACGCGCACAGCGATGGCGCAGATCGCCGCGGAAGAGCTCGCGCTCACGGTCGACCGCGTCGACGTCCAGGTCGGCGACTCTGCCCGCGGTCCGTACGCCGTCATCTCCGGCGGCTCGTCGACGCTGCCGTCGATGGGTCCGGCCGTGCGGGCGGCCGCGGCGGACGCTGCCGAGCAGATCCTCGAGATCGCGGCGCAGCGGTTCGAGGTCGAGCGGCGCGTGCTGTCGCTCGCCGGCGGAAACATCGTCTCGTCGGACAGCGGGTCGTGGCCGCTCGAGGAGATCACGGGCCTCCTCGACGACGGGCAGATCCTCGGCAAGGGAGCGCGCGGGCCGAACCCGGCAGGCATGCGGGTGCTCACCTTCGGCGTGCAGGTCGCGGAGGTCGCGGTCGACGTCGAGACGGGCGAGGTCGTCGTCGAGCGCATCTACGCGGTGCACGACGTCGGTCGCGTGATCAACCCGCTCGGCGCACAGAGTCAGATCGAGGGCGGGATCATCCAGGCGATGGGCCACACCTTCTCCGAGTCGCGGCTCGACGACACGCGGACGGGGAAGGTGCTGACGCGCACGCTCGACGCGTACAAGCTGCCGACGATCGCCGACGTGCCCGAGATCGTCTGCGAGCTCGTCGACAAGCCCGACGAGCACCTGACGAACCTCGGGTCGAAGGGGCTCGGCGAGCCACCGATCATCCCGACGGCCGCCGCGATCGCGAACGCGATCCGCGACGCGACCGGAGCCGAGGTGACGTCGCTCCCGATCACGCGGGAGGAGATCCTGCAGGCGCTGCGCGAGGCACGGGAACGGGAGCGCGTTGGAGCTGGCGCGACCTAGCTCGCTCGAAGAGGCGTCCGCCGCGCTCGGCAACGGCGCGCGCGCCCTCGCCGGCGGCACGGAGCTCGTGCCGCAGCTGCGGGACGGCCTCGTCGTCGCAGACCGGCTCGTCGACATCCGCCACGTCGTCCCGCGGGGTGTCGACGGCTCAGCGATCGGAGCCGGAACGACCCTTGCGGAGCTCGAGGTCGACTCGACCGTCCCCGACGTCCTTCGGGAGGCGTGCCGTCTCGCCGCTTCCCCGCAGCTCCGCAACATGGGGACCATCGGCGGCAACCTGCTCCAGGCGACGCGGTGCTGGTACTGGCGGCTGAAGTTCCCGTGCCGCCTCCACGGCGGCGACACGTGCCATGCGCGCGAAGGCCAACACCGCGAGCACGCGATCTTCGCGAACGACTTCTGTGCGTCCGCCCACCCCTCCGACGTCGCGGCGGCGCTCCTCGCGTTGGACGCCACCGTCGAGACGAGCGAAGCGGCGTATCCGCTCGCCGGGCTCTACCGCCTTCCTGACGAGCACGTACGAGACATCGTCGACCTCCGCCCGAGCGAGCTGATCACGCGCATCCACTACGAGCGCCCGGAGCGGAGCGTCTATCTGAAGGCGATGGACCGGAAGCGGTGGGCCTTTCCGCTCGTCGGCGTCGCCGCCGCGCGCCACCAGGACGGCGTCCGCATCGCGCTCGCGGGGGTGGCCCCGATCCCCTGGCGACTCGACTCGCCGGACGCGATCGAGTCGGCGACACCCCTCCCGGGCACGGCCTACAAGGTCGACGTCGCACGTGCGCTGATCCGCCGGGCGATCGCCGCGATCACGGCTTGAGGCGGACCGTCGTAGGGCTCGCCGCGGTCGCCCTCCTCGCCGGTTGCGGCGGCAACGACGCCTCGACCACGGAGGCGGCACAGACGAGCGCGAACGGCTGCACGGCCGTCCAGCAACCCGAGCCGAGGCAGCCCGAGCCACGTGAGGCGCCGAAGACGCCGGCGAACGCTGCGGCGCGGGACGCAGTCGTGACGACGAACTGCGGCACGTTCACGATCCGGCTCGACCCGAAGCGCGCGCCGAACGCCGTCGCGTCGTTCGAGGCGCTCGCGACCGACAAGTACTTCGACGACACGGTCTTCCACCGCATCGTGCCAGGGTTCGTGATCCAGGGAGGCGACCCGACTTCGACCGGCACGGGCGGCCCCGGCTACACGACCGTCGATCCGCCGCCGAGCGGCACGGCCTACACGAAGAACGTCGTCGCGATGGCGAAGACCGCCGCCGATCCGCCCGGCACAGCCGGCAGCCAGTTCTTCGTCGTCACGGGCGACCGGCTCGGACTCCCGCCCGACTACGCGGTGATCGGCGAGGTGACGAACGGCAAGGACGTCGTCGAGCGAATCGGCAAGCTCGGCGATCCTGCGACCGAGCAGCCGACGGAGCCCGTCGTCGTCCGGTCGGTCACGATCCGCTGATGATCGTCGCCGTCGTGCTGGCGGCCGGAGCGGCGAGCAGGTTCGGGTCGCCGAAGCAGCGGCTGTTCCTGCCGCGCGTGCTCGAGCGGGTTCGCGCGAGCGGCGTCGACGACGTCGTCGTCGTCAGCGGAGCTCACGCGCTTGAGACGGACGCCCGCCTCGTGCACGCCGACGACTGGGAGCTCGGCGCAGGGGCCTCGCTTCGCCGCGGGCTCGAGTCGCTTCCTCCGAAGGTCGAGGCCGCGGTCGTCGTGCTGGCAGACGGGCCGGACCTCGCGCCCGCCGCGATCGATCGCGTCGTCGCCGCCTGGCGGGAGTCGGGCGCCGACGTCGTCGCCGCGTCGTACGGTGGAGACCGTGGCCATCCGGTCGTGATCGGCCGCGAGGCGTGGTCGAGCATCCCGGACGAGGGCGCCCGCGCACTCGAGCCGCTGCTCGTCCCGTGCGACGACCTCGGCTCTCCAGGAGACGTCGATTCGGCCGATGAATGGAAGGAGGACCCCCGCTAGCCGACGAAACGAGACGATCCTGTGGAGCTCGCAACCGCACTCGACCGCAAGCGCTCGCGCCTGGCCCAGGCGCGGCTCGCGCGCCAGCTCCCGGTCCGCGAGGCGGCCGCCAAGGCCGGGCTGACCGAGGACGAGGTCGCGTGGCTCGAGGAGGGCCGCGTCTACCGTTTCCGCACACCGGACGACGCGCTGCTCGCGCTCATGCTGTACACGAGCGCGCTCGAGATCGACCACTGGGAGGCGCGGCAGCTCGCGGGACTGCCCGTCGGCCCGCGTCCCTTCCGCGCGAACCCGCGCAAGCGCGTCGCCGCGCTTGCTGCAGGGGCCGCCGCGCTCATCGCCCTCGTCGCGGTCTTCGTCCTCCCCGGCCGCGAGCAGGAGCGGGCGCGCGAGGCCCAGGCCGCGCAGCTGGCGGCGGACGCCAGGCTTCCGAAGCCGTGGCAGATCGACGTCGACGTGCTGAACGGAAGCGGGAACATCACCTTCACGCGGCAGACGGCGTCCAAGATCGGCGCGCTCGGGTACCACATCGCGCGTGTGCGGCGCGCGAACCGCTTCGACTATCCGCGAACCGCGGTCTACTACGAGCACGGCGGCTACGACGTCGCCGACCGGCTCGCACGCCAGCTCGGGGTGGGGACGATGCCGCTACCCGGCGGGAAGAACCCCAAACGGCTCGTCGTGATCGTCGGGCCGCCGCGCGGGCCGGCTTAGGAGGGCTTGGCGGAACCTGCCTCGTCGCCGGGGTGCGATGGGTGGTGTGAGGCAAGGACGCAGGGAGCGTTCGTATCCGCTGGATACGGGCGCGACTGAGGACGCCGCATCGCGCCGCCCAGCGCGGCCCGGTGACACAGCGCCTGTTTCGTCAAGCCCTCCTGATCAAAGTAGCGGCGTGCGGAGCTCCGCGAGCTTCGCTTTCAGCCCCGGCGACATCTCCTCGGAGCACGCGACGCGGACGTAGCCGCGGAACTCCTGCTCGAAGCGGAAGCGCTTCGAGCACCACGGGCACTCGCCGAGATGCAGCTCGACCGCCGTCTGCTCCTCAACCGAGAGCGTCCGGTCGAGGTACGGCTGGATGACTTCTTCGCAGTGGTCGCAGGGGTCCATCACGGGCTCTCCACAGCGCGCTCGGCGAGCTCTCGCTTCAACACGCGCCGCGCTCGGTGCAAGCGTGACATCACGGTACCGATCGGGATGTCGAGGATCTGCGCGGCGTCCTGGTAGGAGAAGTCGCCGATGTCGACGAGGACCAGGACGTCGCGAAAGTCGTGTGGGACGGCAGAGAGGGCTCCAACGACGTCATCTTGGCTTAAACGCTCGACAACCCGATCTTCTTCCAGCGGCCGGCCGGCCGTCTCCTCCAGGCGGTTGTAGAGGAAGTAGTCGGTCTCCTCCATCGGCTGCGTGTCGGGCCGGCGCTGGTCGCGGCGGGCCCGGTCGATGTTGAGGTTCGTGAGGATCCGGAGGAGCCAGGCGCGGAGGTTGGTGCCCGGCGTGAACGACCGCCAGCTGCGGAACGCGCGCTCGTACGTCTGCTGGACGAGGTCCTCCGCCTCCTCGCGCGAGTTGACGAGGCCGCGCGCGACGCGGAACACCTGGTCGGAGAGGCCAAGCGCCTCTTCCTCGAAGCGGACGCGGTCGCGGGCCTCGTTCGCGATGCGGCGCCCCTCGGTGTCGGTGTCGGACATCAGCCCTCGAGGGCTGGGAATCCTGCCTTCGACAAGGCGGCGACGAGCTCGTCGCGCGAGGTTCTCGCCTCGTCCCACGTGAGGGTGACCTCGCCCATCAGGTTGGCCGACGCGGCCTCGAGACCATCCTGGCCCTGGAGTGCGGTCCCGAGCCTGAACACGCACTGTTCGCAGCGGACGCCGCTCACCTGGATCGTCTCGGTCGTCACGCGGGCGATGCTAGCGACCGCTCGACCGCGTCGGCGCAGGCGGCGCGCGGGTCCCCGGCCTCGAGCTGGCGGTCGGCCTCGCAGGACGACGCGTCGAGCGGAGCGAGCAGCCGTTCGTCGGCGTGCGGGCCGATCCGCTCCAGCAGGTCGTCGAAGAGCTCCGGCACCGGGACGAGCCGGTCCTCATCGGGATGGATCAGCTTCGCGCCGGGCCCGAACCGCGACGCGAAGAAGCGGTTCGTGTGCGCGTCGGCCCGTGACGCCGGACGTCCGTCACCGCCGGCGGCCCAGACGGCGAGCGCATGGACCAGCGCTACGATCGCGCCGGTTCGCGCGACGTCGGTCGCCTGGTCGGGCGTGCGGATCTCGAGCGTGCCGTGCGCTGGATGGATGCGGACGTCCCACCAGGTCTGCGTCGGCTTCTTCAGGACACCTGCACGTTGCCAACGTTCCATCGTCGCAACCCAGCCCTCCCACGAGCCGAACAACGGAGGGACTCCCGAGCGTGGAAGCGTGGCGAGCACCTCGGCGCGCGTCGAGAGCAGGCCCGTCTCCTCACCGCGGAACCACGGCGAGTTGGCCGCGACCGCGAGCACGACCGGCAGCCAGGGCAGCACGCCCTCGTGCGCACGAACGCACGTTTCGGGATCCGGCATGCCGACGTGGACGTGCAGCCCGCACACGCCTTGGCGACGCGCGACGGGCCCGGCCGCCTCGACGAACTCGAGGTAGTCGGGGTTGTCGATGATCGGCGCGTCGTCGGGCGGTGCGAACGGGTGCGAGCCGATCGCGAGCGGTCGGAGCGCGTCAAGCGCCGCAGCCGCAGCGACGCGGTCTCGGAGCGCACGCACCTCGTCGAATGCTTCCCGCGGCGACTCGCAGATCCCCGTCGCCGTCTCGACGAACGTTGCCATCAGCTCGTGCTTGACGCCGACGCCGGCGCGCTCGACGACCACCGCCGCCGCGGCGACCGGCTCCAGCGTCTGCTCGTCGACGAGCAGCAGCTCCTCCTCGACGCCCACGGAGAAGGGCGCGCTCTGGCCGAACGAGTGCTCGATCCCGGAAGGCTATTCGCCGGACGGCGCGCGACCGAGCTTCACGGTCAGCTTCATCCGACGGTCGTCGCGGTACAGCTCGACGACGATCTCGTCGCCGGGGCGCTTCTTCGCGAGGATCGCGCGCATCCCCTCAGGCGTGGTGACGGAGTTGCCGTCGATCGCGACGATGATGTCGCCGCCGAGCCGCCAGCTCTCGCCGCCGACGATCACCGTGCGCGTCCCCTCGCGGAGGCCCGCCCGCTCGGCGGCGCTCCCCGAGACGACCGAGTCGATCAGCAGGCCCTGGCGCGACTTCAGGTTGAAGAGGCGCGCGATGTCGTCGGTCAGCCGCGCTGTCTCGACCCCGAGGAACGCGTGCTCGACCTTGCCGACGCGGATGATCTGCGCGGTCACGCTCTTGACGGTGTCGACGGGAACCGCGAACCCGACGCCGACGTTGCCCTCGGCCGCGGGGCCGGTCCTGATCTGCGTGTTGACGCCGATCACCTTTCCTTCGGTGTTCAGGAGGGGGCCGCCGGAGTTGCCGGGGTTGATCGGCGCGTCGGTCTGGATCGCGTTGTCGATCGCAAGCGCGTTCGGCGCCTCGAGCACCCGGCCGATTGCGCTGACGATCCCCGCGGTCATCGAGCGCTCGTAGCCGAACGGGTTGCCGATCGCAACGACCTGGTCGCCGACGTTCACTGCGGCGGAGCTCCCGAACACGAGCGGGGTAAGCCCGCGCGGCGGTGTGTTCACCTTCAGTACCGCGATGTCCGTGCTCGGGTCGACGCCGACACGCTTCGCGCGCACGGCCTCCTCGTTCGAGAAGCTGACGTTGATCGTCTCCGCGCCCTCGACCACGTGGTAGTTCGTGACGATGAAGCCCGACTTCGAGATCACGAACCCGGAGCCGAGCGACCGGCTTCGACGTGGGTACGCGTCGAACGGGTCCGCAGAGAGCGGTCCCGTCGCCTCGATCTGGACGACGCCCTTCGAGTACGCGGCGTAGATGTCGCCGGGTGTCAGCCCGCTCTGCGGCGCGAACGCAACCGATGCCTGCGAGTCCGCCGAGACCTCGCGGATCGTTGTCGTCCCGCCGAGCTTGCCGACCGAGGCTGCGCCGACGAGCGCTGCGATCCCACCGAGGAGGCCGGCGGCGAGCAACGCTGCGACGCGGAGCAGCGAGCGAGGATCGCGTTCCACGGGCGGTTTATAGCTCCGGGTCGGGGCAACCGCCTTTGCGCCTGGGTTAACTTGCCCGGGTGAGTCCGACGGTCGTCGTCGACGGACGAAACGTCCAACGGTCGCGCTGGCCGAACATCCCCGACCGCCAGCTCGTCGAGCTCGCCCGCGAGTGGGCGCAGCGGAACGGGCACGACGTGCTCCTCGTCTTCGACGGCGCCGCGCCCGAGGAGGCGGACGACGTCGTCGGCACCGGACGCGAGAGCGCGGACGACTGGATCGCGCGGGAGGCGATCCAGCACGAGCCGTACTGGCTCGTCACCTCCGATCGCGAGCTCCGCGGACGGGCGGGAGCGGACGCTGAGCGGGTGATCGGCGGCGGCAGCTTTGCGGGCGAGCTCGGCCGCTAGCAGACGCCACGGCGTAAATACCGCTTACGCATTTCGTAAGGACTCCTGTGAACGCATAGGAGCTCGGGTTTGACGCGGGTAGGAATCCCTCCGGCAAACCAGGAGGTTCCATGAATCGCATCAAATCGCTCGTCCCGTCCCCCGCGCTCGTGATCTCGATGATCGCGCTGTTCGTGGCGCTCGGCGGAACGGGCTACGCAGCTGTGAAGCTCGCCCGCAACAGCGTGACCACGATCCAGGTGAAGGACCGCTCGCTGCTCTCCAAGGACTTCAAGCTGGGCCAGATCCCGCGCGGCGCCGCCGGCCCCGCAGGTGCCGCCGGCCCCGCTGGTCCGGCAGGTCCTGCAGGACCCGCCGGCCCGTCCGGGGCGGCGAAGGCCTACGCCCACGTGCTCGCCGGCGGCGACGTCGACGACCCGCGCGCGCGGAACATCACGGACGCCGGCGTCTCGAAGCCTGCGCCCGGCGTGTACTGCATCGACGTCGAGGGCGGCGCGATCAACGTCATCGGCACGATCGACTCGAGCGCCAGCGGCCAGCTCACGGCCAGCGTCCTCCTGAACACCTGCCCGTCGGGCAAGGAGGTCGAGGTCAAGACCTACGACAGCGCAGGCGTGGCGGCCGACCGGCCGTTCTATCTGCTCGTCAACTAGCCGTCCCATCACGGTCACGGGCCCGGCCGATAGGGTTGGGCCCGTGGCCGACTCCTTCGCCGCACGCTCCACGTTGCGCGTGGGAGGCGGGGAGTACGAGATCTTCCGCCTCGACGCGCTCCAGGGCCGCTTCGACATCGAGCGGCTCCCGTACACGCTCAAGATCCTGCTCGAGAACGCGCTCCGCCTCGGCGACGAGCACGACGTCGAGGCCGTGGCCGGCTGGGACGCGGCCGCCGACCCGACCAGCGAGATCGCGTTCGTCCCCGCCCGCGTCCTCCTCCAGGACTTCACCGGCGTCCCGGCGATCGTCGACCTCGCGGGCATGCGCGACGCGATGCGCAACCTCGGCGGCGACCCGGAGAAGATCAACCCGCTCCTCCCGGCCGAGCTCGTGATCGACCACTCGGTGCAGGTCGACGAGTTCGGGACTCGTTTCGCCATGCACCGCAACACCGAGCTCGAGTTCGAACGGAACAAGGAGCGCTACGCGTTCCTGCGCTGGGGGCAGACGGCGTTCGACAACTTCAAGGTCGTCCCGCCGAACACGGGGATCGTCCACCAGGTCAACCTCGAGTACCTCGCACGCGTCGTCGAGTCGCGCGACGGGCAGGCGTTTCCGGACACCCTCGTCGGGACCGACTCGCACACGACGATGATCAACGGCCTCGGCGTCCTCGGCTGGGGCGTCGGCGGGATCGAGGCCGAAGCGGCGATGCTCGGCGAGCCCGTCTCGATGCTCGTGCCTCAAGTGGTCGGGTTCAAGCTGACCGGCAGGATGCGCGAGGGCGCAACGGCGACCGACCTCGTGTTGACGGTCACCGAGATCCTGCGCCGCACCGGCGTCGTCGGGAAGTTCGTCGAGTACTTCGGCGAAGGGCTCGGCTCCCTGCCGCTCGCGGATCGCGCGACGATCGGGAACATGTCGCCCGAGTACGGCGCGACGTGCGGGTTCTTCCCCGTGGACGAGGTGACGGTCGACTACCTCCGCCTGACCGGGCGCGACGACGAGCGGATCGCGCTCGTCGAGGCCTACTGCAAGGAGAACCTGCTCTGGCACGACCCGACGCACCATCCGACGTACTCGGAGGTCGTCGAGCTCGACCTCGGCGACGTCGAGCCGTCGATCGCCGGGCCGCGGCGGCCGCAGGACCGCGTGCCGCTCGCGAGCGCGAAGAACTCGTTCCTGAGCGCGCTCGAGTCGTTCGGGGTTCCGTACGGCGACGCGCACGACGAGCAGGTGGCCGAGACGTTCCCGGCCTCCGACCCGACCGCCGAGCAGCATCCTGCGCACAACGGCGTCGACGAGCGCGAGGCCTCCGTCGACATACCCGACACCGTCGTCGCCGTGCGCGCAAAGCCGGTGCACGTCGACTCGAACGGCGACAGCTTCGACCTCGAGCACGGCGCGGTCGTGATCGCGGCGATCACGAGCTGCACGAACACGTCGAACCCGCAGGTGATGGTCGGCGCGGGCCTGCTCGCGAAGAACGCTGTCGAGAGAGGCCTGACCCGCAAGCCGTGGGTCAAGTCGAGCCTCGCGCCCGGATCGAAGGTCGTGACCGAGTACTACGACCGCTCCGGGCTGACGCAGTACCTCGAGGCGCTCGGCTTCCACACCGTCGGCTACGGCTGCACGACCTGCATCGGGAACTCCGGCCCGCTGCCCGGGCCGATCTCCGAGGCCGTCACCGAAGGCGACCTCGTGGTGGCGTCCGTCCTCTCGGGGAACCGCAACTTCGAGGCGCGCATCCATCCCGAGGTGAAGGCGAACTACCTCGCCTCGCCGCCGCTCGTCGTTGCGTACGCGCTCGCCGGCCGGATGGACGTCGACCTCACGACCGAGCCGCTCGGCCGCGACGGCGACGGAAACGACGTCTTCCTGCGCGACATCTGGCCGAGCTCGGACGAGATCCAGGCCACGATCGCGAGCGCGCTCGAGGGCGACATGTTCCGGCGGACCTACGCGGACGTCTACACGGGCGACGACAACTGGCGCTCGCTCGACACACCAGAAGGCGAGCTCTACGCGTGGACGGACGAGTCGACCTACGTCCGGCGGCCGCCGTACTTCGACGGGATGTCGCCCCAGCCGGGAACGGTGGACGACATTGCAGGCGCGCGCTGTCTCGTGATGCTCGGAGACTCGGTGACGACCGACCACATCTCGCCTGCCGGCGCGATCAAGCCCGACTCGCCCGCCGGCAAGTACCTGATCGAGCACGGCGTCGAGCGAAAGGGCTTCAACTCCTACGGATCGCGGCGCGGCAACCACGAGGTGATGGTTCGCGGCACCTTCGCGAACGTTCGCCTTCGCAACCTGCTCGTCCCGGGCAGCGAGGGCACGTGGACGATGCACGTCCCGAGCGGCGAGGAGACGACGATCTTCGAGGCCTCGGAGCGCTACCTCGCAGAGGGCACACCGCTGATCGTGATCGCGGGCAAGGAGTACGGCTCGGGGTCGTCGCGCGACTGGGCGGCCAAGGGGCCGAACCTGCTCGGCGTCAAGGCGGTGATCGCCGAGACGTACGAGCGCATCCACCGCTCGAACCTGCTGATGATGGGCGTCCTCCCACTCCAGTTCATGGACGGCGAGGGGCGCGAGCCGCTCGGGCTGACCGGCCGCGAAGCATTTTCGGTCGAAGGAATAGACAACGCCGAGGCGCGCGAGGTCACGGTGCGCGCCGACGGCAAGGAGTTCCGCGCCCGCGTCCGGCTCGACACGCCGCGCGAGCGCGAGTACCTGCGTCACGGCGGGATCCTCCGCTACGTCCTCCGGAGGCTGCTGGCCGCGTAACCGGAATGCCCCCGTCGGCCGTTGCACGTGTCGATGGGAAGGGGTCTCCTCGTCGTGCTGCTCGCTGCCGTCGTCGGCGGCGCCCTTGCGGTGTCCGGCACCGCCCGGACGACCGGCGGCGGCACGCCCGAGCGCGCGACGTTCCGGCTCGCCGACGGCTCTGCGGGCTGCACGTACGACCGCGGGGAGCTCGCCTGCGGCTCGCGCGACACGGGAGGCGCCTGGGTCGACTCGGCGACCGTTCTGCGCCCGACCGAGAGCTGGTGGCACGGCGGCTTCTCCTGCCGCGTGGAGTCCCGGCGCCTCGCATGCACGTCGCTGCGCAGGTGACATAGACTCCTAGGCAATGCCTAGGCTGACTCGGGCGGGCCTCCTCCAGGGAGGCGCTGGCGCAGCGCTCGGGCTCGCGTTCCCGTCAACTGCGTCGGCGGCCGCGCCGACCGAGGACGACCTCGCCGTGCTTCGGCTCGCTGCCTCCGCCGAGCTCGTCGCGACCGCCTTCTACGCGCGCGCGGCAAGGCTCCGCTCGATCTCGCCGGGCGTGCGGCGCCTGTTGCTCCGGGCGCGCGAGATCGACCTTCGCCACTACCGGCTGCTTGCCGGCCAGATCGGCACGAACCCGCCTCGCGCGTCGGACCTCGACATCTCCTTCCCCGCCGCTGCGTTCCGCCGGCGGACGGGAGTCCTCGGTCTCGGACAGATCATCGAGCAGACGCTGCGCGGGATCTACCTCTACGGCGCCTCCGTCCACACGACGCCCGAGCTACGCGCGCAAGCCGCGTCGCTCGCGGCGAGCGAGGCCGCCCACCTCACGGTGCTCGAGCGGCTGAACGGCGGCTCGGGCCTCGGCGCGGTACAGCCGCAGGCGATCGACCCGGAGCGCGCGTCCGTGGCGCTCGGCCCGTACTGGGGCAGGTCGTGAGCGAGCGCGCGCTCCCTGCGGGTGAGGCTGCGCGCCAGCTCGGGATCAGCCTCGACACGCTTCGCCGATGGGACCGCGCAGGCCGGATCCGCACGGCGCGTGACGCCGCCAACCGCCGGCTCGTCCCCGAGTCCGAGATCACGCGCATCCGCGGCCAGCGGAACGACGGGCTGAGCGCGCGCAACCGCTTCATCGGCGTCGTGCGGGAGGTCCGCGTCGAAGGGCTGCTCGCGCAGATCGAGCTCGACGTGGTCGGGCCCACGCAGGTGACCGCCGTGATCACGCGCGACGCGGTGGAGGCACTGGGACTCGAGGTCGGATCGGCCGCGACCGCGGTCGTAAAGGCGACCTCGGTGATGGTCGAGAGATGAAGGTCGCCGTCGTCGCCGTCACGGCGCTCGTGCTCGCGAGCGGGGCTGCGGCGGAGACCCCGAAGCTCACCGTCTACGCCGCCGCGTCGCTCACCGACGTCATGCCGCGGATCGATGCGCGCCAGCGCTACAGCTTCGGCGGCTCGAACCAGCTCGCGTTCCAGATCAGGCAGGGAGCGCCCGCCGACGTGTTCATGTCCGCGAGCCCGGAGTTCACGCAGGCGCTCTACCGCGACCGTCTCGTCGAGAAGCCGCACAGGTTCTGCTCGAACAAACTCGTGCTCGCCGTGCCGCGCTCGAACCCGGCGGGCCTCCGCACGGTGTTCGACCTCAAGCGCAAAGACGTGAAGCTCGTCGTCGGGACGGCGCGCGTCCCCGTCGGGTCGTACACGCGCGAGGTCCTCAGGCGCCTCGGCATGTCGTCGCTGCTGACGAAGGTGGTGAGCGAGGAGCCTGACGTGAAGAGCATCGTCGGAAAGGTCGCGCTCGGGCAGGCAGACGCAGGGTTCGTCTACTCGACCGACGTGCGTGTCGCCTCGGACCGGCTGCGCGCGATCCGCATCCCGCCGTGGGCGCAGCCGAAGGTGCACTACGAGGTGGCCGTCGTGCGTTCGAGCGAGCACCGCGCCGCTGCGCGCGCGTGGATCGCGCGCCTCGAGCAGGGCCGGGCGAGGCGCATGCTCCGCGCCGCCGGCTTCGGGATTCGTTGAGCGCGCGCCGCGCCGCGTTCTCGGCGGCGCTCACCGCCGCGACCGCGATCGTCATCGCGTTCCTGCTCCTGCCCGTCGTCGCGATCTTCGTCGACGTCCCGCCGGGCCGGCTGCTCGACGGGCTGCGCAGCGACGCGGCGGGCGACGCACTGCGAGTCACGTTGAAGACGAACCTGATCGCCCTCGGGCTCATCCTGCTGATCGGCACGCCCGCGGCGTACCAGCTCGCGCGCCGGCAATTCCGCGGGCGCGCGTTCGTGATCACGCTCGTGGAGCTGCCGCTCGTCCTCCCGCCGGCCGTCGCCGGAGTCGGCCTGCTCGCCGCCTTCGGGACGCTCGGCCTGCTCGGCGGCACGATCGACGCGTTCGGGCTCTCGATCGCGTTCACCCAGACGGCGGTCGTGATGGCCGTCGCCTTCGTCGCGAGCCCCTTCTACATCCGGACCGCGATCGCGGCGTTCGAGGCCGTCGACCCCGCCCTGCTCGACGCCGCCCGGACTCTCGGCGCCGGGCCGGCGCGCGTCTTCGCGCGCGTCGCGCTGCCGCTCGCTGCGAGCGGGCTCGGCGCGGGCGCCGCGCTCGCCTTCGCCCGCGGGGTCGGCGAGTTCGGCGCGACGATCATGTTCGCCGGCAGCCTCCGCGGCGTGACCCAGACGCTGTCGCTCGCGATCTACGAGCTCTTCGACGTCGACTTCGACGCGGCGCTCGCCGTGAGCGCGCTGCTCGTCGTCGTCAGCGGAACGCTGCTCCTCGTCGCCAAACTCCTCCCCACATGGACACGCTCTCCTTCGACCTTTCTCTCGGGCTCCGTTCGTTCGACCTCGAGCTGAGCCTCGACGTCGGCGACGAGACGGTCGCGATCGTCGGGCCGTCTGGCGCCGGCAAGACGACGCTCCTGCGTGCGCTCGCAGGTCTCGCGCGTCCGGACCGCGGCCGGATCGCGCTCGGCGAGCACGTCTGGTTCGACGAGCGGACGAACCTTCCGCCCGAGGAGCGGGACGTCGGCTTCGTCTTCCAGGACTACGCGCTCTTCCCGCACCTCAGCGTGCGTGCGAACGTCGCGTTCGGCGGCGGCAACGGCACCGTCGACGCGTTGCTCGAGCGGTTCGGGCTCGCAGGGCTCGCGGACGAGCGGCCCCGGTCGCTGTCCGCCGGCGAGCGGCAGCGGGTCGCGCTGGCGCGCGCGCTCGCGCGGCGGCCGAGCATCCTGCTGCTCGACGAACCCCTCGCCGCGCTCGACACCCACACGAAGGCTCGCGTCCGCGCCGACCTGCGAGGGCATCTGCGGAGCGCGGGGCTCCCGACGCTGCTCGTGACACACGACTACGACGACGCGGCCGCGCTCGCCGATCGCGTCGGCGTGCTGAACGAGGGACAACTCGTCCAGCTCGGAACGCCGTCGGAGCTGATCGCCGCGCCCGCGAGCCCGTTCGTCGCCGAGTTCACGGGCGCCAACCTGCTCCTCGGCTGGGCGCGCCGGACAGACGACGGGCTGACCGAGGTCGAGCTCGAGGGCGGCCAGCTGCTCGTCTCGGCCGACGAGGCCGAAGGACGCGTCGGCGCCGTCGTCCACCCGTGGGAGATCTCGCTCGCGCGCTCGCGCCCCGCCGACTCGATGCAGAACCACGTCGCGGGCATCGTCGAGAGCGTCGTCCCTGTCGGGAACCGCCTGCGCGTCCGCGTCGGGCCGCTCACCGCGGAGATCACCGAGCGGGCTGCGGAGTCGCTCGAGCTCCGCGAGGGCGACCGGGTCTACGCGAGCTTCAAGGCGACCGGCGCCCGACTCGTCCAGCTCTGAGTCGGTTCAGCAACACTCTGACGAGACCATGAAGCTCAGGCTCCTCGTCCTTGGTTCGGTCGCTGTTGTCGCCGGAGTCGTCGCAGGCGTTCTCGCGGCGTGGGCCTTCCGCACCGAGCCGGCGACGAAGACCGTGATCGCAAAGCCGTGCGGCGACCGGATCTTCGGCCACATCGCGTCCCTGAAGCGGCAGGGAGATCACTTCGAGATGCGGTTCGACCCGGCGTGGTTCACGAGCGGAGTCACGGCGAACACCGCGGCGGCGGAGGATGGAGCGGTCGAGGCGGGCCAGCCGGTCCCGAACGACAACTACGTCGTCGAGGAGGGCCACCGCCTTCTGACCTACATCGTCCGGCCGGGAGCGCACGTCAGCGTCCTCACGAGAAACGCGACCGGGCAGCTGGAGACGCCGATCAGCGTCTCGGAGCTGGCACGGATCGTGAACGGCGGGAAGCACCGTCCGCTCTTCGAGCCCCTCGACTCGGGCGTCTGGATCCGCGTCCACATCGATACCGCCTGCTCGCTCGAGCAGCAGTACCGCCCCTAGGCGAGCACGAGCACCTGGAGGAGGACCATCGCCGCGGTCGAGGCGGCGACCACACCGGCGACCGCGGGCGCCGAGAGATCCTCGCGCGCCTCTGGCACGAGCTCCTTCGCGACCATCCACACCATCGCGCCGCCGGCGAAGCCGAGGCCGATCGGCAGGACGGGCTCGAACCATTCCACGAGCAGGAACGCCGGCACCGCCATCAGCGGCTGCGGCAGGCTCGAGAAGATGCTCCATCCGGCGGCGCGTAAGGCGGTGACGCCGCGCGGGACGAGCACCAGGCTGATCGCAAGCCCTTCGGGGATGTTGTGCACGGCGATCGCCGCGGTGATGAATGCGCCGAGTGCCTCCCCGCCGCCGAACGAGACACCGACGCCCACGCCCTCGGTGAACGAGTGGACGGTCATCACTCCCACGATCAGGAGCGCCTTCGTCGCATCGGCTCCGCGCAGCGCTCCGAGATGGAGCTCGTCGTCGCGGCGACCGAGGCGACGCCGCGTCAGCTCGATGAAGGCGACACCGAGCAGGGCGCCGCCGACCGTTCGCACGATCCCGATGCGCGCCCCCTCCCAGAAGAGCGCCGCGCTCGCGCCGAGCATGAAGCCGGAGGCGAGCGAGTTCGCGAGCCCCAGCCACGAGCGGCTCATGTCCGGGAAGAAGAAGAACGGCAGCGCGCCGAGGCCGGTCGCCAGCGCGGTCACGCTCGCGGCGACGAACACCGTCCAGACGTCCACCACCGCAGTCTTAACGTCAGACGTAGAACGCGAGCACGACAAGCGCCCCTAACACGAGGAACGGCGTCACGAGCGCCGAGGCGAGCGTCGCGACGAGGAACGGCAGGTTCACGAGCGGTAGCAGCGGCGCCCAGGGCCGTACGAGGTCGCTCGTCCGGGCGGCGGCGCGACCCGTCCTCCAGACAGAGCGGAACACTCGGCCGCGGCGCGCGCGAGAGAGCTCGGCGAGCGAGCGTTGAAGCTCGGCGGCGTCCGACGGGGCGGCCAAGAGCCGACTGGGCAGTGCGGCCGCCTCCTCGAGCGCGGTCGCGAAGAGGAAGAGGACGACGGCCGGGACCGCGGCGACAACCGCGACCGCGACCTTCTCGCCGTCGTCGTAGAGCGCCGCGACGAAGACCACGGTCGCGAACATCGCCAGGTACGAGAGCCGGCGCGCGAGGCGTGCGGTCCAGTGGACTGCCTGCACGTTCGACGCCCTACCCGGACCGACTACAGTGCACGCACCGGGGTGCCTCGACGAGGCTGAGATCAGACCCGTAGAACCTGATCCGGGTAATGCCGGCGAAGGAAGCGATGGACGACACCACGCAGTACGACGGAATCGAACCGGTCCCCGAGCCGCTTCGGGTGCTGGGGTTCCTCGACCACGGGCTGCTCTGGGGATCGCTCGGCGTGTCGCTGCTCGTGATCGTGGTCGGCGCGCTGCTCGTCCCTGCACTCTCGCTGCGTGACGCAATCATCGCGACGCTCCTCGGCGGGCTCGTCGGCAACGCGATGCTCGCCTCCGCAGGGCTGATCGGCGCCGACGCGAGGGTGCCCGGCATGGTGCTGATGCGTGCGCCGCTCGGTCGCGTCGGCTCGTACGCGCCGACGGTTCTCAACGCGTTGCAGTGCTGGGGTTGGGCCACGTTCGAGCTGATCATCATCTCGTCCGCCGCGGCTGCGCTGTCGGACGAGCTCGTCGGCCATGGCGCGAGGTGGGCGTGGACGATCGCGTTCGGCATCGTCGCGGCGACGCTCGCGTTCCTCGGACCGGTCAGCGTCGTGCGCCGCTTCATCAGGCGCTACGCGGTCTACGCCGTGCTCGCGTCGCTCGCGTACCTCACGTGGTGGGCGCTCACCGAGGCCGACCTCGCGGCGCTCTGGCACGCGAAGCCCGAGGGCGGGCTCACGGTGTGGATCGGGATGGACCTCGTGATCGCGATCACCGTCTCGTGGGTGCCGCTGATCCCCGACTACACGCGCTTCTCACGCGATCGCCGGAGCGCGTTCTGGGGACCTGGCCTCGGCTACTTCGTCGCAGGCACGTGGATGCTGCTGCTCGGTGTCTTTCTCGTGCTGACGCGCGGCCTGTCGGATCCCGCGAAGCTTCCCGCGGCCGTCGTCGCGGCGGGGCTCGCCGCAGCGCTCGCCGTGCTCGCGGTCACGGTCGACGAGACCGACGAGGCGTTCGCGAACATCTACTCGAGCGCCGTCTCGCTGCAGAACCTCGCGCCGCGCGTGCCCCAGCGACTGCTGGTCGCGCTCGTCTCGGTCGCCGCGACGATGGCCGCCCTGACGTTCGACCTCCGCCGCTACCAGGACTTCCTCCTCCTGCTCGGCGCGTTCTTCGTACCGCTCCTCGGCGTGCTGCTCGCGCACTGGCTCGTGAACGGCGCGCACTACTCGCGGGACGACGTCTTCGGCGCGCCGGCGTTTCGACCGGCGCTCGTCGCCGCGTGGCTCGTCGGCTTCTGCGTCTACCAGTGGCTCCTCCCGACCGGGCCGAGCTGGTGGGTCGACGCGGTCGAGGCGGTGCGGCCGCCGACAGGCGGGCTCGACGCGATCGGCGTCTCGATCCCGAGCTTCGCCGCGGCGTTCGCGCTCGCAGCGGTGGCGACGCTCGTCGCGCGCCGCTCCTCCACGAGCAACCGCGTCAGGCGGCGAGCAGCCCCGTCACGTACATGATTGTGATCCCTGCGAGGAAGCCGCCGAGCGCCCAGCCGCTCGTCAGGCCGCCGGGTGCACGGTCTCGGAGCCAGCGCCCGACCTCGACGACGACCTCGAACGCCGCGCCGGCCGCCGCCGCGAAGAAGAGAACGCCGATCACGTCGTTCCGGACGTAGCCGCCGAGCCAGGCACCGAGGATCGCGGGCGCACCGGCGATGAGCGCGAGCACTGCGAGACGCGCGAACGAGACCTTGCGCTCGTCGGTCGCCGCCGTCGCGATGCCGAGCCCTTCGGTCACGTTGTGGATCATGAACCCGACGATCAGGAAGGTCCCGAGCGCGAGCTCGCCGAAGGCGAACGACGTCCCGATCGCGAGCCCCTCGCCGAAGTTGTGCAGCCCGATCCCGATCGCGACGAGCAGCGCGAGCGCGGCAAGCCGGTGCGAGAGGAACGTCAGCGTCAGGTACGAGAGTGCGAAGCCGAGCAGCACCACGCCAGCGCCGCCGAGCGCTGACGGTAGCCCCGCCTGGAGCTCGAACGCCTCTGAGAGCGCCTCGAGCGCGAGGAACGCGAGCAGCCCCGCCGTCATCGCCATGAACGCCGCGAGCCACTCGGGACGCGCGCGCCGGAGCGACGGCAGCCAGAGCAGGCCGAGCGCCACGGGCACGACGCCGACGAGCAGGCCGACGAGGCCGAATCCGAGTACGCCCTTGGCCGACGGCTCGGGCGTCTCCACCGCGGCGGCGATCTCGTGCGTCGTCTGGATGCCGGTCGAGCTCGTGACGCCGATCCCGATCGGATCGTCCTGCACCCACGCGTACGGGATCACGATCGTCGCCGAGCGAAGCCGCGAGAGCGTCTGGTCGCCGTCGACGTGGTACGGGACGATCGCGTCGTCCACGGTCACCTGTGCGATCGTGAGGTCCTCCTGCTGCGGGTTCGTGACGCGGACGCGGATCTCGCCCGGCTTGAACTCGACGCGACGCACGTCGAACTCGTCTGCGGGCGGCGGTGCGCGTCCGAGGAGGTCGACGATCGAGCCGCCGGTCGAGGCGAAGACCGCGACGACCGCGACGAGCAGCACGAGAGGGACGAACGCCCAGAGCCGCCAGCCCGAGCCCGACCCGCGCGCAGTGAGCGTCGTCAATCGACGACCTCGAAGAACCCCATCCAGCCGAGCTCGGCGAACTCGGACTGGTGCGCGTGGAACATGAAGTGCCCGGTGTTCGCGAAGTCGATCTCGAGGATCCCGCGCTCGCCCTGCGCGAGGACGACCGTGTCGGTGTACTCGACGACCTCGTCGCGGCCGGTGTGGTAGTAGCGGAAGAAGTCTCCGTGCAGGTGGAACGAGTTGATCAGGTCGAACTCGGTGAGGTTCGCGAGGTAGATCCGGACCGTCTGTGACCGCGAGACGCGGATCGGGTGGCGCGCGTAGTAGAACGCCGGCCCGTTCACGGCGTAGAAGTTGTTCTCGCCGTCGCCGTCGGTGTCGAACCCGTTCATCACCATCACGAGCTCCTGGGCCGGCTTGCGCGGCTTCGGCGGGTCGACGATGAACGCGCCGTAGAGGCCCTTGTGGATGTGCTTCTTCAGCGGCGTTGCGTGGCAGTGGTAGAGGTGCATCCCCCACGGCCGCGCTGGAAACTCGTACGTGAACGCGCCGCCTGGTTGGACGATCTCGAAGACGCCGTCCATGTTCGCCGGGTGGATCCCATGAAAGTGGATCGTGTGCGGGTGCCCGCCGGCGTTCACGAAGCGGACGCGGAGGAGGTCGTCCTCCGTGGCGCGGATCACCGGTCCGGGAGCGGTCCCGTTGTACGTCCAGGCGGGGTACGTGACGCCCTGCGCGACCTCGAGGTCGACGTCGCGGGCGACGAGCTCGTACTCGCGGACGCGGCCCGGCTTATGCGGTAGGGCCGGTGGGGGCGTGAGCAGCGCGTCGACCGCGGCGTTTCGCTCGATCGAGGGCACCTGCTCGCCGATCATCGCGGCGTGGCCCATAGCGGCGTGGGCGTGGTCGTGGCCCTCGTGCGTCGCGCTGTGCTCGGGGTCGGCGAATGCGACCCGGGCGAGCGGCCCCGCGGCGACGAGGGGCGCAGCCCCGACCAGGAGCCGCTTTCGGCTAAATTTCGTCATGCCTAAACTGTATATTAGAGAAGACTTGACCGACACTTCAACCCTCAGCCGATCCGTCCAGGACTACGTGAAGGAGCTCTACAAGCTCCAGGCCGACGGTCGCGCGTCGACGTCGGCGCTCGCCGAGCGCATGGGCGTCGCGCCCGCCTCGGCCACGGCGATGCTGAAGAAGCTCGCGCAGCTCGGCCTCGCCGAGCATGAGCCGTACCGCGGCGCCCGGCTCACGCCGTCGGGCGAGCGGGTGGCGATCGAGATGATCCGGCACCACCGGCTCCTGGAGCAGTACCTCTCGAAGAGCCTCGGCCTCTCCATCGACGCCGTGCACGCGGAGGCGGACCGGCTCGAGCACGCGATCTCGGAGGAGCTCGAGGCGGCGATCGACGAGTCGCTCGGCTTCCCGACACACGACCCGCACGGCGACCCGATCCCGAGCCCGGCGCTCGAGCTCGACGCCGCTCTGCACGGCACCCTCGCCGACCTCGCGGCCGGTAGCGGCGCCATCGTGCGACACGTGCCCGACTCCGACCGCGACCTGCTCCGCTACCTCGACGAGCTCGGCCTCGTGCCCGGCGAGCGGGTCGAGATCGTCTCGCGCCAGCCGTTCGACGGTCCGATCTTCGTCCGCGCACGAGGAACCGATCACGCAATCTCCCGCGACCTCGCAGCCCGCATCGGCGTCGAGTAAGCCCCGCCGGCTCGCGACGCCGGCCGACGTCCTGCCTGGCGAGGCGCGGGTCTTCGATGCGGCACAGCGCGCACTCTCCGGGGAGCGGCGCGGGCTGCGCGCGCTCTGGCCGTTCCTCGGCCCCGCGTTCATCGCTGCCGTGGCGTACGTCGACCCCGGCAACTTCGCGACGAACTTCGCCGCCGGCGCGAAGTTCGGCTACCTCCTGCTCTGGGTGATCCTCGCCTCGAACCTGATGGCGATGCTGATCCAGACGCTCTCGGCGAAGCTCGGGATCGCGACGGGGATGAACCTCGCCGAGGTCTGCCGGGAGCGGTTCCCGCGGGCGGTCTCGTTCGGGCTCTGGATTCAGGCGGAGGTGATCGCGATGGCGACCGACCTCGCGGAGTTCATCGGCGCGGCGCTCGGGCTCCACCTCCTGTTCGGGATCCCGCTCTTCCCCGCCGCGCTGATCACCGGCGTGTTCGCGTTCGGGATCCTCGGCCTGCAGGCACGCGGCTTCAGGCCGCTCGAGGCGGCGATCGCCGGCCTCGTCGGCGTGATCCTCGTCGGCTTCGCGTTCCAGGTCGTGCTCGCGGAGCCGTCGACGTCGGGCGTCGCTCACGGGCTCCTCACGCCGCAGTTCTCTGGCTCCGAGAGCGTGCTCCTCGCCGTCGGGATCCTCGGCGCGACCGTGATGCCGCACGTGATCTGGCTCCACTCGGCGCTCACCCAGCGGCGGGTCGTCGGGAAGAACGAGGAGGCGAAGAAGCGCATCCTCCGCTTCGAGCGGGTCGACGTGATCATCGCGATGACGATCGCCGGGCTGATCAACATGAGCATGCTGATCACGGCCGCCGCGGTCTTCCACGCGCGTGGACTGACCGAGATCTCCGACCTGGAAGCGGTGTTCGCGGGTCTCGGGAACGCGTTCAGCTCGCACGCCGACGCGGCGTTCGGGATCGCGCTGCTCGCCTCGGGGCTTTCCTCGTCGTCCGTCGGGACGCTCGCGGGTCAGGTCGTGATGCAGGGATTCATCCGGCGGCAGATCCCGCTCTTCCTCCGGCGCTTCATCACCATGATCCCGGCGCTCGTCGTGATCGCCTTCGGCGTCAACGCCACGTCCGCGCTCGTCGTGAGCCAGGTCGTGCTCTCGTTCGGCATCCCGTTCGCGCTCATCCCGCTCGTCCTGTTCTCGCGCGACCGCGAGCTGATGGGCGGGCTCGTGAACCGTCGGATCACCACGTTCGCAGCCTGCGTCGTGGCGGCATTGATCATCGCGCTGAACATCGTGCTCCTCTACCTGACTCTCCTCGGCTGAAGCGCGAAGATTCGTCGTCATGAGCGAGCTCGCTGTCCTCGGCAACGTGGCGATCGACACGATCGACGGTGGACCGCCCAAGGTCGGTGGCGGACCGTTCCACTGCGGGCAGGGTCTGCGGCTCCTCCAGCGGCGCGCGCGGATCGTCGCGAAGTGCGCGGCGGAGGACCGCGCGCTCGTCGTCCCGCCGCTCACGGCGCTCGGCCTGCCCCTGACGACGCTCGACGCCGAGCGGACCGCCTCGTTCGACCTTCGCTACGAGGGCGAGGTTCGTCAGACGACGCTTCGTGCGATCGGCGACCACTGGACTCCGGCGGACGTCGCGAGGGTCGGCGACATCCGCTGGGTCCACGTCGCGCCGCTCGTCCAGTCGGACTTCCCTGCGGAGTCGCTCGAGGAGCTGGCGAGCGGACGGCGCGTGTCGTACGACGGCCAGGGGCTCGTCCGCTGCGCCGAGCTCGGGCCGGTGCGTTTCGACGACGGCTTCGATCCCGACGTGCTGCGGCACATCTCGTTCCTGAAGCTTGCCGAGGAGGAGGCGAGCGCGTTCCTCCCGCGCGTCACCGACGAGGCGATCTTCGGACTGGGCGTGCCGGAGGTCGTCGTGACGCTCGGCTCGCGCGGCTCGATCGTGTACGCAGCCGGCGCGTCGACGCCGGTTCCGTGCCGGCCGATCCACGGCGTCGACCTCACCGGGTGCGGTGACGCGTTCGCGGTCGGCTACCTCGCGGCGCGCTCAGACGGGCTCGGGCCGGTTGCGTCCGCGCGGCGCGCGACTGCGCTCGTCGCGCTCCTGCTGACGAACCGCGGCCGCAGCTGACGCCTCAGAGGCGGAACTCGCCGCGCGCGACGACGACCGCCGAGCCGCCGACCTCGACCCGCTCGATCGCGTCCGCCGAGCCGTCCGCCTGCGCAAAGAGCGTCGAGGGCCGCGCGATCTCCACTCCCTGCGAGATGCGGATCTCCTCGCCCCAGCCGATGCGCCCGTGGCGCGCGAGGTGGACCGCGAGCGGGCCTGCGGCCGACCCGGTTGCCGGGTCCTCGGTCACGCCGGCTCCCGGCGCGAACATCCGCGTCTTCCAGCTCGTCCCCGAGCCCGCGAAGCAGTTGACGCCGAGCGGCTGCGGCAGCCGTGCGAGCTCGTTCACGTTCGGCGAGAGCGCGGCGACGTCGTCCTCGCTCGCAAGGGCGACGTAGACGTTCCGCATCCCGTTGTCGTAGAGCTCGACGGGAAGCTCTGAACGCTCGACGCCGAGCGCGGCGAGCAGCTCGTCGGACTCGAAGGGCTCGACCTTCGGGATGGGCTGCTCCATCCGCCCGAACACGATCCTCGGCCCCTCGCGCTCGAGTCGAACCGGAACGAGCCCGGCTAGCGTCTCGATCGCGACCAGCTCGAGCTGCATCGGCTGCCCGATCACGAAGGCGGTCCCGAGCGTGGGATGGCCTGCGAACCGCAGCTCGGAGCCCGGCGTAAAGATGCGGATGCGGATGGTCCCGCCTGCCTGCGGCGGATAAACGTAGACGGTCTCCGAGAAGTTGACTTCGCGCGCGAGCGGCTGGAGCACGTCCTCGGGAAGGTCGCGCGCGTCCGTGAACACGGCGAGCTGGTTGCCCGCGAGCGGCACGTCCGTGAACACGTCGGCGACGACGTAGCGGAAGGTGGCCACGCCGCCACTCTAGTGGCGTCTGACGAAAGGTCAGCCGACGGCGACGTCGAGCGCGACAACGCCCGGCTGATAGCACGCAGCGCAGCGCGCTTCGTAGGAGTCGAGCGCGCCGATCTGGATCGTCTCGCCGTCGAACGGCGCCGGCTCGCCGTCGACGAGACGCTGCGTGCGAGTCGCCGCGCCGCCGCAGCGGTGACACACCGCCTGGAGCTTGTCGACGAACTCGGCCATGCAGAGCAGAAGCGGCATCGGCCCGAACGGCTCGCTGCGGAAGTCGCGGTCGAGCCCGGCGGCGACGACGCGCTTGCCCGCCAGCACCATCTGCTCCACGGCTTCGACGATCGCGGGCTCGAAGAACTGCGCCTCGTCGACACCGACGACGTCATAGCCCTCGGCACGCCGGAGCGCGTCGTGCACGCCGTCGACCGCGACCGCCCGCATGCGCGCGCCGGCGTGGCTGACGACGTGCGCGACGTCGTAGCGGTCGTCGATCCGCGGCTTCACGATCAGCACCCGCTGCCCGGCGATCTCGGCTCGGCGAAGTCGGCGGATGAGCTCCTCGCTCTTGCCGCTGAACATCGGTCCGCACACGACCTCAAGCCATCCGCCGCTGCCGGGAACAGTCCTGATCACGGCGCGGGACCCTACAAGGAGGTCCCGACGGCACGGCCTATGCTTCCGGCGTGCGGCTCTTCATCGTCCGTCACGCCAAGGCCGCCGGCGGTGAGCCCGACGATGTTCGGCCGCTGACCAAGGAGGGTCGCAAGCAGGCCCGCGACCTCGGCAGGCGGTTCGCGGCGGACGGGATCCACCCGGGCGCGATCCTCACGAGCCCGCTCCTGCGCGCGCGTGAGACCGCAGAGGAGATCGGCCGGGCGGTGGGCGTCGACCCCGAGCCCGACGAGCGGCTCGCGCCGGGTGCCGACGCCGACGCGGTTCGCGCGGCGACCGCCGGGCGCGGCGAGGTCGTGATCGTCGTCGGGCACCAGCCCGACTGCGGGCGCATCGCGGCGGCGCTCAGCGGCGGGCCCGAGCCCGCGTTCCCGACGGCCGGCGTCTTCGCCGTCGAGGTCTGAGCATGGCCGCGGTCGAGGTTCGCGGCCTGCGCAAGTCGTACGGGGGACAGGAGGCCGTCCGCGGGATCGACTTCGAGATCGACGAGGGCGAGGTGTTTTGCCTCCTCGGCCCGAACGGCGCCGGCAAGACGACGACCGTCGAGGTGCTCGAGGGCTACAGGACGCGCGATGCCGGCGACGTCGCCGTGCTCGGCTTCGACCCCCAAGAGCGCGAGCGTTCGTTCCGCGAGCGGATCGGCGTCGTCCTCCAGCACTCCGACACCTGGCCGAACGTGACGGTCGCCGAGACGCTGCGCATCTACGCCGGGTACTACCGGAGCCCCCGCGACGTCGGCGAGGTGATCGAGCTCGTCGGACTCAACGCGAAGCGCGACGCGCGCGTGAAGACGCTCTCGGGCGGCCAGAGGAGGCGGCTCGACCTCGGGCTCGCGCTCGTCGGAGACCCCGACCTCGTCTTCCTCGACGAGCCGACCACCGGCTTCGATCCGCAGGCCCGGCGAAACGCCTGGGACATGGTTCGCGGGCTCCGCGCGCTCGGCAAGACGATCCTGCTCACGACGCACTACCTCGACGAGGCGCAGCAGCTCGCGGACCGTGTCGCGGTGCTGCGCGACGGCGTGATCGTCAAGGAGGGAACGCCGGCCGAGCTCGTCGCCGCGTCGCAGACGGAGATCCGCTACCGCGAGAACGGCGAGGTCAAGGTTGTCGCGACCGACGCGCCGACCCGCGTGCTGCACGACCTCACCTCGCGCGCGGTCTCGGAGGGCCGCGAGCTCGAGGAGCTCGAGGTGCGCCGCGGCTCGCTCGAGGACGTCTACCTCGACCTCGTGCGCGAGGAGGAGCACGCGTGAACATGCTCGCGCACCAGGTTCGCGCCGACCAGCTCATCTTCTGGCGGGGTCGCGAGAGCGCCGTCTTCGTCTTCCTCTTCCCCGTTCTCCTCTTCCTGCTGCTCTCGACGGTCTACTCCGGCGAGTACCGCGGCCGGCCGCTCACGGACTACCTCGTGCCGTCGCTCATCACGTACGGCATCGCGAATACGGCGTTCGGCGGGCTCGCCATCACGCTCGTGCTGCGGCGCGAGTCGGGCGTGCTCAAGCGGATCCGCGCGACGCCGCTCCCCGGTGCGACGTACCTCGGCGCGACCCTGTGCTCGACGTTCCTCGTCTTCGTCCTCCAGGCGACGTCGATCATGGTGCTCGGGCGCCTGCTCTACGACTGGCACCTGCCCGCGGAATGGCAGTCGCTCTTCGCGGCGTTTCTCATCGGCTTCCTCTGCTTCGCGGGGATGGGGCTCGGCGCGGCGTCGCTCATCCGGTCGGCCGAGGGCGCCTCGGCGGTGGTCAACGTGATCATCCTCCCGATGGCGTTCCTCTCGGGCGGCTTCGGCCCGACGCGGGACTTCCCGAAGTTCCTGCAGGCGATCGCCGACGTGCTGCCGCTCACCTACGTCGTCGACATCGTCCAGGGCGTCGTCTACGACGGGTCGCCGATCTGGGAGCACCCCCGCGCGATTGCCGTGCTCGCGGCCTGGGGCCTGGCGGGGACGCTCGTTGCGGCGAGATTCTTCTCCTGGGAACCGCGGGAGCGTTAGGTCCGGGCGCAGCCCGGGTAGGCAGGCCGCGTGGACGAGCCCAGCATGGTGTTCTCGACCGGCGACCGCGAGATCCGCGTCAACTTCGGCGTGATCTCGGGGCGCGAGGCGACGGCTGCCGAGATCGAGGAGCTCGCGCGGGAGCTGCACGCTCGCGTGAGCACCTTCACGATCGTGGCCGAGCACCGGTACGAGTTCGCCGGCGACGCCGAGGCGGCCGTGCACCAGGTGCGAATCGAAACGGAGGACGCGATCGACGAGGAGCTCCGCGGGCGCCTGATCGAGATCGCCGACCGCTGGGCACAGGCCTGCGCCGCCGAGCGCCGCATCGACGTCGAGACGGTCGAGCTTCCGTCCGCCTGACCCGAGTCGAGAGAATGCGCGTCGTGCCCGTGCGCGACGCCCGCCCCGACGACTGGCCGAGCGTCAAGAACCTCCTCGCCGAGCTCGGCCGGCCCGACGTCCGCGAGGACCCCGACGAGCCGCGGCACCGCGAGGCGTTCGAGCGCTACCTCGAGCGCGACGACACGTTCGCGCTTGTCGCCGACGAGGACGGCGAGATCGTCGGGTTCGTCGACGTCGAATTCCGGCAGCGCCTGAACTTCCTCGACCCACAGGCATGGGTACCCGACCTCGTCGTCGCAGAACGAGCACGCGGAACGGGCGCGGGACGTCGGCTGCTCGAGGAGGCCGAGCGCCGCGCGCGTGAACGCGGCTGCTGGGGCATGACGCTCGAATCGGCGAACTGGCGGGACAGCTCGCACGCGTTCTACGAGCACGTCGGCTGGACGGACACCGGGAAGTCGTTCACGAGGGCGATCTCCGACCTGCAGTGGCCGCCCGCTCCGCGCTGACTCCCGTTTCAAAGCAGTAAGCGCCGGGTACGCCTGCGGGCACAAGCGCGCCACCTGCTCCCGCGCGCCGCAGCTCACATTGGAGGAACGCCGATGAGTCGTCCCATCGCGCTCGCGTGCGCGCTCTTCGCCCTTGCGCTACCGGCCGGCGCAGCCGCCGCCACGAGCGACCCGCTCTTCTCGCAGCAGTGGGGCCTGCAGCAGATCAACGCCGACGAGGCCTGGGCCACCTCGACCGGCGCCGGCCAGATCGTGGCCGTCGTCGACTCCGGCGTCGACCTCGCGCACCCCGACCTCGCCGGCAAGCTCGTCCCCGGCACGACGTTCTCCGGGTGCGCCACACAGCCGAACGGCTGCGGCAACGGCGGCTGGCTGAGCGGCAACACGACCGACCCGCCTTCGCCGCACGGCACCCATGTCGCCGGGATCGTCGCCGCGGCGACGAACAACGGCATTGGCGTCGCAGGCGTGGCTCCGGACGCGAAGGTGATGCCGGTCAAGTCGCTCACCGACGCCGGCGGAAGCTTCGAGGAGATCGCGGCCGGCATCCGCTGGGCAGTCGACCACGGCGCCGACGTGATCAACATGAGCCTCGGTGCGCTCCCGGGCGTGCACGCGCTCGTGATCACCGGCGTGATCGCGGACGTCGCGAACGCGATCGACTACGCCTTCGCTCACAACGTGCCGGTGATCGTCGCTGCGGGGAACGAGTTCGCGTCGATCTGCGCCGAGCCGTCGTTCGACGCGGGTGCGCTGTGCGTGACCTCGACCGACCGAAACGAGCTCCGGTCGTCGTTCTCGAACTTCGGCGTCAAGCCGGACCTGAACGTCGTCGCCGCGCCGGGCGGTGCCGCCCTCCTCGCGTGCGGGGACGACATCGTCTCGACCGTTCCGGCGGGCTCCGAGGGCTCGTGCGGCAGCGGCGGGTACGACTACTACGCCGGAACGTCGATGGCGACTCCGCACGTCGCGGGCGTCGCGGCGCTCCTCACGGCGCAGGGCCGAGGCGCGTCGCAGGTGTACGTCGTGCTGAAGTCGACGGCGCGAACGCCGGGCCTCGGGCTCCGCGGCACGTACACGCCGGTCTACGGCTACGGCATCGTCGACGCCGCGGCCGCGGTCGCGGCTCCCTGAGGCTTCCCGGGGCGGGCCGTCGTCGCGGCCCGCCCCGCGACTACCTGTACTCTGATCTCGGCAGCGAGTAGTTGATTTCCTCGCGGGCTCGAACGAGTGCCGCACTCCTCTCCTCATTGTTGCGATCGCCGTGTTCTGGTGTTCGCTTTTCGGCTGAACGCGATCCCTCGCCCCGAAGGATCCTGCGCGAACGACAAGGAGAGAGATGAGCTCGAAGGAACTGCAGCCAGTCGCGCTCCTCGCGCCGGTGCAGCGCGAGGTCTCGACCGATTCGCTCCAGCTCTTCCTGAAGGACATCGGCAAGGTCGAACTGCTCACGGCGGCGCAGGAGGTCGAGCTCGCGAAGCGGATCGAGCGCGGCGACCATCGCGCGAAGCAGGAGATGGTCGAGGCGAACCTCCGCCTCGTCGTGTCGATCGCGAAGCGCTACCGCAACCAGGGCCTGCCCTTCCTCGATCTGATCCAGGAGGGGACGATCGGTCTCGTCCGCGCGGCGGAGAAGTTCGACTACCGCAAGGGCTTCAAGTTCTCGACCTACGCGACC
>DASTHC010000088.1:0-2342 GCA_035718485.1 Gaiellaceae bacterium
GCTGCGCAGCGGCGACGTCGCCGATGCGGAGCGCCGCGAAGAACTCCTCGGCAGCCTCGGTCATCGCCGCTCCGCGGCGCACGAGCTCCTGGTGCGCGGCGCGGTCCTCCGACGGCGGCGAGAGCTCGCCGAGGTCGCGGACCATCCGCTTGTTCACGTTCAGCGCGGTCACGCCGTAGCCGACGAGCGCGTCGGGGCCGAGCGTGTCGAGGCTCGAGGTGTTCGGCTCGGGCAGGTCGTTGATGGTGTCGTTCGCGCGCTCGCAGATCTTGTTCGCCTCCGCGACCCAGCTTTGCTCCGTCGCGGCGGGCGTGACCGGCGTGGTGGACGCCGCCTCGTCGGAGTCCCCACGCGTGACGTAGAGGAGCGCAGGAACGAGCAAGAGCACGGCGGCGCCGACGACGCCGGCGGCGACGAGAGTGCGGCGTGACCAGCGCCGCCGCTTCGGCGCCGGACTGGGTGGCTCGTCGCCCGAGACCATCTTGTCGAGCGCGTCGAGGAGCCGACTCGTGTCGAAGTCGAAGCGCTGCGGGCTGAGCTCGAGCGCCTGCCGCCGCGCGAGCGGCGCGAGGCTCGGCGGGAGCGCTTCCGCCTCGGGCATGACGGCGTCGTCGACGAGAACGGGGACGACGCGCACGTCGCGTGCGAGCGCTGCCTCGATCTCGAGGCGTACGAAGTCCTTGGGGTCGTCGAGCCGCCGGCCGCCCTCGTTGGCGATCGTCAGCCACTCCTCGCCGATCAGCGCAAGCAGCACGTCGCACGAGGCGACCGCGGCGGTGATCCGTTCGACAAAGTCCTCGCCGGGCTCGATCGAATCGACGTCCTTGAAGATCTGCTCCTCGCCGAAGCGCGCCTCGAGCCGGTCGAACAGCCACGCCGCCGGGTAGGCGGTCTCCTCGCGTCTGTAGCTGATGAAGATTCGAGGCAACCTCGACAACCTCCGGCGACTCGACGGTAGCGCTCCGTGCAGGGGGTTTCAACGACACTGAGCCGGCTCCTGGGTACCAGCGGACCGGCTCCGTAGACTGACCCGGCGCCATGGGTCAGGCCCCGTTCGTTCACCTTCACGTCCACTCCGAGTACTCGATTCTCGACGGGGCGTGCCGCATCCCCGAGCTCGCGGCGCGCGCCGCCGAGCTCGAGATGCCGGCAGTCGGGCTGACCGATCACGGCTCCCTCGCCGGCGCGGTTCAGCTCGTCAAGGAGACCAAGAAGCACGGCGTGAAGCCGGTGCTCGGCTGCGAGGTCTACGTTGCCGAGGACCGCAAGGCGCAGGCCAAGGGGTACGCGCACCTCACACTGCTCGCGGAGGACAACGCCGGTTACTCGAACCTGATCAAGCTCTCGAGCCTCGGCTACCTCGAGGGCTACTACTACAAGCCCCGCGTCGACTGGGACCTGCTCCAGAGCCACAGCCAGGGGCTGATCGCGCTTTCCGGGTGCCTCTCCGGGAAGGTCTGCAAAGCGCTCGAGGAGAGCCGCGAGAACGACGCCGCGGCGGAGCTCGACCGGCTCGGCCAAATCTTCGGCAAGGACTCCGTCTACGTCGAGATGCAGAACGCCGGGCTCGACGTCCAGGCTCGGATCAACCCCGTGCTCGCCCGTGCCGCGGAGACCGCGGGCCTGCCGCTCGTCGCCACCGGCGACGTCCACTACCTCCGGCACGAGGACGCCCGAGCCCACGAGGCGCTCCTCTGCATCCAGTCCGGCGACTCGCTCAAGAACCCGAACCACTGGAAGTTCGACACCGACCAGTTCTTCCTCAAGGCGCCGCACGAGATGGCCGCCGACTTCGTCGGCTACGAGCACGCGCTCGCGCGCACACTCGAGATCGCCGAGCGCTGCAACGTCGAGATCGAGCTCGGGAACATCCTGCTGCCCGAGTTCCCGACGCCCGAGGGGCGCGACTCGTTCGACTACCTCGTCGAGCTCTGCGAGAAGGGGCTGCACAAGCGCTACGACAAGGTCACGCCGGAGCTGACCGAGCGGCTGCAGTTCGAGCTGAAGACGATCCGCGAGATGGGGTTCCCGGACTACTTCCTGATCGTCTGGGACTTCATCCGCTTCGCGCACCAGAACGGGATCTCTGTCGGCCCGGGCCGCGGCTCGGCGGCCGGCTCGCTCGCCGCGTACTGCCTCGAGATCACCGACATCGACCCGATTCGCTACGACCTCCTCTTCGAGCGCTTCCTCAACCCCGGCCGCAAGTCGATGCCCGACATGGACATCGACTTCGCCGTCGAGGGACGCGACCGCGTGATCAACTACGTCGCCGAGAAGTACGGCCGCGACCGCGTCGCCCAGATCATCACGTTCGGGACGATGGCCGCGCGCGCCGCCGT
>DASTHC010000089.1:0-26583 GCA_035718485.1 Gaiellaceae bacterium
CTCCGGCTGCCCGACGAACTCGTAGTAGCGCGCCATCAGCAGCGCGGCGGCGGCGCTGACGTGCGGTGCCGCCATGCTCGTCCCGTCCATCGTCGTCAGCTTCCCGTCGGGCACGGGCGCGGTGATCTTCTCGCCGGGCGCGACGAGGTCGGGTTTGAGGCGGCCGTCGCCTGTCGGCCCGCGGCTCGAGAAGTACGAGACGCCGTACGAATGCGGCTGGAAGCGGTGCGTCGCCCCGACGGTGATCACGCTCTCCGCGTTGCCCGGGTCGGTGATGCTGATGCTTCGATACCCCTCGCTCGAGTCGCCATCGATCGTCTGGTAGCGCGCGTAACCGTCGTTGCCCGCCGCGGCCACGACGACGGTGCCGGCGCCCACGAGTCGCTCGCACTCCTCGCAGACGGGCGTCCTGCCGCACGCGTAGTTCGCGACGTCGTGACGGATCGAGAGGCTCGCGTTGACGCCGTGAACCAGCACCTGATCCTTGTTCGCGTTCAGGTACCGCACGAACTGGAGCGCCGCGATCAACGAGAACTCGTCGCCGTGGCCGTTCTCGTCGAGCACGCGCAGGTCGTATACCTCGAGTCCCGCCGCGATCCCGATCAGGTTCTGGTCGTTCGGCATGCCCTCGTCGGTGACCTTCCAATCGGCGGTCAGGATCCCGGCCACGTGCGTGCCGTGCTCGTGCCCAGGGGGCTCGTACGCGCCGGGCTCGTGCGGGACCCGGAGCAGCGGCTCCAGCGCGAGCCAGTCGATCGCGCGCCCGGCTTTCAGTGCGCGGCGGAAGTCGGCGACGCGCGACCGCTCCTCACGGGTGAGGCGCGCGTCGTCGTCCTTCGCGTCGGGCGACAGGAGCCTCCGGAGCCTGGTGAAGTCGTACGTTGCGACGATGCGCGTGTTGTTCGTCGCAGGCGCGCCGCGCCGCTTCGGCTTCCCGAACGCTTCGGGAAGGAGGTGACCCTTCTCGTCGCGCTTCCGGAAGGCCGGGTGCGTCGCGTCGATCCCGCTGTCGACCACGGCCCACCGCAGCTCGCGGCAGCTCAGATCGAAGAGCCTCGTCGCCGCGTCGGCCTTGACCGCGAGGATCGAACGGGAGATCGCCGCCCTCGCCGGACGGTTGCGGTCGACGCGCCAGAGCAGCGGCTCGGGCGAGGCGTCCGCGACGTCGCCGACCGCGACGAGGTCGAGCACGGCTTCCACGAGCTGCTCGTTCGTCGGCTCGGTCTTCGCCCGCCGGCCGCGCCGCTCCACCTCGATCCTGCCGACGACCCGCATCAACCACAGGAGGTCGGGCGAGACGTCGCCGCCGAACCCGGACGCGCCGGCGTCGGCGAGCTGCGCAGCGACGCGCTTCCTGACGGCGGGGTCTCGGAGCTTCTCGGCGTCGCTCAGGTCCGCCTTCGTCCGCCACACGTGCTCCTGCCACCAGTGGGTGAGCGGCAGCGCGACCTTCACGAGCTCCTCGAAGTCGAGCTCCGCCGCGACGTAGGACTCGTTGTACGCGACGCGCGGCTCGTCAGGCAGGCCCTGACGCATCTGACGCCCGCCGAGTCGCTCGCGGAGGGCATGGCCCAGTTCAGGCGCAGACGCCTGCACGTGCGGCGTGAGCAGGAGGTCCTGGCGCGCACGCGGGTCCATCCCGTACGCGACCCACACGTCCGGCATCACGGGTGAGTCCTGCGTGAACCGGCGGAACCGCTCGGTCCCGAAGATCAGCTCTTCGAGTCGTTCTGGCGTCAGCGGCATGCGGCGGCGACGGGCACGGCGATCGTACAGCCGGGACCGGCTGGTCGTGGGCCGATCCGCGGTCCATACTCAGAAGACCCGCCGGCCGTCGGCGGGGAGGGAGGACAAGACGTGGCGAAGCCGCCGTCGTACCCGAACTGGCTCGAGGGCGAGTTCGGGCAACTCGTCGACGATCTCGACCTCGACCCCGCGCGCAAGCGGTTCCTCCGCTCGCGCTGGCTCGACCAGCTCGTCTGGACCGAGTCGAAGGCCGCCCGTGCGCGCAACCGCTACTACGCGCTTCGCCTGACGACGCTGATCGGCGCGCTCCTCGTGCCCGCGCTCGCGACACTCGACCCGCAGGACGACACGCTCCACAACGCCGTCCGGATCGCGACTTGGGTTGTCGGCCTCGTCGTCGCGATCAGCGCCGCGATCGAGGGGTTCTTCCACTACGGAGACCGCTGGCGCACCTACCGGCGGACCGCAGAGCTCCTGAAGACCGAGGGCTGGCTCTTCCTCCAGCTGAGCGGGCGGTACAGCGCGAACGGCTCGACGCACGCGGCGGCGTATCCCGCGTTCGCACTCCGGGTCGAAGAGCTGATCCAGGCGAACGTCGACACGTACCTCTTGAAGGTCGCGGCCGAGGAGGCCGACAAGAAGAAGGAGCGGCACGGGGGCGACGGGGAGCGACAGCGACAGCGGCGTGAGGAGGCGGACTCGGCCGGATGAGCGCGACGCGGGCGACGGACGCACCCGCGCGGCCGCGGTCGACGCACCCTGAGCGTCCGGACGTCTTCGTCTCGTACTCGCGAAAGGACGCGGACTTCGCGCGGCGGCTCGGCGACGCGCTCGCGGCTCGTGACAAGGAGGTGTGGGCCGACTGGGAGGACATCCCGGCGACGGCCGAATGGCGCGGTGAGATCGCCTCCGGAATCGACGCCTCGGACTCGTTCGCGTACGTCATCAGCCCGGACTCGCTCCGGTCGGAGGAGTGCGGCAAAGAGCTGCTCCACGCGCTCGAGCACGGGAAGCGGATCGTTCCGCTCCTCTACCGCGATGCGAACGGCCTCCCCATGCCGCCGGAGATCGCTGCGCGGAACTGGATCTTCTTCCGCGCCGAGGACGACTTCGACGATGCCATGGCCACGTTCGTCGACGCGCTCGAGACCGATCTCGACTGGGTCCGCGCGCACACGCGCCTCCTCGTCCGCGCGGGCGAATGGGCGGCGCGGAACCGCGAGAAGAGCCTGCTGCTGAGCGGCTCCGACCTGCGCGAGGCGGAGCAGCGGCTCGCCAGCGTCGGGCCGCAGGTCGAGCCGCAGCCGACGCCGCTCCAGCGCGAGTACACGCTCGCGAGCAGGCGCGCGCAGAGCCGTCGCCAGCGGATCACGCTCACCGCGGTCGCGGTCGCGCTCGCCGCAACGATCGTGCTCGCGATCCTCGCGTGGATCCAGCGGAACGACGCGATCGCGAACGCGCACACCGCGCGCTCCCGAGAGCTCGCGACCGCGTCGGCAGGCCAGCTCGAAACCGACCCCGAGCTCAGCGTGCTGCTCGCGCGCGAGGCAGTCGGCCAGAAGCGGACGGCCGAGGCCGAGAACGTGCTCAGGCGCGCGCTCTCGCTCTCGAACGTGATCTCGACGACGGTGCCGCACCGCGGCTGGGTGGCGGGCGTCGCCTTCACCAAGGACGGCCGGCGGCTGCTCACGGCGAGCCGCGACGCGACCGCGCGCATCTCCGACGCCGCCACGGGGCGCCGGCTCGTGACGTTCCGGGGGCACAGCAACTGGGTCCCCTCCGCCGTCTTCAGCCCCGACGAGAAGCGCGTCCTGACCGCCTCGAGCGACGGCACCGCGCGCATCTGGGACGCGCGGACCGGCAAGCAGCTGCTCGTGCTCTCGGGGCACCGCGGGCGCGTGACGCGCGCCGAGTTCAGCCGCGACGGAGCGCGCGTCCTGACGTGCGGCCTCGACCACACCGCGCGGATCTGGGACGCGCAGACCGGCGACCAGCTCGTCGTGCTGAGGGGGCACACCAAGTGGGTGACGCGGGCGATCTTCGACGCGAGCGGGAGCCGCGTCGCGACAGCATCCGACGACGGCACCGCGCGCATCTGGGACGCGATGACCGGCAAGCAGCTGCAGCGCTTCGACGCCGGGGGCGGCTTCGTCCTCGCGCTCGCGCTCTCGCCCGACGGGAGCCGCCTCGCCACGGGCAGCACCAACGGCACCGCGCGGCTCTGGCGCGTCGCGGGCGGGTCGCCGATCGAGCTCCGTGGCCACATCGAGGGCAAGCCCATCACGTACGCGGCGTTCTCACCGGACGGCACGCGACTCGGGACGGCGAGCGCGGACACGACGGCGCGCATCTGGGACGGCCGCCGCGGGACGTTCCTCTTCGAGCTGCGCGGCCACAGCGACGCGGTCACGTCGGTGGCGTTCAGCCGCCGCGACGATCTGATCGCGACTGCGTCGGGCGACGCGACGGCACGCGTCTGGGACGCGCACGGGCAGCCGCTCTCCGACTACCGCGGGCACCGCGCATGGCTCACCTCGGTCACGTTCAGCACCGACGGCACGCGCCTCGCGACGGGCAGCGCCGACGACACGGCCAAGGTCTGGGACACGCAGCTCGGTGCGCCGCGCGCCGTGCTCCGCACGCCCGACACGATCGTCGGCACCGCCGACTTCAGCGCCGACGGCCGGTGGATCGGGACGGGCGGCGTTCCGGCCGGCGTCTGGAACGCCTTGACCGGACGACCGCGCGCCGCACTCCTGCCCGGGGGAACCGTCGCCTTCTCGCCGGACGGCCGCCTCGTCGCGCTCGCGGCGCCGCTCGGCCAGGTGTCGTTGCACGACGCGCGCACCGGACGCGTGACGCGCGAGCTCGCCCCCCATGACGACATCGGAAACGACGTCGCGTTCAGCGGCGACGGACTGCTCGTCGCAACGGCGAGCAAGGACGGTACTGCCCGCGTCTTCCGCGTCTCGGATGGGACGACGGTGGCAACGCTTCGCCACGACGGCCCCGTCGTCGCGCTCACGTTCTCGGCGGACGGAACGCTCGTGGCGACGGCGAGCGACGACGACACCGCCCGGGTCTGGGACGCGCGGAGCGGCCGGCAGCTCGCGCTGATCCGCCACGGGGCCGACGTCGACGCGGTGGCGTTCTCGCCGGACGGGAAGCTCATCGCGTCGACCGGCGTCGACGCCGCAGTCCGCCTGACGACCACCGGCGGCGAGCCCGTCGCCGTGCTCCGCGGCTACTCGCGGCCGGTCCGAGCCGTGGCGTTCAGCGACGACGGACGCCTGCTCGTCACCGCCTCCACCGACAACACCGCACGCGTCTGGAGCGTCGCGTCGCACCGCCTCGTCGCAGAGCTTCGGCATCCGTCGGCCGTCGTCGACGCGGACTTCGGCCCCGGCGGCAGGTTCGTCGTGACGGCGGGCGACGACGGCAACGCGCGCATCTGGGAGGTCGCGACCGGCAGGCAGCTCCTGAAGCTCTGGGGCCAGCCGTCGACCCTGATGGACGTCGACTTCGCTCCGAGCGGACGCGCCGTGGTCGCCGCCGGCTTCGGCGACGCTGCACGCGTCTACACCTGCGAGATCTGCGGCTCCCTCGACGATCTGCTCGCGTTCGCGGATACCCGGGTGCGCCGCGAGCTCACCCCCGAGGAGCGCGCCCTCTACCTGCACGAACGGCGAGGCTCGTGAGCCCGCGCGCCGTCATCCTGCTCGTCCTCGCCGCGGCGCTCGCGCTTCCCGCCGCGACCGCGGCGAAAGCCGACCCGTGCGCCGCCGACCAGCGGCTCGTGAACGCCTGGCACAAGGTTCTCGCCGACAACGGCAAGATCACCGCGCGACAGACCGCGATTCTCCAGGAGATCTTCCGCCGGCTCTCGACGAACCAGGCAGTTCCACCAGAGCTCTTCGACGAGCTCCGCACGCTCGTGGCGAAGAACCGCCGGCAGCTCGCGGCCGGCGAGCGCCGCATCGTGCTGATCAAGCCCGGGACCGCGAACGGCCGGGAGCTCAAGCGCCTCGTGCTCCGGTTCATCCGCGTCGTCGCCCGGCCGCTCAACAACTGCATCGGCAAGCTCCTCGTGGCCGACACGCCCGAGAAGCTGGACGCGGTCGTCCAGTGCGTCGACTCCACCTCACGCGCGCGCGTCGCGCTCAGCCGCGACGTGAGCCGGTCGCTCAAGCGGGTGCAGGCGAATCGCAGCAGATGCGCGCGGCCCTAGCCGCCGCGCCTCAGTCGAACTCGATCTTGGCCTTCCGGATCAGGCGGTCCTTCGAGAGCTTCCACAACGCGACCGCCTTGTTGGCCTCGAGGTAGCGCCCCGAGAAGTGCAGCCCCAGGACGCGGTTCGACTCGAGGTCGATGACACACGAACCCGAGTTGCCGCCGAGCGTGGAGCAGTCGTGCTCGAAGGTCGAGCCGGAGACCCTCTTCACCTCGCCGGGCTGGAGGCGCTTCACGTTGTAGATGTTGTCGAAGATGCGCCGCATCTCGTCCGGATCGTTCCGGCGCGAGTCCGACGCGGGGTAGCCGACCACGTACACCTCCTGCCCCTTGCGCGGGCGCGTCCGCGGCGCGACGAGCTTGAGCGGCGGCGGCAGCGACTTGCCCGACGAGCGGCGCGTCGCGCGGAAGAGCGCGAGGTCGTAGTCGTCGTGGACGCCGATCACCTCCGTCAGCCCGAACTCCGCGGCGGTGCCGCCCCCGAACTCCTCGTGGAAGTCGATCCGGCCGCGCATCCCGGGCTCGAAGACCCAGCTCCGCCCGCTCTGGCGGGAGAACTCCTTCGCGACGTGGCGGTTCGTGATCACGACGTCGTCGGCGACGAGCCAGCCCGTGCCGATCCAGTCCATCGCCGGGTGCCCCTTGACCTCGATCCTCCCGACGCTCTGGATCATCGTCTGGATCGCGTCGCGCGAATCCTCGAGCTTCGCCCACGCCTCCGGCGGCGGAAAGAACTTGCCCTCCTGGATCAGGAGCGCCGGCCGCCCGACCAGGAGGATGATCGCCTCGGTCCCGACGACCTCTTCGGGATCGAGCTGCGCGTCCGGCCCGTCGCGCCGGATCTTGTCGATCGCGCGCCGTGCGCCGTCGGCCGAGCGCTCGACAGCCGTCCTCACGGGCTGGCCGAGCGCGATCTCGACGTCCTCCGGTGGCGCGCCCTCGGCTCGTGCTTCGTCGGTGGCCCCGCTCGGTCGGTGGAGCGCGCTCGCGAACACCTGCTCGGGCTCCGAGTCCAGTTGTTCGCGGAGCTCGTCCATGTCCGGAACGACCCGCTGCGCCTCGGCGATCAGCTCGGGCGTCGGCTTCACTTCGTCCTCCTCTCGTCGCGCGGCGTCACAGCTGCTCCGCGAACTCTGTCGCCCAGTCGAGCAGCTGCTCGGTCGGGCACTGCCTGCCGGGGTCGCTGTGCGTCCCGCCGAAGGCCTGCGTGCACATCGCGTGCGTCACGAACCCCTTCTTGCCCGCCTTGAGCTGCGCAGGTGTCAGCAGGCGGATCGGGACCCCGAACGACTTGGCGTGGACTGCCGCCTTGTAGGCCGCGCGCCGGAGCGCCTCGCGATGCTTCAGCCACTCGTCGCGGTTCCACTCGGCGAAGCCGGCGATCTCGATGTGGAACCCGCGCGTGTTCGCGCCCTTCGCACCCCACGGGATCACGTCGTTGTCGAGCGTCCGGTAGCACTCGCGGTCGTCGAGGACGAGGTGCGCGGAGCCTTGCGCCCTCGTGTTCTCGAACCACTGCGCCGAGGATCGGGCCGAGTTGCTCTGCGTGCAGTGGATGACGATCAGCCCGATCTGCGAGAGGCTTCGCCTCCCGCTCTGGCGCACGGCCGTGTACTGCCGCGAGCATGCCGCCTCGAGCGGCTGCGCCGGCCGCTCGACTCCTTCCTCATCGTCCGCGAACTCCGGCGGGACGGTGCAGTCGTAGTCGCCGGCCTCCTCCGGCGCGGCGAGCAGCGCCTCGAGGTCGACTCCCTCCTCTTCCTCTGTCGCCATGTTCCCTCCCTCGGTTGTCGGTCTACTACTCGCTCGTTCCGGTTTCAAGGTCGCCGCGCTCAGACGACCCAGCCGTCGCCGAGCGAGTAGCACGCCCAGCTCTGGTAGGTCGTGCCGAACGCAGGCATGGCGCGCGACGCGCAGTGGCAGTCCGGCGGCCCGATGCCTCCCTCCCACGCGTGCATCGCGGCGCCTGCGTGCGGCTTCTCGGGGTCGGGCTCGGAGCCCGCGCCGCCGCTCGCCCAGCGTCCGAGCTCCCACTTGCGGCTCAGCGTCCGGTTTCCCTGCGCGTCGGGCGGGCCCTGAAGGCAGTACGCGTTGCAGTCCGTCAGGAGGCGCTCGGATCCGTTCGCGTCGCGCGCCCACCGATCCAGCCCCGGCCCGTCGTGCCACAGGGCGCGGCCGCTCGGACCGTAGCCCATCATCACGGCCGTCAGCGGATGTTCGCCGAGCTCGTCGCGGAAGACGAGCCGGCACCGGCGCCTCTGCGGGATTTGCTTCGTGTGCACCATCGGGTCGGGCAGCGACCAGATGTCGAACTCGTCGATCAGGGGATCGCCCTCGGGCGAGAAGACCGAGAAGTACCGGTACCGCGGCCCGCCGACGGGTCCGACGGAGTGGCACGTCAGCTTGGGCTCCTTGACGAAGAGCGCGGGGCCCGTGCCGTCCCACGCGGCCGCGACGTCGATCTGCTGCTCGACGCGCTTCGCGTAGAAGAGATACGTGTGCCGGAGCAGGATGATCGGCTTCGGGTACGAGTACATGTCCGACAACTCGCTCGCGACGGTGAGCCGCCCGACGCCCCTCCCGTCGACCCGCGGGCCGTCGAGGACCAGGACGCGGGAGATCCCGAACCCGTTCGAGATCGCGTTCATGCGAGCCGTCAGGTTCCAGGTGTAGTTCCACACGTAGCCGTTCGGGAAGTGCTCGTTCTTCCGCGCGATGTGGCAGCCGAACGACCCGAGGCCGCCGTTCCGTCCGTCGTTCAGGTTCGGGTCGGCGTGGAAGAAGTCGTCGACGACGAGCGCCCCGTCGGCCGCGACCACGCGCCCGATGTGTCCCGGGCCGACGACCGCACCCGTTCGCGCGCTCCGCGTGGGACGCAACCAGACGTGCCAGGTGCCGTCCTCATTCGTGAAGACGGCCCGGTTCCCGCTGGTGGTAGCCCCGACGGCCAAGACTAGAGACGGCCGCGGAACGTGATCGCGAGGTCTCGCGTTGCCATGTTGCGCCGCCGCGCGACGACGTCGTCGAGCTTCGTGCCCGGCGGGAGCGGGCGGTCGAACGGATACCCCATCGGACGACGGTCGGGGTAGGACGCGTCGCGGACGCCGCAGAAGCTCATCGAGCCGCAGTGCGCGTCGCCGGCGACCTGGTCCTTGTTCCAATCTGTCAGCAGCACGAACAACCGGAACGGCATCCCTTCCGGCGTGCCGCGCGGGACGAGCAGATGGAACGGCCAGCCGCAGTTGCAGTAGTTCGCGGCCGCCTGCGGGTCGTTCGAGGGATCGCGGCGCGGGCGCGGCGGCCGAACCGCAGGCTTCTGCACGACCGAGGAGAGCCCGCCCGGCCTCGCGACGACGGCCTTCTCGCGCGCCGCGAGCCGGTGGTGGAACTTGTCCATCTCGATCCACATCCGGCGGTCGTCGGCCGCGGCCGTCGGCGCGAGGAAGATCCGGACGGTGACGTCCGTCGGCTGCGCGCGCGTGTTCTCGAGCCGCAGCACATAGAGGAAGTCGCGGTGGTCGAGGTACTCGAGCGGGCCGGCGGGCGTCGAGCGCGTCCGCGTGCCCGTCTCGAGCCGCGGAGTCACGAGCGGCGAGCCGTCGAACGCGTTCCCCCACTTCGTGCCGCCGAACGTCCGCTTCGCCCACGTCTGCAGCGCGGCGCCCGAGCGGCTTGCCTGCGGCACGGTGTCGCTGAAGACGAGCAGCGGCGGCTTCACCGACGCAGACGGTCCGTCCGAGAAGTCGTGCGGCGGCTGCTTCTCCTGCCAGCGTGCGAGCTGGTCGTCGATGTGGCGATGCCAGCGGTAGAAGACGGGATCCATGATCGCCGTCGCTGTCGTCCACATGACGCCCGGGCGTGAGGTGTCCCGCGGGTCCTCCGCCAGCGCGATCAGGACGTGCCCGAAGCCGTGGAAGTTGCCGAAACCCGTCGGCCCGCCGCGCCGCACGCTCGGCTCGACGGCAGACCCGAGCGCGTCGGGGTCGACCGCGGACCCGTCGGAGAAGCGGCTGGAGTCGACGACGCGGCGGATCCGGTCGCGCAGGCGCGTGTGGTCCTGCACGCTGTACGCGCCGCCGCCGAGGTCGACCGCCGCGAGACGCCGGTTGGCCGACCGCGCGCGGAAGTCGGGCAGGCCCGAGTCGTACCCCTCCGCGATCGCGCTCGTGTAGGTCGCGAACGGCTTCACAGGACCGAGCCCCGCCGCGATGCGCTCGGCGTCGTAGCGCGCGAGCATCTGGTGGTGCATGTAGAAGAAGAGCTCGCCCTGGCGGTGCTTGCCCGTCGCTCCGCCGCGGCCGTCGGGTACGCCGCCGACCGGATAGACGACATGCCAGTGCTCGTGATGCTGGTTCGCGAGCGGGTCCTCGCGGAACCAGTCGAGCTGACGCTCTCCCCCGACCGCCTCGAGCGACTCGGTGCTGGACTCGACCGCATGCGCGGCGAGGTCCGGCCGGCGCTCCTCGAGCGAGGGCACCGGCAGCCGCGCCGCCCGCGGGTCGTGCGTGATGAAGATCATCAGCGCGTGCTTCGCGCGCTCCGGGTCGGCCGCGAGCTCGCGTTCCGCGTCCTCGAGCGCGGCTGCGAGCCCGTCGTTCCCGCGGCCCTCCTCCGTCAGCTTGATCCAGCGGTCGACGAGCGCAAGCGCGCTGTCGACGTGCTCGGGGACGAACGGCGAGAAGCGAACGCCCGCCGGCGTGTCGCCTCGCGCCTCGGCCTCGCCGGCGGCGAGGAAGAGGTCGTTCGCGCGACGCTGGAGGTCGCGGATCCTCGTCACGGTGCGCCGTACTCCGGAAACGACGACGAGTAGCCGCGCAGCCGGGCGACGAACGCGAGCGCGCGCCACATGAACCGCTGGAGCGGCAGCGGGATACGCGGGGCCACGAGTTCCGGCGCGAACCGGTCCATCACGACTGCGAGCTGGAGGAGCGGCGACGGCCGACCCTTCGCCGGCACCTTCAACCGCCCGTCACGCGAGAGGCCTACATAGCTCCGGAAGTACTGCTCGAGCTGCAGCGCTGGCCGTACGGTCACGTGCAGGTGCGCTGCCTCGCGCGCGCCGTTGAAGCCGTGCCGCGTCCCGGGCGGAATGACGATCGAGGCGCCCGGGCCGATTGACCTGTCGAGGCCGTCCACCTGGAGGATCAGCGTCCCGGAGACGCCCTCGAACGTCTCCACTTGCGCCGGGTGAACGTGCTCGCGGACGAAGGCGCCGGGCTCGACGTAGAGGTCCACCTCGAGCGCGTCACCGGCCGAGCGGCGAAAGACGACGCGCTGGTGACCGGGCGGGTCGTGGATCTCGGCGGGCGCCGCGACGGCCGTCATGAACGCCGCAACACCTTCCGCACGAACGCCCGAGCGATCGCGAACGGCGGCGTCAGAAACGCGATCACCTTGCCGGTCGTCGTCCGAGGATCCGCGTACATGCCGAGCTGTTCGAGGACCCTCGCCTTGTCGTAGTACGTGCGCTCGAGCTCGAGCAGGCCGTCCTCGTCGAACGTGTAGAGGGCGCAGACACGGGACTCCATCCGTCGCCCGAGTGGCGGAAGGTCACGCCACGGCCCGAGGTGCGTCCCGGTCACCATGACCTCGAGGATCATGGCCGTGTCCGTGATGTGCCGATCGAGCACTTCGATGCCGAGATCGGGGAACGACGTCAGGAGCTCGTCATAGTGAACGCGCACGGCGTCGCGTCCGTACGACTTCTCCTCCCATGCGACGTCGTCGAACCACGGCTCCTTCCCCCACGTGCGCATGATCGCATCGAGGTCCTGGTCGACCTCCGCCTTCACGTGCTCGTCGACGAGCTTGATCCGGCGGTCGATCTCCTGCGGCGAGAGCGTCGTGGTCATGTCTGCGTCACCTCCGGTGCTGTTCGAGGATCCGATCTGAAAAGCGATCGGCGAGGGCGGCGATCGTCAGCGACGGGTTCGGGCCGACGGGACCGGGCATGACCGATCCGTCCGCGACGGACAGGCCCGGAACGCCGAAGACCTGGCCGTACGGGTCGACGAAGCCGGTCTCTGGCGTCCGTCCCATCGGCGCGCCGCCGAGCGGGTGGACCGTGATCACGCGCCGGAGATACCAGAGCGGCGAGTCGGTGAAGCGTGCGCCGAGCACGCGTGCGAGCTCCTCCATCGCCGCCTTGACCGAGTCGAAGTACGCGCGCGACGTCTTCGTCGTCCAGTCGACCTCCAGGTACTGGTCGCGCAGGCGCATCACGCCGTCGGGCGTGTCGCGCCCCATTCCGAGCAGCGGGAGCGTCCCGGACGACTTGACGCACGCGCCGAGCAGCTCCGCGAGCTCGGCGCTGTAGTTGCTCTCCGGCTCGTGTCCGAGCTTGTTCCTGCCCCAGCGCCAGACGAACTTCAGCGCGCGGACGGGGCGGCTGTGCACGTCCGTCATCTCGAGGAGCCAGCTCGCGAAGTGCGGGTAACCGCCGTCTTCGATGTAGAACCCGCGCCCGTTCTCGCCCGGGTAGCGGATCCGGCTCGTGATCACCGGGCCGATGCTCGGCTCGAACGCGTGGCCGGCCCGCCGGCCGCGATCCGTGCGCACGCTCTTCGTCAGGAAGGCGAGCTTGTCGCCGTTGCCGCAGAAGCGCGTGCCGAGCGCAGTCCGTGACATCCCGGGGAACGCGTCGGCGTTGCGCAGCAGCAGGTACGGCGTTCCGAACGCGCCGGCAGAGAGCACGAGCCTCGCGCACGTCATCGTTTGCACCGGCAGCGCCGACGTGTCCGTCCGCTCGCCCTCCCGCTCCGGCTCGTGCGTGACGTAGCGGACGACGAACCCTCCGCCGTCGGTCGGCGCGAAGGTGCGCACCTCGGAGCGCGTCCTGATCTCGCCGCCCTGGCGCACGAACGCGCTCAGGTAGTTGTAGTCGAGCGTGTTCTTGCTGCCGTAGTTGCAGCCGATGTCGCACTCGCCGCAGAGACGGCACGTGAAGCGCGGCAGGCCGTGGAGGTTGTCGCCGTCGACGATCTGGTCGCCGGGCCGCGGCTGCTGCCCCGGATTGCCGAACGTGACCGCGAGGTCCGGGAGGTTCCAGTCGAGGCCGAGCTGGTCCGACGCGTACCGCATCGCGCTCGTCTTCGGCGTCGACGCGTACGGCTCCACGTCGAAGGGGTAGCGCTGCGGTGCGAGCATCGGCTCGACGCGGTCGTAGTGCGGATCGAGGTCGGCGCGCGTCACCGGCCAGTCCTCGCCCTCCTCGTTCACGAACCACTCGGGGTCCTTGCGGATGAGCACGTTCGCGTAGATCAGCGAGCCGCCGCCGAGCCCGCTGGAGACGAGCGCCTCGAGCCCCTTGAACGTCCAGAGGTCGAACATCCCGTGCTTGCCCTCGCTCGGGTCCCAGAAGTTCCGCGCCATGTCGTAGGGCGTGCGCGCGAACGATCCGGGCGGATACGGCTTGCCACGCTCGAGCAGGCAGACCCGGAGGCCGCCTTCGGCGAGCCGGTACGCCGTCACCGAGCCCCCGAAGCCCGAGCCGACGACGACGGCGTCGAAGTGCTCTGTCGCGGAGCTCACCAGCCGCGGGCGAAGAGCTTCGTCTTTTGACTCTCGGCGAGCGCCGAGCGGACCTTCTGCTCGTCGAGCCACTCCGGGTGCGGCGGGCGAGGCGCCGGCGGCGCGTCCCCGATCAGGTCGGACGCGTGGCGCGCGAGCGCGACGTCGGCCATGAAGTAGCCGTGATTCTCGAGCACCGCGATCTCGGCGTCGGAGAACTCGTCGAGGTCGATCCGCACCTGCGAGATCACGTCCTGGATCAGGTCGTCCGGGTACCCGGCCTCGGAGCCGTAGCTCGACGGGAAGCTCCCGATCCCCCAGTACGCGCCCTGGAGCTCGCCGAGCACGAAGTTCCCGATCAGCCAGCGCTTGCGGACGTCCGTCGCCTGCTCGAGCAGCGTCACGACGTAGCGGAGGTTGCTCCACACGGCCGCGGCCATCTCGGGGTGAGGCGTGAACGACGGCGCCGCATCCGAGACGAGCACGACGGCGTGGTCCCGCCAGAGGGGCTCGAGGCCGAGGTTGTCGTAGATCCCTCCGTCGGTCAGCTCGACCGACTCGCCGTCGAGCTCCACGCGCATCGTCGTGAACACGCCGGGGAGGCACGAGGACGCGGCCGTCGCGCGTGCGAGCGGCCAGTCGGCGGCGGGCCACGTGCGGCCGTCGCGACCCATCAGGCGCCGCCCCGCGTCGAAGACCCACTGCGTGCGGTTCGTGATGTCGGTCGCGACGAACACGAAGCGTGGGTGCTCGGGAAGATCGCCGAGCGGCCCGGGGCCCGGACCGTCCGCGTACCGGCGCGCGAGCGCGTCCGAGTCGACGTTGCGGCGGAACCAGTTCTTCGGGAGCAGCCGCCCGAGCACGGCGCGCGTGCGGATGTTCGTTTGCGTGAAGCGCCTGAGCGGCTCGGCGAAGCCCTCGTCGAAGTTCGGCGCCGGCTTCCCGGGCTCGGGCCACGCGTTGCCGAGCTTGCGCCGGTACGTCGCCAGCTGCGCCGTCATGATGCTTCCGCCGGAGACCGACGTGATCGTGTCGGCGCGCGAGAGCACCCCGACCTCGTTCAGCCGCCGCACGGCGCCGGCGTGGAAGAGCGACGCGCGGTAGCCGCCGCCCGAGAAGCAGACGCCGATCCCGGCTCGCTCCGCCTTCGGCAACGGCAGGTGCACACGGAACCCGTGATCGCGGACGATGCCCGTCGCGCTCACGCGGCCACCCGGGCAGGGTCCTTCGCGAAGACCGACATGATCTCCGCGACCATCTCCTCGCGCGAGTCGTACCGGCGCTCGTCGTAGCATCCGAGCGGGCTCTCGAGCACCGCGTACAGGCACTTGTTGCAGTACGTGCAGGGGCGCGGCGCCTCGTCGCGCCCGTCGGCGAACATGCGCACGAGGTCGTTGTTGGCGATCAGCCCTCGCCCGATCGCGACCGCGTCGCAGCTCCCGCGCTCGATCGCGTCGCGGATAAGCGACGCGCGCTGGAAGCCGCCGGTCACGACGACGGGGATCGACACTGACTCCTTGATCCGGCGGGCGTCGTCGAGGCTCGCCGCTTCCAGCTGCTCGGTCGTCCGGCTCGCGCGCCACTCGAAGACCTTGTAGACCGGCCACGTGCGGAAGAGGACGTAGTTGCGGAACGTCTTCGAGCCGCTCGAGAGCATCGTGTCGTACGTCGCGACGACGTCCTTCGCCGAGAACGTGCCCGCGGGGTTATCGGGATGCGGGAACGTGTTTCCGCGCGAAACGTGGATCGCGTCAGCACCCGCCGCCTCGAGCCACTTCGCGACCTGGACGGAGTCCTCGATCGTGTTGCCCTTCTTCGCCCACGGCATCAGCGCGTTCCCCAGCTCGGTCGCGCTGATCTTCACCTGGAGGTGGAAGTCGTCGCCGACCTCGCGCCGGATCGCCTCCACGGTCTCGACCAGCAGGCGTGCGCGGTTCTCGAGCGAGCCGCCGTACTCGTCCTCGCGCTCGTTGATCGCGGACGAGAGGAACTGCGTGAAGACGTAGCCGTTCGCGCCGTGGATCTCGACGCCGTCCAGCCCGGCCTCGCGCGCGCGCCTCGCACCCTGCGCGAACGCCTCCTGCAGCTCGCGGATCTCGGCCTTCGTCGCCTTCCGGCAGCGGAAGCCGTGCAGTGCGTCGGAGCGGTCCGTCGACGAGAGCCCCGGCTCGAGGTCGTGCTCGAAGCCGGGGATGTCGCGCTGCCGTCCCGCGTGCGCGAGCTGCACGATGAAGCGGCAGTCGTGCTCGTGGACCCGCTCGCCGAGCTCGCGCCAGAACGGGATCTGGTCGTCGCGCTCGATCGTCGCGTAGTTCGGGACGATCCTGCCGCGCGGGTGCACACCCGTCCACGAGGAGATGATCGCGCCGACCCCGCCGCGCGCGAACTTCAGCTCCCAGTTGATCCGCGTCTCGGTCCCGGTCCCGTCGTAGAGGTCGAACCGCCCGGAGACGTTCGAGCGGAAGATCCGGTTCTTGACCGTGAGGTTCCGGAACCGGAGCGGCTCGAAGATCGGGTCGGCGGCCTCGCTCATCGCGTCGCCGTTCTCGCGGGTGCGCCCTGCTCCTTGTAGGCCGGCAGGTCGTACACGGTCATGATCTCCTCGATCATCTGCTCGCGCGACTCGAAGCGGCTCTCGTCGTAGCACCCGAGCGGGTTCTCGACGAAGTTCACGAGGCACTTGTTGCAATACGTGCACGGTCGCGGAGCGCGGTCGAGGCCCTCGGCGAACAGCTTCGGCAGGTCCGGGTTGGCGAGCACCGTCCGCGCCATCGTGACGCCGTCCACGTCGCCGGACTCGATCGCGCTTCGGATCACCGACGCCGTCTGGAAACCGCCGGCGCAGAGGACCGGCACGTCGACGGCGCGCTTGACCGCGGCGGCGTCCGGCAGCGTCTGGCCCTCGTACTTCCCGTGGAGCGGCCGCTCCCACCACTTCTGCATCGTCCACTTGAGCGGCGGCACGCGGAACGCGACGAGGTTCCGGAACGCATGGCGCCCGCTCGAGACCATGCTGTCGTACGTCCTCGCGAGGTCCGCGAGCGGCATCTTGCCCGGCGGGTTCCGCGGGTGCGGGAACGCGCCTCCGGTCGAGACGTGGAAGCCGTCGACGCCCGCCTCCTCGAGCCACTTGCAGACCTGCACGGACTCCTCGAGCGTGTTCCCGTCGCCCATCCACGGATAGATGTCGCGCATGTGCTCGCGCGGGCTGATCTTGAACTGCACGTGGTAGTCGTCGCCCACCTCGCGCCTGATCGCGCGAACGACCTCGAGCGCAAACCGAGCCCGGTTCTCGAGCGACCCGCCGTACTCGTCGTCCCGGTCGTTGATCGCCGACGAGAGGAACTGCGTGATCAGGTAGCCGTTGCAGCCGTGGACCTCCACCCCGTCGGCGCCGGCCTCCCGCGCACGGCGCGCGCCCTGTGCGAACGCGTCGACGATCTCGTCGATCTGCGCCTGCGTCATCCGCTCGCACTCGAACCCGTGCAGCGGCTCGCGTTTGTCGGTCGAGGAAAGCCCCTTGGCGTACTGGATGCCCGGAACGTCGCGCTGACGTCCCGAGAACGCGATCTGGATGATGTAGCGGCAGTCGTGCTCGTGGACGCGGCTGACGAGCTCCCGGTAGAACGGGATCAGCTCGTCGCGGTCGATGTGCGAGTAGTTCGGCACGATCAGCCCGCGCGGGTGCACCGGCGTGTTCGACGAGATGATCGCGCCGATCCCGCCCTTCGCGAACTTGACGTCCCAGTTGATTCGGATCTCGGTCCCGGACCCGTCGTAGTTGTCGAACCGCCCGGAGAGGCTCGAGCGGAAGAGCCGGTTCTTGACCGTCAGGTTCCGGAACTCGAGCGGCTCGAAGATGACGTCGTTGTCGATCACGCGACCTCCACCGGGGTGTCGTGGGCCAGGAACGACGGCTCGCCGTAGACGGAGAAGATCTGCTCGAGCATCTCCTCGCGTGAGTCGAAGCGTGCCTCCTCATAACAGCCGAGCGGGTTCTCGACGAAGTTGAACAGGCACTTGTTGCAGTAGGTGCACGGGCGCGGCGCGGTGTCGCGGCCGGCCTCGAAGTGGCGGACGAGGTCCGGGTTCGCCACGAGCGGCCGGGCGATCGTGACGCCGTCGCACCCCCCACTCGAGATCGCCTCCGCGATCACCGACGCCGTCTGGAAGCCGCCGGTGCAGAGTACGGGGATGCTCACGGCCTGCTTCACCGCGCGCGAATCCGCGAGGTTGATCCCCTCGTAGCCGCCGAACGCACGCGTCGGACGCTGCCACCACCACCCGAAGCCGGCGGAGAACGGCCAGGTGCTGAAGATCAGGAAGTTCCGGAGCACGTGCCGGCCGTCGGAGATCAGCGCGTCGTAGGTCTTGACCATCTCTCGGGCCGGGAAGCGGCCGGCGGGGTTGCGCGGGTGCGGGAATCCGCCGCCGGTCGAGATGTGGAGCATGTCGACTCCCGCTTTCTCGAGCCAGCGGCAGACCTGGAGCGACTCCTCGAGGCTGTTGCCGGGTCGCAGCCACGGGAGCAGCTCCCGCATGTGCTCTCGCGGCGAGATCTTGAAGCCGAGGAAGAAGTCGTCGCCGACCTCGGCGCGGATCGCGCGCACGACCTCGAGCGAGAAGCGCGCGCGGTTCTCGAGCGAGCCGCCGTAGTCGTCGTCCCGGTCGTTGATCGCGGACGAGAGGAACTGCGTGAAGAGCATTCCGTTCGCGCCGGCGAGCTCGACCCCGTCGAGGCCCGCCTCGCGCGCGCGGCGTGCTGCGCCGGCGAACGACCGCACGACCGACTGGATCTCGGGCACGGTCATCTTCGTCGCAGGGAAGCCGTTGATCGGCTCCGCGCGGTTGCTCGAGCTCCAGGCGGGCCAGCGCTGTACGCCGGTCATCATCCGCTCGCGCCCGGCGAAGACCAGCTGGACGACGTACTTGCAGTCGAGCTCGTGTATGCGCCGGCCGAGCTCGCGCCAGAAGGGAATCGTCTCGTCCGAGTCGATGTACGCGTAGCCTGGGATGATGTGGCCGCGCGCGTCGATCGGCGCGTTCGAGGAGATGATCGTGCCCACTCCCCCGCGCGCGAACTTCAGGTCCCAGTTGATGCGGACCTCGGTCCCCGAGCCGTCGTAGTTGTCGAAGCGGCCGGCGACGCTCGAGCGGAAGATGCGGTTCTTGACCTCGAGGTTGCGGAACCGGAGTGGTTCGAAGATGGCCGAGCTGCGGGCAGGGTGGAGCGGTGGGTGCTCCCCGGGTGTCGCCGCAGCAACGGATTGGACGTGCGCGTTGCTCAGCGTCACCCCCCGCTCGTTGCCGCCCGAGCTTCGTCGGCGGCCTGGGGTTTGTCAAGACGGAAGCCTTGACGTCCCTCGGACGACGCCACATCATCCGCCGAGCGACAACGGAGGCTCGATGCGGAGCATCACGTCGCTGCGGCAAAGCGCTTCACGCAACCCGGGGTCGGATCTCGGAGCGCCGCCTCGGCCATGAGGCGGCGCCTTCACGAGCTGCGTTCGTGGATCGTCGGGCTGGCGAAGTCGATCAGCCGGCGTCGCTGGGCCGGCTATCTCGGAGCGCCGCTCTTGATCGTCTTCGGGCTCCTCGTCCTGATCCTGCTCAACGTCGCCAACCGCTCGCTCTGGGGGCAGGTGCTGTACGCAGTGGTGATCACGACCGCCGTCGTCTGGCTGCTCGGCCGCGCGCTCTGCCATCTGCTCGGGATCCCGCTCATCTCGGTCCAGCGGTCGCTGCTCTGGGCGGTGGTCGCGGTCGTGGCGTTCCCGGTCGCACTCGCCCACGGGGCCCTCGCGCTGCTACTGCTGTTCGGGCTGCCGCTGCTCTGGCTCGTGATCCATGTCGCCCGAGCGCATTTCCTCGGCTACCGCGGCGAGCCCCCGCCCTGGATCGGCCTGATCGCCGGGCTCCTCGCGCTCTCGCTGTTCGTCGTCCTCACGCCTCGCGTCGCGCACTCCGAGTCTCCGCCGCGCGCAGCTCCCATCGTGACCGAGGAGGACCAGGCGCAGGCCGAGCTGGCGCGGCGCGTGCGCCCGGTCCTGCTCTTCAACTCGAGCGAGCCGCGGTTCCCCCTCAACATCGGGACAGCGATCTCGGAACGGCTCATCCAGGCCTGTCGCACCGCTCTGGGCGGCGAGCCGTGCAAGGTGCTCGAGCGGGAGTCGGACGTCGACCTCGGCGCGGACTACCTCCATGTCGAAGACGTGGTCGGGCCGCGCGGAGGAGGGCCGACGAGCGCGATCTACTACCGGGTGGTCCCCGCCAGGAACCGGGTCTACGTCGACTACTGGTGGTACTTCACCAGGAACCCGAATCCCGTCGCGTCCGGGGTGTTCTGCGCGCCCGGCTTCCAGCTCCCGGGGCTGACCTGCCACGAGCACCCGAGTGACTGGGAAGGCGTGACGGTGGTGCTCGCGCCGTGCGAGGAATTCGGGCCACCGTGCACGACGTACGGCGGCCGCCGCTGGGCGCCGGTTGCCGTTCGGTACGCGCAGCACGAGTTCGTGGTCTCCTACGCGTGGCAGCCCACACTGGTTCGGCTGTGGCGCGGATGGGGTCGCCCCGTGCTTCGACCGCTCGTGTTCGTCGCGAACAACAGCCACGCGTCGTACCCGAACGCGTGCCGACGGCTCTGCAAGCAGATCCGGACGCTCTTCGGCGCGGGGGTCTCCGAGGCTGCGCACGACGGGCGCATCCGCTGGTCGCGGAACGACGACTGCGGCGCCTGCGTCCGGCGGCTGCCCCTCACCCGCGACGGGGAGCCGGCGTTCTGGAACGCGTTCGGTGGGCGCTGGGGCACGCAGAAGTGCATCCTCGCCGGCTCCTACTGCGACGCCTCGCGCGCGCCCGGCGCGCCCTCGAAGCAGAGCCGTTACGAGGACCCGTCGGAGCCCGGCCCGTGGCTCTGCCTCGCGAGCCCCGAAGACCCGGATGCGCGTGGAATGCGGCGCTGCGAGGCGCACGCCGACCCAGACCTCTGGATCCCCGGCTTCCGGCGGGAAGGTTGATGGCCGCTCGGCGTCCGCGCCGGATCGAGGACGTCATCCGCCGCATGAAGGCGATCGTCCGCGAGCTCCAGCCCGCGGACGGCATCTCCGCGTTCACACGCCTGTACCTCGCCGTGACGGAGGCGGTCGCGGGTGCGGCCGGGGAGCGCGAGTTCGAGAACGAGCGCTTCCTGCACGCGCTCGACGTCTCCTTTGCGAACCTCTACTTCGACGCGCTCGACGCGCTCCGGAGCGGGAACGGCGCCGCAGTGCGCGCGTGGGCGCCGCTCGTCGAGGCCCGTCGCCGGCGCGGGATCCTCCCGCTGCAGTTCGCGCTTGCGGGGATGAACGCGCACATCAACCGCGACCTCCCCGTCGCGCTCGTCCAGACCTGGGCGGAGCTCGACCTCCAGCCGCGCCGCGCGTCTCCCGAGCGGCGCGACTTCCGCCGCGTGAACGCGCTGCTCGCGGAAACCGAGGCGCGCGTGAAACCGGCACTCGTCACCGGGCACCTCGCCACGGTCGACACGACGTTCGGCCGGCTGGACGACGTGCTGGCGATGTGGAAGGTCGAGCAGGCGCGCGAGGCAGCCTGGGTGAACGGCGAGACGCTGTGGGCGCTTCGCGGCTCGCCGCAGCTGCAACGGTCGTTTCTCCGCACGCTCGACCGGACGGTCGGGTTCGCTGGGCGCGGGCTGCTGCGGCCGCTCTAGCGGCTACGACGCAGGACGCAGGCAGCACCGCCACTGTCTGAGCAGGCTGGCCGCGCCCGCCTCGCCTCCGCGCTTCCAGTTGTTCGCCCTCGCGCCGACCGCGTTCGCACCCTGCGTCCAGGCCATCAGCGGCTCCTGCCCCTCGCGCCAGCAGACGTACCGGCCTCGCGCACCGCCGGCGTCGAAGGTGGCCTCGCCGCCGAACGCCTTCGGGGTGCAGCTTCCGCTCAGAGGCTCGACGCCGACCTCGTCGCGCGTGCGTGCGTACCACGCGTCGCGAACCTGCTCGCTGTCGAACAGGTAGTAGTCGGCGGCGGTCCCCGCGGCCGAGCACGAGAGGGCCGCCGTCGCGGCCTCGTCGCCCCAGTCGATCCGCTGGCACGTCGGGCGCGTGATCGCGGGCACGACCGCGAGCAGCTGCCGCTCGGCGCCGTTCGGGAACGCGCTCCCGCGCACCCCCGCACCGTCGCCGAGAAGGAGAACGACCGCGACAGCCGCTGCGGCAACGAGGACTGCCACGGCGACGCCGGCCGCGACCCCTCGCCGCGAGCGCCACCAGGGCCGCCGCCGCACCTCGTCCGGGCGAACGATGCTCTCGAGCCGACCGATCAGCTTCTGCACGTCGTCGCGCCACGCCGTGTCGCGCAGGTCCGCCCCTTGGCGTCGCGCCAGAGGTGCGAGGGAGGCAGGCAAGTCCGCCTCCGTCGGAAACGGCGCGCCGCGGACGCAGACCGGGAGCACAGCGATCTCGCGCTCGAGCGCGGTCTCCAGCTCGAGGCGCACGAAGTCTTCGGGATCCTCGATCCGCCTGCGCCCCGTGTCGTCGGTCACCGTCGCCCAGTCGCGGCCGATCAAGGCGATCAGCGCATCGCACGACGTGACCGCCCGGGTGATCGCCTCGGTGAAGTCGGCGCCGACCTCGATCGTGTCGACGTCCATGAACACGTTCCCGTCGCCGAAGCGCTCGGCGAGCACGTCGTAGAGACGACCCGCGTGGCCGCTCGCGTCTTCGCGCCGGTAGCTGACGAAGACGCGCGGAGCGCGTCGCCTCACCGGGACCGCCTCATCGGCTGACTAGGCGACCGGCTACTTCGAGAAGCTCTTCCAATTCAGCTCCATCGACTCGACGTACAGCTCCGCGGTCACGCGCGCGACCCGGTCGCCCGCAGGCGACGGCCGCCGAAGCGCGAAGATCCCGACGTTCTTCAAGTCGACCCGGCCGAGCTCCTGCTTCAGCGACGGGTCGAGGAAGACGATCGAGCCGTTCTTCTCGCGGTCGTCGCCGTTGTTGCCCTTGACGACGAAGTCGTCGAACCAGTCGTTCCACGTCTGCGCGCCGCTCTCGGCGAGCGTGACGCGGAGGTTCGGAAACTCGATCGTCCCCGGTTCGCGCCGGTGGTCGCGCCTCGCGCCGAGGCCGTCGGCCGCCACGGTCTGCTTCACCGTGAACGCGTCGATCTTGCTGACCGTCTTGGCGTCGAGGTCGCCGAGCTCCAAGCGGAAGTTCGCCACGAGCCACTGCTTCTGCTTCGCCGCCGCACGAGCGAGCTTCCCGCTTCCCTTCGTGCGCGTGATCGAGTCCGGTGCGACCCTGACGGTGAGCTCGGCAGGCGACTTCGCGGACGCGTCGAGCGCGGGAACGGTCGTCTCCGTGACGAGCGCATCGCGAAACTCGCGCCGCATCTTCACTTCGAGATTCGCGTCGGCTTCGACGATCGCGCCGTTGCGCCGAGTCGAGGTCCCCGCCCACGACCCGGCGATCCATTCGTACACGTCGGCGGACATCCCGAGTTCCATGCCGAGCGTGAATTCCTCGTACTTCACATTGCCGATGTGCTTCTTGGCGAACGGTTGCTGTCCCACGGGCTCGGCAACGACGTCTGCGCTGATGTCGCCGCCCTCGACCGACTTCACAAACCCTGCCGCCGCTCCGTCGAGCTCGAGAGCGAACCTGCCGCCGACGCTGCGCGGGATGCTTCCCATCCAGGCCTCCTAGGTCGAAGCTGCCGCAGCGTGCGGCGCGAGCGTAGCGCGGGCGCGCGGTGATTCCTAGAGTGAGGACCGCAACCAGGAGGTGACGAGATGGCGGTAGCGCTGCTACGCCCGGGCCAGACCCATCCCGACGTCGCGCGGATGAAGAGCGCGCTCGTCCGGGAGCTGACGGAGCGCGGCGACGTGGAGCTTGCGTCGCGCATCCGGCCCGACCTTCGGACGTACGGGAACGCGGCCGTGCGTGCGGTCAAGCGGTTCCAACGCGACGCCGGACTGGAACCCGACGGCGTCGTCGGCGAGGCGACGTGGAAAGCGCTCGGCGTTGACGAGCGCGTCCTCGACGCTCGCCCCGTCCTCAACGGCGTGCCGTGGGAGCCGGGCGTGATCGCGATCGACGGGATCTGGGTTGCAGGCCCGCTCGCGAAAGCGATCCTCGCTCAGCGCTCGCGAGGTGCGTGGAAAGGCCACCTGAACAGCGGGTACCGGCCCGACTGGTACCAGACGATGCTCTTCAAGGCGGCCGTCAAGAAGTACGGGAGCGAGGCGGCCGCGCGCAAGTGGGTCGCGCCGCCCGGACGGTCGCGCCACCGGTTCAAGGACTGGCGCGGCGCGGCCGACACGACGGGCGGCGCGGGGCTCGACGCTGCGTCGCCTGGGCTCGTCCGCCCGATGAGCTGGGAGCCATGGCACGTGCAGCTCCGCGGCCCGGGTCACGGGGAGAGTGTCGTGTCCGACGACGAGATCTTCGCCGAGGAAGGAGCGGAGGGCGTCCCCGCGGAGCCTCCGACGGCGCAGCTCGAAGAGCATGCCGTCGAGCTCGCGGACGTCGAGGCAGCGATCGAGGAGCTGCTCGCGCGCTACGACGTGCTCAAGCAGGCGGGCGACGAAGCTGCGGACGAGGACACTGAGGAGATCGCGAGCTCCTACGATCCCGACGAGCAGCAGGACGGGTGACGGAGACGCCCCCGGCCCCGCATCCGGCACGTCCCCTCGAGTCGCGCCCGATCTTCCTCTCCTACCGCCGCGCGGACTCCGCGGCCACGACCAGTCGGCTCTACGACGCGATGCGGGATCGGTTCGGACCAGAGAGTGTGTTCATGGACTCGTCGTCGACGGCGTGGGGCGAGGAGTGGCAGAACGTGCTCGAGACCGCAGTCGCGGCGGCAGACTTCGTCGTCGTCGTCATCGGGAACGACTGGCTCTTCGCGCACGACGAGTGGGGTCGACGCCGGATCGATCAGCCGGACGACTGGGTCCGGCGCGAGCTCGAGGTCGCGCTCGAGCGAGCGAAGACGGTCCTACCGCTGCTCGTCGGCAAGGCGGAGATGCCACCGGCGGACGCCCTGCCCACCCAGCTCGAGGACCTCCCTGCAATACAGGCGCGCAGCGCGCGCGAGGAGACCTGGGAGCGGGACGTCGAGGAGCTGCTCGAGTTCCTCGCAGAACGCGTCGTCGCTGCGACCTCAGCGCCCATACCACGCGCGACGACCGGGGACGAATTCCGCAGCGTCGCGGCACGGTTCTACACCGCCGGCGTCGACGACAGGATCGCGGCGGCCGCCGACATAGCGGCGCTAGGGAGCCTGCTCGACCTGGACGCGGTGCTCGAGTTCGCGGCCTCGCGCATGCCCGCCGAGCGCGTCGGCGCGGCGATCGCACTCGCCGCCCACCTTCGGACGTCGGAGGCGCCGCGTGGCGATCCGCGCGTGCAGTCGTCGCTCCGAGCGCTCCTGAACGACACCCGCTCGCGGGTTCGCTACCGCGCGGCCGAGGTCCTACGAGGGTTCCCGGCCCTCGTTCCGGAATACGAACGCGACCTGGGATGGCTCGCGAGAAACGACACGAACCCGTACGTTCAGAGGATGGCGGGGCAAGCGTTGAGGCGCGCCGGCCTCCACCCCTGATTCACGCGCCGCGGCCGCCGTCCGGAGTGAACCCCGCGAGGTCGTGATCGAAGTCGGCGGCCTCGCCGATCTTCACGCCGAGCGCCTCGAGGTCGGGGATGCGGTCGACCGAGTCCAGCTTCCGCAGCGAACGCCGGAAGCCCGCGTCCGCGAAGCCCTGAGCCGCAAGTGCGGCGTCCGAGAGGTCGGCGTTGTACCGCACGTACGTGAACAGGCTCTGGCCGCCGACACCGGCCGCGCCGACGCGGCTGCCGAACTCGCGGTCGACCTCAGGGCCGGCGCTCGTCTTGCCGAGCGACCGACACAGCATGTCCTGCACGGTCGACGCGCCGTTCATGAAGACGGCCGACAGGTTCTTCGCGTTGAAGGCGAGGTTGACCTCGCGCGCGAGCAGGTTCGGGTGCACGGCGGCGGACGACCCGGTCCCGACCGAGACGAGGAGGAGCCGGTCGGCGCCGGTCGGCCACTCCAGCCCGTACTCAGGGAGCGTCGCCATCAGGAACAGGATCAGCGCCGGGTTGTTGTACGGCGTGATCCCACCGTCCTGGAACACGAAGGTGTTCGCGCCGATCACGAGCTCCTGCGGTGGGAAGAACACCGGCGCAGCGGCGCTCGCGCGGACGAGCGGCGAGAGCGGCAGGTCGAGGTTCCGGTCGGGCGGCGTCTTGAGGTACCGGTCCGCGCGGTTGTACTTCCCGCGCGTGGAGTTGCTCACGGGCCACGGCGAATCCGTTCCGGTGCTGTGGAGGACGAGGAGCAGGAGCGACCGAAGCTCGGGATCGCCGAGCGTCCGGTCGGCGCCGAAGAACGACTCGAGCTCACGTGCGAGCGGCCCGTCGCGGTAGATCGATCGCAGCCGAAGCGGCAGGAGACGCTTCGAGAAGATCTTCCCGCCGAGGTTTCGGTACATCTCCTGCACGTCGCTCACCGGTCGTCCGAGCGCGAGCGCGGTCGCGATGATCGCTCCAGTGCTCGTTCCGGCGATGTAGTCGAAGTAGTCGGAGAGCACGAGGTCGTCGCCGTGGCGCTCCCGCAGATGCTCCTCGAGCGAGCGAAGGATCGCGAGCGTCAGCACGCCCCTGATCCCTCCACCGTCGAGCGCGAGCAGGCGCTTCGGCCCGTCCGCGGCCTGCCGCGCCTCGTAGACGCGCGGCGTCGGGTCGATGACGCGGACGTTGGGCGCGGGGCCGCTGAGCCCGAGCAGGCCGACGAAGTCGTCCGTCCCGCCCGGCCCGTCGCCCTCCTTCCCGTTCCAGACGAGGATCGCGTGCGGTCCGGAGTCGTCGAGCGAGCGCGCCGTCTCGACGATCCAGCGGTTCGTCTTCGCGTAGAGCTCGTCGCCCGACGGCGGGTCGGGGAGGTTGCGCACCTCCGCCCGGCCGAGCAGCGACCTGAAGCGGCCCGTCCAGTCGGGCTCGCGCCCCCCGACCGAGTTGCGCTCGAACTCGTCAGGCGGGAGCGCGAGGCAGATGACGGCGCGCGCTCCGCGTGCGA
>DASTHC010000090.1:0-13817 GCA_035718485.1 Gaiellaceae bacterium
GCGAGGGCCGTCCGCCGTCCTCGGCGTCCCTGATGCCTCCCCTGGGTCGGATCCCCGTCCCGTTCGGCGCCTAAAATCGTATGTGCTTGATCGCGTGACCATGCGAGCGCTTCCGGTAGTGAACCGCGCAGCCGACTACGCTCCGGTTGCGCCCGCGTGCTGCAACGTCTGCCGAACGTGCACCACAACAAACGTCCTTGGCCTGCTGACCGGCGCTGTTGTCACGGCGATTGCGGCAGGGAAGCGCCTTCTGACGCGCGGGTAGCGCTAGCCCGTCCGAGCGATCGCAGTCATCACGGGGTGCTCGCGTGATCGTCCTGCGCTTCCGGCTGAACGGGAACTGCAACACGCAGCGGAAGCGTCGAACGATGGCCAGCGTGATGAGCAGACCGCTTGTGTAGAGCGGCAACCGCCGAAGGAGCCTCAACTCGCGCGTCCGCTCTGTCTCCCGCCGCCCGGCCACCGGCTTTCCTCCGGTACCCCGCGGAGGCGGAAGCGTGCAAATGCCCCCAGCGGGATTCGAACCCGCGCTACCACCTTGAAAGGGTGGCGACCTGGGCCACTAGTCGATGGGGGCCAGGTCGGGCCAGAATAGCCCGCGGAGTGCAGGGCTACACTCGCTCGCGGGGCCGTTAGCTCAGCTGGTAGAGCAGGGGACTTTTAATCCCAAGGTCGTAGGTTCGAGTCCTACACGGCCCACCTCGACGCGCTCCGCCACGAAACGTGAGGGGCCGCGGCGCGGCCCCTCGAAAAACCTGGACGGTTCGGCCTTAGCCGAGCGCGCCGAGGATCTGATTCAGCAGTGCGACGATGCCGTTCAGCAGGCCACCGAGGCCGCCGCCGCCCGTGGGCGGATCGAGCGCGCCGGCGACGCGCACAGCAGGTTGCCCAGGAGATTCCCGGGGCCTGCTCCGCGGTGATGTCGAGCACCACCTGGTCGAGGTGCACGACGAGCCCAAGCAGGGTCAGATCCAGCGGCCCGAGCGTCAGGTGCAGGATGTCGCACGTCCGCGTTGCCTGGAGCGGCACGGTGACGGCCCGGTTCGTGACCGTGCCGACACCTGCGCCGGTCGAGTCGGTAGCGGTGCCCGTGACCGTCCCGACGGCGGCGAGTCCGCCGCCGCTCTTCACGACGCGCTGAATCATCATCGTGCCGTCGAACGTCCCGGTGCCGCCGAGCGCGTCCGTGAACGTTACGGTGATCGGAACGGCCACCGCTGTCGATGCCGGGTCGGGCATGCAAACCACCCGAGTGGTTCATCCCACAAGAGAGCCTTACAAGGTCTGCGGGGTTCAGGCCCGGCATTCTTCGCCCAGTGATCCGGACCTGAAGCCGCTCCCCGCGGCGGCGCCGTTGGCCCCTAGAAAGCCCGGTGCCGACATCCGTTCAACGTCTCGCCCCGCTCCTCGGATACGGGCCTCGAACGCGACAAGAAGGGGCGGCCCGGAGGCCGCCCCCCGGCGCGAGCCGACTGGGCGATGCGACTCGCGGCGCGCCACGGTAGCGGCGCTCCCATGACACATCTGGGCCATGTCGGAGGCAAACCGGCGTCGGTCGATCGGGCTAGAAATGAAGGGCCGGCGGAGGGGAGAAGGAAACCCGCCGGCCCTTCGAAACGACCCCTCTGACGAAAACGGCGCCTACCTAGGACATGCGGCGCCGCAGCGACACTGTTTCGCACGGCCATCGTCGAAACAAGCAACGCGAGTAAGACCACACACTTTGCGCCGGACCGCGCGAAGTTTTACAAGACCTTTCGCAACTCCTTGCAGGGCCGCGGCGTTGAAGTGAGTGCCGACGAAGGGGGAAACTGATGAGAACGCAACGGGTGTGGCGGGATCTTGCGACCGCAATCGCCGCTTCCTTGCTGACGATGCTGACGGTGGCAGGCGGGAGCTTCGCGGAGACGGCCCGCGTGCAGGTTGCACCGAAGAACGAGCGGGCGCCGACTATCTCGGGAACGCAGCGCGTCGGGTCGACGGTGACCGCCAATCCGGGCGCCTGGAGCGGGACCCAGCCGATCAGGTTCACGTACCAGTGGGTTCGCTGCAACTCGCAGCTCGCAAACTGCTCGAATACCGGCGTCCGCAGTCGGAGCTACCGGCTCGGAAGCAACGACCAGGGCAGGCGCCTCGTCGTCGTCGTGACGGCGCGGAATGCCGACGGGTCGACGAACGCGCAGGTCAACACGGGCGTGATCGGCGCCCGCGCAACCGCACCGCGCAACACATCCGTCCCGTCGATCTCGGGAAACCTCCGCGAGGGCGAGACGCTCACCGCGAATCCGGGCGTGTGGGACGGCACGCAGCCGATCTCGTTCGGCTACCAGTGGCAGCGCTGTGACGCGAACGGTGGCAACTGCTCGAACATCTCGGGTGCGACGAACCGCACGTACGTCGTGACGTCATCGGACGTCAACCGCTCGGTGCGCGTGATCGTCGCCGCGAGGAATCCGGGCGGCTCGAGGAGTGCGGCGTCGGCGCCGACCGGCGTCGCGCAGCCGGGTGGTCCGGCGGGCCAGATCCGTCTGCCGAACGGCAAGATCTCGATCCCGATCGAAAGCGTGGCGCTCCCCGCGAAGCTCGTGATCGACGAGGTCACGTTCTCGCCGAACCCGGTCCGCTCGCGCAGGGCGACGATCACGGCTCGGGTGCACGTCTCCGACACGCGGGGCTTCGTCGTCCGCGGTGCGCTCGTCTTCATGCGCTCGACGCCGCTGCTGACGACGGTGCCGCCGGAGACCGGGACGGGACAGGACGGTTACGTCACGCTCCGGATGAGGCCGCGGGCACCGAGGCCGGGGCTCGTGTTTCCGCTCAGCCGCGGGCTCAACGTGCAGTTCTACGTCCAGGCACGACGGGCCGGCGAACGCCTTCTCTACGGCGTGACCGCGACGCGGCTCGTCCAGGTGCACACGGCCTGACGCGACAGGAGGCGCGGGCGCTCCGGCGTCCGCGCCTTTCGTCTCAGGCCTGGAAGCGCTCGAGCGAGAGGATCCAGGCGCCGTTCGGCGCCTGCTCGGGCGAGAACGAGTACAGCCTCGGGTGGACGAGCTGCACGATGTCGTTCCGCTCGATGTTCGAGAAGTCGAGCCCCGACTTCGCGCGGAGCGTGTCCTTCAGCGGGCGGCCGAGCTCGAAGCCGAGCTGGCTCTTCTCGAGATAGACGACCGTGCGGACCTGCTCGACCTGGCCCTGCGCGTTTCGCTGCGGGAACGGCGGCAGGAACGCGATCACGCTGTTCACGCCGTCGACGTACTTGAACGTGTAGAGCGCCAGCTCGAGCGCCTCGCGTTCGTACTTCGTGCCGATCTCGTCGACCTGCAGCAGCGCTGCGCCCGGCTGGCAGGCATTGCCCGTTCCGCAGAGCGCGTACATGACGGAGTCGCCGCTGAAGAGCACGGCACGCGAGTCGCTCTGGTCGCTCGCGCGGCCCTTGACGAGCACGCCTTCGAGCGGCAGGCGCAGCGTCCGGCCCTGCTCGTCGGTCGTGTTGAACGTCGGCGGGCCGGCGAGGATCCGCGCGGCGAGCTCACCGTTCGAGGCGCGATAGCCGGCGCCGACGTGGTCCGCGATCTGCCAGATGCGGGCCTCGCCCTCACCGCCGGGCTTCCAGCTCGACCACGCGCGCTCTTCGGCCGAATCGGTGTTGAACGCGAACATGAACATCGCGACCGAGAAGACGACCGCGAGCCCGAGCAGGACGTACGCGAACATGAAGCGGCGTGCGTACATGCGCCGAGGCTTCGCCGGCTCTGCGGGGCGCGCGGCGACGGGACGCGGGACGCTCAGATCCTCGGCCACGTCTTCTCGTCCTCGTAGTCGATCTCCGGAGCCTGCAGCTGCTGTCGGTCGAGCAGCGAGAGGAGATCGTCGCCGTAGATCTCGCGACGGGCCACGATCTCGTCGGCGATCTTCTCGATCTTGTCCTTGTTCGCTGCCATCAGGTTGTGGGCGGTCACGTACGCCTGGCCCAGGAGCTGCGCGACGTACGCGCGCTTGTCCCTGTCGCCGAGCACCGCGTTGATCGGGTTGGCGTCCATCGGCCCGCCGCCCGAGGTGCGCGCCATGATCTGTACCCCGATCTTCTCGAACTGCTTCATGATCCGCTCGCCAGCCTCTTCCTCGATCTCGTCGTCGAGCGGGATCGGGGCCATCGCCGAAGCGCCCACCATGTACGCCGCGCGGGCCGTCGCGCTCTGGACGTCGCCGCCGACGCCGTTCGAGTTCTCGCCGTAGAAGACGCGCTCCGCGGCCATCGCCCCGAGCGTCCAGACGAGCGCGCCGATCTCCTCGTGGCGCCAGCGCGAGAACCGTTCCTCCTTCTCGAACGCCTGATGGTGGCCGAGCGCCTCGCCGCGGCGTCTGATCGAGATGCGCGTCGACTCGACGCCGGGCATGTAGACGTGCGCCGCGGCCGCGTGCCCCGCCTCGTGGATCGCGACGGCTCGCGTCTCCGAGGCGACGTACTCGATGTTCTGCGCCGTCCCGGACTCGACGGTCGCCATCGCCTCGACGAGGTCGTCCCACGCGAAGCGCTCACGTCCGGAGTGGTGCGCGTACGTGAGCGCGATCGAGCAGACCTGCTCGATCATCGCGGGTGAGTAGCCCATCGTGATCCGTGCGAGCTCGTCGCGGCGCGCGCTGTGGTCGAGCTCGGGCTCGTGTGTGACCTTGCCGAGGTAGAGGTCGAAGATGTCGAGCCGATCCTGCTTCGTCGGCGTCCTGAACCACACGTGGCGGCCCATCCGGCCGGCGCGCGTCAAGGCGGGATCGAGCTGCGCGATCGGGACGTTGCACGCGCCGATGAAGTAGATCTGCTCGGGCGCGGGGGGCGCGGGCTTGAGCCGCAGCCGGACGCCCTTGACCCGCGTCGGGACGATGTAGATCGCGTCGAGGAGCGTGTTGAAGAGCTTCGTCGAGAAGCGGCGCATGAAGCGCGGGCTGCCGATGCCGTCCATCACAATCAGCAGCTGGTTGAGCGCAAGGCCGCCGCCCCCGCCGAACATCCCGGGCATCGCCTGGTTGACGACGCCGCCGATCCGTTGGACGAGCGCCGGACCGACGAACGGGCGTGAACCCTCGCGCTCCGTAAAGAGGCGGTCGCGCCACGCGCGCGTCTCGAGCACGAGGTCGCCGCTCGCCGTGAGCGCGCCCCACGGCCCGTGGAACGCCAGCTCCTCGAAGCGGGGCACGCCCATCCCGGTTCCACCGCCGGGCTGGCCGAGCGAGTGCCGGCGCATGCCCACGGCGTCGATCTCGTCGATGAACACGATGCACTGGCCGCCCCACTTCCGCGCGAGGCGCTTCGCCTTCCATGCGAGCCACCGGACGGTGATCGCGTCCATGCCGATGAACGTCTGCGCGAACCCGGAGCCTGGGATCGAGACGAACGGGGCGTTGAAGCCGGTGGCGATCGCTTTCGAGAGCATCGTCTTGCCGGTTCCCGGTGCGCCGAGGAAGAGCAGCCCGCGCTCGCGCTTGCCGCCTGCCGCCTCGAACGCCTCGCCGGATTGCCAGAGCGAGACCACGCGGCGCACCTCCTCCTTCACCTCGGCCTGGCCGCGGACGTCCTCGAGCTTGACGCCCCAGTCGGCATCGCCGGGCTCGAACGACTGGATCTGCGAGACGGCCATCACGAGCAGCGGGCCGAACAGGATCAGGAAGTTCATGAAGAGGAGCGCCGGCAGGAAGATCAGGTACGTCCAGAACGTCGGGTTGCCGAGCAGCCCGCCGACGCCGCTGAAGAAGCTCGTCGCCGTGTCCGCCCAGCTCGTGCTGTCGAAGCCGCGGAACATCGCGATCGCGAGCCAGGCGATCGTCACCGCGGCGACGATGAAGATCCCCCAGCGCACCCAGCGGCGCCAGAACCACGCGCGGCGCCTCGCGAGGATGTCTTCCTCGTGGAGCCGGCGCTCGTCGGTGCCGAAGAGGCTCGGCCACGGAATCGCGCGACGCATGAGCACGTCGACCGTCCCGCGGAAGGCCGCGGCGCCGACGATCGCGCCGACGAGCGCCCAGCGCCAGTCCCAGCCGAGACCGCGGTGGAGGAAGAAGTAGGAGGCCGGCGTCGTCAAGATCGCGACGAACGTCGCTGCCCGCGTGAGCGTTCGCCACTGCTGCGCGAGTTGAGCCGAGCTCTCGCTCGGCCTCAGCCCGATCGGGGGTGCTGCGCTCGCCACTTGCCGAATTAGACGCGCCCAGCCTGAGAATTGTTTTAGAAATGGGTTGTGCGCTTCTCGCCCGAGGAGGTCGAGCGCGGCCGCAGGTACCACAGGGCCCGCTACCTGAGCGGCCTCGTCGAGTGGGCGCTCGCCGTCGCGGTCCTTGCAGTCCTCGCCTTCACGGACGTCGGCGACGCGCTCCTCCCCGACTGGAGCTGGTGGGTCCAGGCCCTCGTGTACCCGGCGATCGTGCTCGCGGTCCTCGCCGTCGTCAGGCTGCCGATCGCCTACTGGCGCGACTTCCTCCGCGAGCGCGAGTGGGGCCTCTCGACCCAGACGACCGGCGGGTGGGTCGGCGATGTGCTGAAGGGGTTCGCCGTCGAGACCGTCCTCTGGACGATCGTCTTCTTCGGGCTCGTCGCCCTCTCGCGCGCGACCGACGCCTGGCCGCTGATCGCGGCGCCGCTGGCTGCGCTCTTCGTCGTGCTCATGACGTTCGTCGCCCCGGTGGTGCTCGAGCCGATCTTCAACAACTTCAAGCCGCTCGAGGACGAGGAGCTCGTCTCCGACCTGCGCGGCCTCTCGGAGCGCGCCGGAGTGCCGATCCGCGACGTGCTCGTCGCCGACGCGAGCCGCCGCACGACGAAGGCGAACGCCTACGTCTCGGGCTTCGGAGCGACGCGGCGGGTCGTCGTCTACGACACGCTGCTCGGGCGGGCGAAGCCGACCGAGCTTCGGGTCGTGCTCGCGCATGAGCTCGCGCACCGGCGGTATCGGGACGTCGTGTCGTTCTCCGCGTACTTCGTCCTGGCGGCGATCGCGATCGTCGTCCTCCTCTGGGCGATCCTCGGCGCGGTCGTCGAGGCCCGAGACTTCCCGCTCGTCCTGCTCGTGCTCACGCTCGTGCAGCCGCCGGTGTTCGCGTTGCTGGCGGCGGTCGCGCGCCGCTGGGAGTACCGCGCCGACCGCTTCGCGCTCCACCTGACTCGCGACCTCGCCGCGCTGGAGTCGATGTTCGCCGACCTCGTCGAGTCGAACGTCGCCGACCTCGAGCCCCCGCGCGTCGTCTACTACCTCAGGTACACCCATCCCACGGTTCCGGAGCGGCTCGACGCGCTGCGCCGGGCCGCACACGACGAAGGGATCGAAGAGGAGGCTGCGTGAGCGAGTATTTCGGCCGGGGAGACCCCCGCACAGGCGACCTCTCGAAGCACGATGCGGCCCGGCTCCAGGAGAGCCTCGCGCCGCTGATCGAGCAGGCGAAAGAGGTGTCGTGGTACGAGGAGCCCGGCACAGAGGTCGACCTGGCGACGGCCCGCCTCTGCCTCCTGCGGCGTGCACGTGCCGGAGCGGCAGCGAACGTCGAGGCGGGTGACGACGCCGTGCGGCTCGTGCTGACGGAGGCCGACAGGGACGCCGTCGTCTGGCTGCTGTCGCGCGCGATCTCGTACATGGACGAGCAGGGCTTCCCCGACTTCGTCCCCGGCGCCTGGCTCGAGGAGTAGATGCACGACGACGTGCACGACCACCGCCTCCAGGGCGACCGGCGGGCGCTCGCGGGCGCGCTCGCGCTCATCGGCGCGTTCACGGTCGTCGAGGTCGTCGTCGGCTACGCGGCCGACTCGCTCGCGCTCCTCGCCGACGCCGGCCACATGCTCGGCGACGTCGGGAGCCTCGCGCTCGCGCTGTTCGCCGCGTGGCTCGGCTCCCGTCCGGCGACGCCGGAGCGGAGCTTCGGCTACCGGCGTGCGGAGATCCTCGCGGCGCTCGCGAACGGCGTCGTGCTCGTGGCGATCTCGATCTGGATCGTCGTCGCGGCGATCCAGCGCTTCCGGGATCCCGTCGAGCCGCGCGGCGGCTGGGTGCTCGTCGTCGGTTTGGTCGGGCTCGCGCTGAACCTCGGCGCCGCCGCGCTCCTGCACCGTCGCGGGTCGGTGAGCCTCAACGTCCAGGGTGCGCTGCGGCACGTGCTCGCCGACGCGCTCGGGTCGCTCGGCGTCATCGTCTCCGGCGCCGTCGTGCTTCTCACCGGCTGGAGCTATGCCGACCCGCTGGTCGCGGTCGGGATCGCGGCGCTCGTGCTCGCGAGCTCGTGGACGATCCTGCGCGACTCGGTCGGCATCCTGCTCGAGTCGACGCCGCGTGGGCTGGACGCCGAGGAGATCGGGCGCGCGCTGGTCGAGGTCGACGGCGTACGGGAGGTCCACGACCTCCACGTGTGGACGATCACCTCGGGGTTCGCGTCGCTCTCGGCGCACGTGCTCGTCTCCCCGGACGCCGACTGTCACGGGAAGCGTCGTGAGCTCGAGCGCGTGCTCGAGGAGCGGTTCGACCTGACGCACACCACGCTCCAGGTCGACCACGCCGGAAACGGCGAGACGATTCCGCTCGGAACCGCCGAGCGGCGCATCGGGCCGCTCTAGCGCCGTACGATCCCGTGGTGCCGCGCTTGGAGGGGAAGACGGCGATCGTGACCGGCGCGTCGAGCGGGATCGGCGCCGCGACGGTCGAGGCGCTGCGTCGCGACGGAGTTCGCGTCGTCGGTGGCGCGCGCCGTGTCGACAGAGTCGACGCGGACGTCGCGCTCGAGCTCGACGTCACCGACCCCGCGGCCTGCGAGCGCTTCGTCGCCGACGCCGTGCAGCAGCTTGGGGGCCTCGACGTCCTCGTCAACGGCGCCGGCCTCGCGATCGGTCGCGACCCGTTCTGGGAGAGCACGGAGGAGGACGAGCGGGTCGTGCTCGAGACGAACGTGAACGGCCTGATCCGCATGACCCGCCTCTGCCTGCCGCACCTGCTCGCCGACGACGGCGGCGACCTCGTCAACATCGGCTCGATCGCCGGGCGTCAGGCGTACGAGCGTGGCGCGCTCTACGTCACGTCGAAGTTCGCGGTACGCGGGTTCACGTACGCGCTGCGCGAAGACCTGCTCGGCAAGCCCGTCCGGGTGATCACCGTCGACCCGGGCCTCGTCGAGACCAACTTCTCGCGCGTGCGCTTCCGCGGCGACGATGACCAGGCTGCCGCGGTGTACGCGAACGTCGAGGCGATGACGCCGGCCGACATTGCCGAGTGCATCGTCTTCGCGCTCACGCGGCCGCAGCACGTCAACGTCGACGAGCTCGTCGTGAAGGCGCTTGCACAGTCCTCGGGCGGCCGCATCCTGCGCGACGCCCCGCCGTGACGCTGACGATCCTCGAAGGCTCGACGTTCTGCATCTGCGACGACCGCGGGGACGTCGGCGACGCGACAAGCGGCTTCTACGCGCACGACACGCGGTTCCTCTCGGTGCTGCGAATGACGATCGACGGGAAGCGGCCGCTGCTCCTGTCGTCGGCGAAGGTCGAGTACTTCTCGGCGGCGTTCTACCTGCGGAACCCGCTGACCGACGGGCTCCCCCCCGACACGCTCTCGATCGCGCGGCGCCGCTTCGTGGGCGAGGGGATGCAGGAGCGGATCGTGATCCGGAACGAGGGGATGGAGCCGGTCACGTTCTCGCTCGCGTTCGAGGTCGGCTGCGACTTCGCGGACATCTTGTCGGTCAAGGAGCACGACTTCGCGCTCGGCGACCCCGTCAACGCGCGGCCGCTGCCGCCGCCGGTCGACCCGCACTACGACGCCGAGAACAACCAGTTCGTGCTGGTCGACCCCGAGGGAGAAGCCCGGACGCAGGTGCTCATCTCGCAGCGCGGGAGGCTCAACGGCAGCGGGATCGAGTACGACGTCGAGCTCTCGCCGCGCCAGACGTGGGATCTCCAGCTCGACGTCGTGCCGCTGCTCAACAGTGCGGAGCTGTCGCCCCGCCTCGTCGAGCGCCGCTTCGGCGACGAGCTCGTGCATGTCCGCGACGCGCTCGCAGCCTGGCAGCTCCGCGTGCCGCAGCTGCGCTCGAGCTGGGACGACCTCAGCCGCTCGTTCTCGCAGTCCGTGGCCGACCTCGCGTCGCTGCGGATGCGGAGCGAGGCCGATCCCGGGCGGGGCCGCCTGCCCGCCGCGGGCATGCCCTGGTTCATGACCGTCTTCGGGCGAGACACGCTCATCACCTGCCTTCAGACGCTCCTCTTCGGGCCGGAGCTCGCGCAGACAGCGCTCGAGGTGCTCGCCGAGCTCCAGGCGAAGGAGGACGACCCGTCGATCGACGCGGAGCCCGGGAAGATCGTCCACGAGGTCCGGACCGGCAAGGCCGCCAAGGTCTGGTTCCGCTCGTACTACGGCACGGTCGATGCAACGCCGCTCTACCTCGTGCTGCTCTCGGAGCTCTATCGGTGGACGGGCGACCGCGCGCTGATGAACCGGCTGAAGGACCCGGCGCTCCGGGCGCTCGAGTGGATCGACAAGTGGGGCGACCGCGACGGCGACGGGTTCGTCGAGTACGAGCGGCGCAGCGACCACGGGCTCGAGAACCAGTCGTGGAAGGACTCGGGAGACTCGCAGCGCTTCGCCGACGGCCGCTTCGCGAAGACCCCGATCGCACCCGCCGAGGTGCAGGGCTACGTGTTCGACGCGAAGCGGCGCATCTCCGAGATCGCGCGCGAGGTGTGGCGCGACCGGCCGCTGGCGGACAGGCTGAACGCCGAGGCGACCACGCTCCGGGATCGCTTCGACGCCGCGTACTGGCTCGAGAGCCGCGGCGGCTACTACGCGCTCGCTCTCGACGCCGAGAAGCAGCCCGTCGACTCGATGTGCTCGAACATGGGCCACCTGCTCTGGAGCGGGATCGTCCTCCCGCAGCGGGTCGACCAGGTGGTGGACGCGCTCATGGGCGACTCGCTCTGGTCGGGCTGGGGCGTCCGAACGATGTCGGAGCTCGACGCCGCCTACAACCCGCTCTCGTACCACAACGGCACGGTCTGGCCCCACGACAACTCCCTGATCGCGTGGGGGCTCGCGCGGTACGGACGCTGGCCGGAGGCGCAGCGGATCGCGCAGCGCCTGCTCCAGGCTGCCCGGTACTTCAACTACCAGCTGCCGGAGGTGTTCGCCGGGCTTCGCCGCTCGGAGACGACGTTCCCGATCGCGTACCCGACCGCCGCGCGGCCGCAGGCGTGGGCCGCGGGGACGCCGGTGCTCCTCCTCCAGGTCCTGCTCGGCCTCCAGCCCGACATCCGGCGCCACTCGCTGGAGACGGTCGCTCCGCCCGAGCTCCCCTCCTGGGTCCAGAACGCGAGGCTGACGGGTGTGAGAGCGTTCCACGGGCAGTGGGACGTCCGGCTCGAGCAGGGACAGGTGCGGGTGGAGGAGGCGTGACCGAGCGCCTGCGGATCGCGGTGCTCGCCCCACCGTGGTTCGCGGTGCCTCCGACCGGCTACGGCGGGATCGAATGGGTCGTCTCGCTGCTCGCCGACGGGCTCGCCGACGCCGGCCACGACGTCACGCTCTTCGCGTCGGGCGACTCACGCACACGGGCGAAGCTCGCCTACGTCTTCGAGAAGGCGCCGAGCGAGCTGATCGGCAGGACGTTCTGGGAGCTCCAGCACGTGCTGTCGTGCTACGAGCGCTTCGACGACTTCGACGTGATCAACGACCACTCGGGCCCGCCGGCGGCGACGATCGGCGGCGCGGTCCCGACGCCGGTCGTGCACACGGTGCACGGTCCGCTCACCGGCGAGCCCGGACGGCTCTACGACGCGATCTCGAGGGTGTCGCCGAGCGTCGGGCTGATCTCGATCTCGCTCAACCAGCGGAAGCCGAAGCCCGACCTCAACTGGATCGGCAACTGCCCGAACGCGCTCGACCTCTCCGTCTACCCCTGCAAGCCGCACACCGGCGACTACCTGCTGTTCCTCGGCCGGATGAGTCCGGACAAGGGCGCGCACCGCGCGGTCGCGGTCGCGATGGAGCTCGGGGTCCCGCTGAAGATCGCCGGCAAGTGCCGCGAGCCGAAGGAGATCGAGTACTTCACCGAGTTCGTCGAGCCGCACCTCGGGCCCGCGCACGACATCGAGTTCCTCGGCGAGGTGAACCACGGGCAGAAGGTCGAGCTGCTCCAGGACGCCAAGGTGACGCTCTTCCCGATCGAGTGGGAGGAGCCGTTCGGGCTCGTGATGATCGAGTCGATGGCGTGCGGGACGCCGGTGATCGCGACGCGGTGGGGCGCCGTGCCCGAGGTGATCGAGGACGGGCGGACCGGTTTCATCGTCGCCCACTACCGCGGCATGGCGGCCGCGGTGGAGAAGATCGATCAGATCGACCCGATGGAGTGCCGCCGCTACGTCGAGGAGCGCTTCGCTCCCGAGCGGATGGTCGCCGACTACCTGCGCGCCTACCGCGCGGTCATCGAGCAGCCCGTTACCGCGTGATTGCGGACGGCCTGCGGCGCTCGCCGCACGATCGCGAGATCCTCCGCCTCGCCGTCCTCGCCCTGGGCGCGCTCGCGGCGCAGCCGACCTTCGTCCTCGTCGACACCGCGATCGTCGGCCACCTCGGGACGCCGCAGCTCGCGGCGCTCGGGATCGCCGGGCTCGTGCTCGGCGGGACGTTCGCCATCTTCAACTTCCTCGCGTACGGGACGACGTCGCAGGTGACGCGTGCGGCAGGCGCTGGTGCGCGCGAGACCGCGGACCGTCTCGGCGCGCAGGCCTTCTGGCTCTCGCTCGCGATCGGGACGGCGGTGTCGGTCTTCATCGGGCTCGCGGCCGAGCCGATCGTCGACCTGTTCGGCGTCGAGGGACAGACGGCGGAGTACGCCGTCCAGTACTTGCAGATCGCCGTCGTCGGGCTGCCGTTCGCGTTCCTCGTGCTCGGCGGGCAGGGCTACTTCCGAGGGATCTCCGACCTGCGCACGCCGCTCGTGATCGAGGTGATCGCGAACGCAGTGAACGTCGTCCTCGTCGTCGTCTTCGTCTACGTCTTCGACTGGGGGATCCAGGGCTCTGCGGCCGGGACCGCGATCGCGCAGGCAGGAATGGGGCTCGCGTTCTTCGGCTGGATGGTCCACCAAACGCACGGGAGGCTCGGGCTCCGCCTCGACCTGTTGCGGCGGCTGCTCGAGGTCGGCAAGCACCTGTTCGTGCGGACGGCGGCGCTCTACGGTTCGTTCCTCGTCGCCGGCGCGGTCGCTGCGCGCTTCGGCGACGAGGCGATCGGCGCGCACCAGGTCGCGATCCAGCTCTGGTACTTCCTCGCGCTGCTGCTGGACGCGATCGCGATCGCCGGGCAGGTGATCGTCGGACGGATGCTCGGCGCCGGCGATGCCGACGGCGCCTACGCCGCGAGCGCACGCATGATCGTGCTCACCGTCTACCTCGGGTTCTTCTTCGCGGCGGCGATGCTCGTCGCGGGCGAGTGGCTGCCACGGGTCTTCACGAGCGATCCGGCGGTGATCGAAGAGGCACAGCGGATCTGGCCGATCTTCGCGCTCATGCAGCCGCTGAACGGCGCCGTCTTCGCGCTCGACGGGATCTTGATCGGGGCCGGGGACGGCCCGTATCTCGCCTGGTCGATGGTCGCCGCGTTCGCCGCCTCCGCCGCGGTCGCGCTGGCGGCCTCGCTGCTCGACTGGGGGATCGTCGGCGTCTGGTCGGCGCTCGTCGTCCTGATCGCGGTCCGGCTCGTCCTGATGTGGCGCCGCTTCGCCAGCCGCCGCTGGCTCGTCACGGGCTGGGCCTAGGCGGGCAGCGCCTCCAGCTCGAGCTGCTCGCGCCAGCGGAGCTC
>DASTHC010000091.1:0-13205 GCA_035718485.1 Gaiellaceae bacterium
GGCCGGGAGAGACACGGCTCCTCGTCCCGAGCCCGCGGGACGTGCCGAGCTACGACCACAAGCCCGAGATGTCGGCGCGCGAGGTGACGGAGCTGTTCTGCCGAGAGCTCGAGGCGGGCGGCTACGCCTTCGCCGTGGTCAACTTCGCCAACCCCGACATGGTCGGACACACCGGTGTCGTCCCGGCCGTCGTGCAGGCTGTGGAAACTGTGGACGAATGCCTGTCGAGCGTTGTGGAAACTGTGGACAACCTTGGCGGTGTCTGCCTCGTCACGGCCGACCACGGGAACGCCGAGCAGATGTTTGAGGCAGACGGCACGAGCCCGCACACCGCCCACACCACCAACCCCGTCCCGCTCGTCGTGACCGCATCCGGGATCGCCCTGCGGGAGGGCGGCGAGCTCAAGGATCTCGCCCCGACGACCCTCGATTTCCTCGGTCTGGACAGGCCGGTGGAGATGACGGGGGAAACTCTGGCCCGGACGGCCTGAACCGGGCTATACTGCCGCGTCCCGTGCCGCTCCAGCAGCCAGATCTGGGAGTCCTGCGGAAGGCTCAGCGTGGCGACGAGAGAGCCTTCTCCCTGATTCTCCGGGCGTATGAGACGCCCGTCTTCAACTACGTGCTTCGGCTCGTGGGCGATCGGTCGCTCGCCGAGGACCTGACCCAGGAGGTTTTCCTCCGCGTCTTCCAGGGCCTCCCGAAGTTCTCGCTCCGCTCGAAGTTCACGACCTGGCTCTTCCAGGTCACGAAGAACCGCGTGCTCGACGAGCTCCGCGCATCCGAGCGCCGGCCCCGTGCAGTCGTCGCCCTCGACGACGTGCCGCCGCTCGAGGTGCTCGACGCGCCGTTCGAGCGGCTCGAGGCGATCGACGCCGTGTGGCGCGCCGTCGAGAACCTGAACGTCGACCTCAAGATGGCGCTGCTCCTCCGCGACATCGTCGGGCTCTCCTACACGGAGATCTCCGACTCGCTCGAGATCACGCTCGCGACGGTGAAGTGGCGCATCTACAAGGCGCGGGAGGAAGTTCAGCTCGCGCTCGCCCGCGAGGGCATCAAGCTCGGCAGCTCGGCCGACGAGGCCGAGGCCGCGATCTCCTAGCCGCCCGCGTTCTCCCGGAGCCAGGTCGCGAGGTTCCTCGCGTCCTCCGACGGCGTCGCGCCGTCCGGGATCGGCTGCACGTTCGCGACAGTGGTCGCACCGGACGGCTTCTCGCCGTCGCCGCCGGTGGCCGCGAACGCGATGCCCAATCCCGCGAGACCCAGCACGAGCGCGCCGAGCGCCACCGCGAGCCACGGAACGCGTGCCCGTTGCCGCGGCGGGACGCCCCGAGCCCGAGCGGAGCGCGGCAGCACGACGGTGGCGTCCTCGCCGGGCGTCTCGTCGAGGAGCCGGGCGACCTCTGCGGCCGACGCCGGCCGGTCGGAAAGCTCGGGCTCGAGCGAACGCTCGATCGCGAGCCGTAGGCCGGGCGGCGTCGAAGGAGCAAGCTCGGGCGGCTCCGCCTCGCGCCGTCCCGCGAGCGCGGCGAGCGAGTCGATCTTCCACGGCTGCCTGCCCGTGAGCAGCTCGTAGAGGACGACACCGAGCGCGAACACGTCCGTCTGCGCGGTGACCGTCCCGCCCTCCGCCTGCTCCGGCGCGAGATAGGCGGCGGTCCCGATGATCGTCCCCTCCTCGGTGAGCGCGGTCGCGTCGACGGAGCGTGCGATCCCGAAGTCGGCGATCTTGACCGTCCCGTCCTCACGCTCGATCAGATTGCTCGGCTTCAGGTCGCGGTGAACCAACCCGTTCGCGTGCGCGTGCTCGAGCCCCGCCGTCACCTGGCGTGCGATCCGAACGACCTCGTCGGCCGGCAACGCACCGTCGTCGCGCAAGCGCTCGTCGAGCGCTCGCCCCTCGACGAACTCCATCACGATGAACGGCCGCCGCTCCGCCTCGCCGACGTCGAACACCGTGACGATGTTCGGGTGCGAGAGCGACGCGGCCACCCTGGCCTCCCGCGCGAAGCGGGCCCGGAAGCTGGGGTCCTGCGCGAGCTCCTCGTCCAGCACCTTGACGGCGACCGCGCGGTCGAGCTCCCCGTCCCGCGCGAGGAACACCTTCGCCATCGCGCCGTCGCCGACGATCCGCACGACGGTGTAGCGCCCGGCCGCGAAGGTTTCCGTGTTCACGGCTGCTCGTCCGGCGGCGGGATCTCGACTGTGACCATCGGCTCGGTCTGCGTGTCGGTCTGCTCGTCCTTCTTGTCCTTCCCCTTCTTCTTGTCCTTCCCATTGCCGTTGTCGTCGCCCTCGTCCTGCTCGGTCGTCGTCTGCACCGGAGGGGGACAGTTCACGGTGTTGACGAGTTCGGTCGCGCGCGCCTGCAGATCGTCCTGGAACGCCCGCGGCACCTTGCCGGCGTCGATCGCGGCGGACACCTGCGCATTGAGATCGTCGGCAAGACCCGCCGCGTGACAGACGTCGCCCTGATCGATCGAGTCCGCGATCGAGTCGCTCGTCGCGGCGAGCTGCTCGGCGACTGCCCGGTCGATCGCGGAGCGCGACGGGGGCGGGGCGTCCTCGCCGCCCCCGCCGCAGCCGCCCGCGATGACGAGCAGCGCCGCGAGCCCGAGCAGGCTACGACGTCTGGTTCGGATCCTCTTCCGCCGCAAGCTCGAGCGAGCCCTCCATCGCGTACTTCAGATGTTTCTGCTGGATCGCGACCTGCTGCTGGATCAGCTCCCCGAGCTCGGGGTGGCGGGCCTTCCGGTTCAGCTGGTCCAGCACCGACCAGTGGCCGACCTCGCTCGCCTCGGCCATCGTCAGGAACTCGAAGCCGTCGAGTGCGTCGGCGTCGTCGTCGAGATACGTCGACATCATCTCGCGCGCCTTCGTCTTCACGGAGCGCGCCTCTTTCAGGATCGCCGTCTTCTTCCCGTCGATCGTCTCGGCGATCTCGGTGCCGCGGCGCTCGGCCATCGCCGCGTCCTCCGCCATCGTCTGCAGCGTCTGGACGAGATCGTCGTGCTTCTCCTTCTTCGCCATCCGGCCGACCTTCTTGGTCGCGTCCTGCGCTGCCATCGCGAGGCCGATCACCTCGCCCAGCTTCGTCTCGAGATTCGTCAGCTCAGCCATGTCTTGACCCCTTTCTCATTGACCCACCGCGAGCCGGGCCGCCAGCGCCTGCGGCAGTCCGGCCTCCAGCAGCTCGCTCTGCGTCCGCTCGATTGGGTATGCAACGCGGCGAAAAGAGGCAAACCTCGCGCCGAAATCCAGCAGGAGCCAGGCGGCACGCGGATCGCCGTCGCGGGGCTGTCCGACCGACCCGGGGTTGAGCAGCCGCCGGAAGTCCTCGACCGGGTGCTCGGTGCCCGCCGGCGCCAGCCCGCCCACGACCAGCCCTCGTTCGTTGCGGGAGACCGTGAGCGCCACGTGGCTGTGCCCGACGAGCACGACCGGCGCGATCGTCAGCTCGAGCGTCGCGAGCGCGGCCTCGTCCGTGAGCACGTACTCCCAGACCGGGTCGCGTGCGCTCGCGTGGAAGAGCTGCGCGCGCTCGAGGTCCGCGCTCGGAGAGAGTGTCTCGAGGAACGCGCGTGCGTCGTCGCCAAGCGCCTCCTGCGTCCAGCGTGCAGCCGCCGCCGCCTCGGGATTGAAGTCCGCGATGCTGATGCCGCCGAGCGCGACGAGGTCGTGGTTGCCGACGAGGCAGACGTCCGCGCGTTCGCGGACGACCTCGCAGCACTCGTTCGGCCGCGGCCCGTAGCCCACGAGGTCGCCGAGACACCACACCTCGTCGGGCGTCTCGACGTCGATCTCCGCCAGCACGGCGTGCAGTGCGTGCAGATTTGCGTGAATGTCGGAGATGACGGCGACGCGCATCGGGGTCGGAACCCTAACGGCGCTCTGGCTGCTGGCGGCGTACGCGCTCTGGCAGACGGAGGTGCCGGGCGATCTCGACGTCCATTCGACGCTCGCCCCGTTTGCGAGCCTCGACCTCACGCGCGCCGGGCGGCACGACGAGGTACTCCGGCTGCTGACGCTGGCGTCGATCGCGCTGCAGCTGGTCGCGCTCGCGCTCCTCGTCCGGTTCCGGCCGCGCGTGCGCGGCCGTCCAGTCCTCCGCGCCGCGCAGCTCGGCGGGCTGGCCGCGGTCGTGCTCGTACTCGCGCGGCTCCCGGTCGGCGCGGTCGCGCTCTGGTGGCAGCGGCGCTACGGGATCGCGCAGCTCGACTACGGCACGTGGCTGTTCGACCAGATCGGGCCGCTCCTCCTGCGGGTCGGGCTGCTCGGCTTCGCCGCGGCGCTCTGCTTCTGGCTCGCGGGCCGCTTCGGCGGCCGCTGGTGGCTCGCGGCGCTGCCGGTGTTCGCGGTCGCAGGAACGGCGGTGATCCTCGCGCAGCCGCTGCTCACCCCGCGGACGGAGCGGGTGCGCCGACTGGACGTCGTCCGCCAGGTCGAGCGGCTCGCGGCGCGCGAGGGACTGCCACGCCCCGAGGTGGAGGTGCTTCGGACGAAGGGCCGCACGCGTCAGCTGAACGCCGAGGCGCTCGGGATCGGACCGACGACGCGCGTGATCCTCTGGCAGACGACGCTCGCGCTGCCGGCTGCCGAGCGGGCGTTCCTCGTCGCGCACGAGCTCGGCCACGTGAGGCAGCACCACCTCTGGAAGGGGCTCGCCTGGTTCGTGCTCCTGCTTGCCCCGGGCCTGGCGCTCCTCGCGTGGATCGCGCCGCTTCGCATCCCCGAGGATGTACCGCGGGTCCTCCTGACGGCCTACGTCCTACTGACTCTCGCCACGCCGATCGTGAACACGCTCTCGCGCCGCTACGAGGCCGAGGCGGACTGGGTCGGCCTCGAGACCGCACGCAACCCGCGCGCCGCCCAGCGATTCTTCGCCGACGTTGCGAAGGCCGGCGTCCGCGACCCCGAGCCGCCGCGCTGGTGGACCCTCGTCTTCGGGACCCATCCCAGCCTCGCGGAGCGCGCCGGGATGGCCGACGCGTTCAGTCGCGCTCGGTCTCGGGGAGGTTCTTGATCCCCTGCGTCGTCGCGTAGCGCGACCACGAGTCCGTCATCGCGTCGAGCAGCTCCCGCATGAACTGCGGCGCCATGTTGATCCGCGCGACGACGACACCGGGGACGTCTCCCTCCTCGACCTCGTGGTCGATCCGCGCAAACGTCACCGTGAACTCGTAGCTCGAGAAGCTGACGTTGGCGAAGTTCGAGTAGACGCCTGCCAGGTGCTCAGGGTCGAGGTGGATGTTGAGGTGTCGCTCGGAGGCCTCGTCGTCCACGCCCCTACGATACAGCCCGATGTCCGCAGCCAACGCCGTCACGAACCTCGCCGCCGAGCTCGAGCAAGCCGCCGGAGCGCCGGTCGAGCTCGAGCGCCCCGCCGACCCGTCCCACGGCGACTACGCGACGAACGTCGCGCTCCGAATGGCGCCGCAGCGCGGCCAGGCGCCGCGCGAGCTGGCGGAGGAGATCGCGCAGGCGGTGGGCGCAAGCGCCAACGTCGAGCGGGCCGAGGTCGCAGGCGCGGGCTTCGTGAACATCTGGGTCACGCCCGTTTGGTACCGCGACGCGCTCGCGGAGCTCCTCGAGTCGGGACGGGACTACGGCTCCGGGTGGGCCGCGCCGCGCGAGCGCTTCCAGGTCGAGATGGTCTCGGCCAACCCGACCGGCCCGATCACCGTCGCGTCCGCGCGGAATGCCGCGTACGGAGACAGCGTCGCGCGCCTGCTCGACTTCGCGGGGCACGGCGTCGAGCGCGAGTACTACTACAACGACTCCGGCGCGCAGATGGACCGCTTCAGGGCGTCGGTCGACGCAGCGCGGCGTGGGGAGGACATGCCCGAGGACGGCTACCACGGCGAGTACATCAAGGAGCTCGCGTCGATCGACGGCGACCCGGTGCCGCCGATGCTCGAGCGGATCGAGGCGTCGCTCGAGCGCTTCCGCGTCCACTTCGATTCGTGGGCGAAGCAAAGCGAGCTCGAGCAGCGGCTGCCGGAGCTGCTGCCGCGGCTCGACACCTACGAGAAGGACGGCGCAATCTGGGCGCGGAGCTCCGCGTACGGCGACGACGACGACCGCGTGCTCATCCGCTCCGACGGCGGCGCGCCGACCTATCGCGCGGCCGACGTTGTCTATCTCGTCGACAAGCTCGAGCGCGGGTTCGACCACGCGCTCTACGTCCTCGGCGCCGACCATCACGGCACGCGCAACTGGTACGGCGCGGTCGCACGCATGCTCGGCTACGACCCCGAGCGCGTCGAGGTCCTGCTCTACCAGCTCGTCCACCTCACACGCGGGGGCGAGCAGACGAAGATGTCGAAGCGGCGAGGCGACGTCGTGTTCCTGGACGACTTCGTCGACGAGGTCGGGATCGACGCCGCGCGCTGGTACCTCGTCTCGCGCGGGCACGACCAGACGATCGAGATCGACGTCGACCTTGCGCGGGAGAAGTCCGAGAAGAACCCCGTCTACTACGTGCAGTACGCGCACGCGCGGATCGCGGGGATCCTGCGGAACGCGGGCGACGCGCAGCCGTCCCCCGAGCCGTCCGGCGAGCTGGCGCGCGAGGAGCGCGACCTCGTCAAGCGGCTCGCGGAGTTCCCGCGGGTCGTAGCGGAGGCGACGGAGCGTCGCGCGCCGCACGCGCTACCGACGTACGCGATCCGCGTCGCGGACGACTTCCACCGCTTCTACCATCACCACCGCGTTCTCGACGACGGCGAGGCGGAGCCCTTCCGGCTCGGCGTCGTGATCGCGACGAAGAACGTCATCGCCCGCAGCCTCGACCTCGTCGGCGTCGAGGCTCCCGACCGGATGTAGAGGCCGGCGCGGTGCGCTGGAACGTCGCCGTCGCGACGCTCGCCGCGTCGTGGGGGCTGATCGCCGTCATCGTCCGTGAGGTCGACCTCGACGCGCAGGTGCTCGTCTTCTACCGGCTCGCGTTCGCCGCGCTCACGCTGGGCGTCGCCGCGCTCGTGCTGCGAAAGCTGCCGCTGCTGCGTCTCCATCGCCACCGCGGACGCATCGTCCTGATCGGCGTCACGCTCGCCGCGCATTGGTTCCTCTATTTCGCGACGATCAAGCTGTCGTCCGTCGCGGTCGCCGTGCTGATGGCGTACCTCGCGCCGCTCGCGATCGCGGCCATCGCGCCGTTCGTGCTTCCGGAGCCACGCAGCCGGGTCGCGCTCGTCGCGCTCGTACCCGCGGCCGGCGGCGTCGCGCTCGTCGCTCTCGGTGGCGAGCAGGGCGGCGCGGTGCGTCCGCTCGCGCTCGGCACCGGCCTCGCGACCGCGGCGACCTACGCCGCGCTCGTGCTGATGACGAAGCGGATCGCGGCCGAGGTGCCGGTGCTCACGCTGTCGTTCTGGAACTACGCGGTGGCCTCGCTGGCGATCGCGCCGCTCCTGCTCGGCGCGGACCGTGTGCTGCCGACGGCCTCGGAGCTGCCCGCCGTGCTCGCGCTCGGCGTCGTGTTCACCGCGCTCTCCGGCTACCTCTACATCTGGTTCTTGCGGCACGTGACCGCGCAGGCGATCGGGATCCTCGCGTACATCGAGCCGGTCTCCGCGGCCCTGTTGGCCTGGGCGTTCCTCGACGAGGCCCTGACCTGGCAGATCGCGGTCGGCGGGCTGCTCGTGATCGCCGCCGGCGCGACCGTCGTCTTCCTGGAGCCGGCCGACGCCGCGGCGCCCGAGACCGCCCCGGTCTCGCCGGGTTAGGATCGCAGCCGTGGCGCAGGCATTCGAGACGAGCGAGCGGGCAGGCGGGGCCGGGACGCCTCCCGACCGCAACCTCGCGCTCGAGCTCGTCCGCGTGACGGAGGCGGCCGCGATGGGTGCGGGCCGCTGGGTCGGGCGCGGCGACAAGAACGCGGCGGACCAGGCGGCCGTCGACGCGATGCGCCTGATGCTCGACACGGTGCAGATGGACGGTGTCGTCGTGATCGGCGAGGGCGAGAAGGACGAGGCACCGATGCTCTTCAACGGCGAGTCGGTCGGGAGTGGCTTCGGGCCGTCCGTCGACGTTGCCGTCGATCCGCTCGAGGGGACGCGCCTCGCCGCGTACGGACAGCAGAACGCGATCGCAGTGATCGCCGTGGCGGAGCGCGGCACGATGTTCTTCCCCGGCGCCGCCGTCTACATGGAGAAGATCGCCGCCGGCCCCGAGGCGGCCGACGCGATCGACCTCGACGCGACGCCTGCGGAGAACGTCAAGCGTGTCGCCGAAGCGAAGGGGAAGAGCCCGCGCGACGTGACGGTGATCGTCCTCGAGCGGCCGCGACACGAGGAGCTGATCGCGGAGCTGCGCGCGGCCGACGCGCGCGTGATCCTCATCCGCGACGGCGACGTCGCTCCGGCAATCGCCGCTGCGCACGGAGGCATCGCGACGGTCGACCTGCTGATGGGCGTCGGCGGCACACCCGAGGGCGTGATCGCGGCTGCCGCGATCAAATGCCTCGGCGGCGCGCTGCAGGGCCGGCTCTGGCCGCGCGACGACGACGAGCGCAAGAAGCTCGTCGAGGCGGGATTCGACGTGGACCGCGTCCTGCGGACCGACGACCTCGTCGCCGGCGAGAACGTCTTCGTCGCCGCGACGGGCGTCACGTCGGGCGCGCTGCTGAACGGCGTCCGCTACACCCGCGACGGCGTCGTGACGGAGTCGATGGTCATGCGCTCGCTCTCGGGCACGGTGCGCCGCATCGAGGCGGAGCACGCGCTCGAGAAGCTCAGTCGGTTGTCGGGGCTGGAATACCGCTAGACGTCGGCGGTTTCCATCTCGGGTGCGTAGGCGCCGGTCCGGGCGGCGCCGTTCATCTTCGCCCGGTGGTAGTACGCGCGCTGGCCGGCCTCGACGTTCTCTCCGCGCCAGGCCTTGAGCGCGGGCGCCTGCAGCGCGCGCCCGTACGAGAACGAGAGCTGCCACGGGTGCGGCCCCATCGCGTTCATCGCGTTCAGGTGCGCCGTCGCGTCCTCGTCGGACTGCCCGCCGGAGAGGAAGACGATCCCCGGCACCGCGGCCGGCACGTGCCGGTAGAAGACGTCGAGCGTCCGCTCGGCGACTTCCTCGACGCCCGCCCGTTCAGACGCGTCGTAGCCAGACAGGACCATGTTCGGCTTGAGCAGCGTCCCGCGGTAGTCGATCCGCTGGTCGTGGAGCTCCGTGTAGACGGCCTGGAGCACGCGGCCCGTCGCCTTCGCCGACTCGTCGATCGTGTGCGTCCCGTCCTGGAGCACCTCCGGTTCGACGATCGGCACGATCCCGGCCTCCTGGCAGAGCCCCGCATACCGCGCGAGCGCATGCGCGTTCGTCCAGACGCAGTACTCGCTCGGAAGGTGCTCGCCGATCGAGTACGTCGCGCGCCACTTCGCGAAGCGCGCGCCGAGCTCGCGGTACTCCGCGAGCCGTTCGCGCAGCCCGTCGAGCCCTTCCGTGATCGTCTCCTCAGGCGCGAGCGCGAGCGGCTTGGCGCCCTGGTCCACCTTGATCCCGGGGATGATCCCCTTCGACTCGAGCAGCTTCGGAAACGGCGTGCCGTCGGCGGCGCTCTGGCGGATCGTCTCGTCGTACAGGATGACGCCGGAGATGTAGTCCTCGACCCCCTCGGTCGTGAAGAGGAGGTCGCGGTATCCGCGGCGTGTCTCCTCGGTCGACTCGACGCCGATCGAGTCGAAGCGCTTCTTGATCGTGCCGTCGCTCTCGTCGGCGGCGAGGATCCCTTTCCCCGGCGCAACGAGCGCGCGGGCCGTGAGCTCGAGCTCCGGTGCGGTCTTCATGTCCCCTCCAGAAGTCGTCGTCGAGACGAAAGTATCGCGGCTTCCAAGGAGCCCGGCGACGGTTTAGGATCCTGATTCCGAGGGGCCTCGCTGCGGCGGTGGCCCCTCGAAGCTTCGGGGCTAGAATGACCCGAACGGGCGGGCGTAGCTCACTTGGTAGAGCATCAGCTTCCCAAGGTGGTTCGACACTCCCGCCCCGTACCGCCGCCTCCCCGATCGCACGTAGCTGAGCGGTTTCCGCCGTCTCGCGCTGCCGCCGTGATGCGTATCGCCTGAGTAAGGGAGCCTTCGCGCCTGCGGGTGTGCGCGCGTTATGCGTGTGCCTGGGTGTACGCGCGGGCGATTGATAGTGCTCGAGCTCTCGGCTTCTCGTTGAAAGACCAAGGTTGTGAGAGTGGCCGCCGGCTAATCGCGGTCGCGGTACCCCCACCACGTCAAGAACCACGCCACGAGTCCTACGGCGAGCATGGCTAGGAAGACGTATGCAATCCACTCATGGCCGCTCGTGATGATTCCGAGCACGGTCGCACGTTAGGTCGCATCGGTCGGCCAGACAATGGCCGCATCAGTCCAGGAGACTGACCGCACCGAGGCCCTAAGCCCGCTGTTCGCCTAGGGCTCGCACTTGTTGCGCGGCTCCGTCTACTCGCACGTCTACCGAAAGGACCCGGAGTGGCACTCATCCGCGCGCAGCGAGCACGTCGGCGCCGGCGGGTCTTCAACATGAGAACCTCTGGATGCGACGAGCGCCTTGATCGCGGCGAGGCCGAAGGCGCGGCGTTCGCCGAAGCGGTCGAAGCCGGTTGGGGTCCCTCATCCGGTTGTGCATGGTGCGGACGGTTCGATTGATGTCCGTCGTTGCCGATGTCGGTTGATGCGTTGCGCCGGCATGCGGAGCGGTTTGGGACGGACTGCGTTCTCGAGACGGCTGAGGGTGTGTTGGATGAGGGGTCCGTTGCGCGGCTTCGTGTTGAGCTCGATGCGATCGACCGTAAGCGGGCTCCGAGGTTCGCGTAGGTGAGGACGCGCAGGCGGTCAACCGTTGAGACGCGGGCGGATGCCGGTATCTGAAGGCGGCGTAACGGGGGGTCTAAGCGGAGGCTCGGGTGCCTGTTTGCCCCTGTTTTTGGCTTAACCATGCGACGGTTTTGTTCCGAAACGCGTAACCTATCCGGGCGCCCATTCGAGGCGGTTTCGACGCCATCGAGCACCACGAGCTTGCTGCGATACGAAGGAAGGGGACTGGCCTCGTAACCGGGACCCGTTCGCCTTCAGGCTCTTCGCGCCTCGCGCGCTTCGCGCGTCGGTGTAGTGCGGGCCGAGGGCCAGGTCTATGTGCGAGGCCAGTCGAGTACACGTTACTCCCATCGGGCCGCGGGTGAGGTTAAGGCGCACCGAGCGAGCCTTGTAGACGCTTCCGAGCGGTGGCTGTGAGCGGGAGGGGCTTGAGCGTGCGTTTGGCGGGCGTAGACTTAGACCTCGGTGACTGCCCTGCGCTCACTGTTCGCTCGGTTCCGCCGCTGGGCTTGGGGGGAAGCTCTGCGGCTGTCGCGCGCGAGGTTCGTGAGGAACGCCGGAAGGCTGAGTCCGACGCGATGCAGCACTCGGGCGGGCCAGGGCTAGGTATCTAAAGGGCTGAGCTTGTTCGGCGGGCGCCCGCGCGTGGGCATGGGCGCAGGCTTCGTTTCCCGCCGACGTACTAGGCTTTCGCGCAAGGTGGGGTCCGGCGCGAGATGAGGCCGCGCGCTCGGAGAAACGCGATCGCCGCGCTCTCCGGCGTGTTGGCGGTCGCCGGCATCGGCTCCGCCGCCCAGCCGGGGGCCACGCGCGAAGCGGCAACAATCCCACCCGAGGAGCTGCGCAACTACCCGCCGATCCTCGTGCGCTGGGGTGAAGCGCAGCATGCGACTCACACCGCGACAGGAGACGTCTACGTCGCGCAGCCGGGCGGGAGCGGCGTCCGCCGCCTGCTGAGCTGGCCGGATCGGATCAGGGATCGGCAGGTCTACGGGGCCCGCGCTGCGGCTTGGTCGCCCAACCGACGGCAGGTGGGGCTCCTGCTCGGGTGGTGGTGCGGCGATCCGTGCTTCACGCTCGCACGCGTCGCGGCGGCGGGCGGGCGGGTGAAGAGGCTGACGGTTCCGGCGGACGTCTTGGACGCGGTGTGGTCGTCCGACTGGCGGGCGCTGGTGACCACCTTCAACGGCCGCGACCTGTGGACGATCCCGATGAGCGGTGGAAAGGCCGTGCGGATCTGGCGCTCGCCCGGCGGTAGCACCACCGGGGCCGACTGGTCACCCAACGCACGACAGATCGTGGTCTCAACGGCCCGAGGCCTGGTCAAGATGACCTCGACGGGCAAACAGGTCGTCCGCCTGACTCGCGGTGGCACCGACGTCGCGCCCCAGTGGTCTCCGAGCGGGCGCGAGATCCTTTTCGAACGGCAACCGCGCTGCTTCGAGGAGCCCGACTGCTCCGAGCCGACGCACCTGTACGTCATCGGGTCGGACGGACGCAAGCTTCGGCGCATCGCGTCGGCCGACTTCCTCGTCTCGTTCCTGTGGTCTAGGGACGGCAAGACGATCGCCTTCGCAACCGACCGTTCAACGGAGAGTGTGACGCGACGCGACATCGAGATCGTGGGAGCTGATGGGCGAGGCCGGCGCACCCTCAGCTCGGGCGCTGCCGACGACCTGACAACCTGGTCTAGGGACGGCAGGAAGATTCTCTTCGTGCGCGAGCAGACTCGCGCGCAAGGCGGCGGGAGCGACCTCTGGGTCATGGACGCGGATGGCCGGCGCCCGACGCGTCTGCTTTCTCGGCCGGGCTGGACGGTGCTCTCCGCCGACTGGGGATCGTGATCGGGCCCACGTACGTCTGCCCATACGGGGTTACGCCGAACAGACGCACGCGGGGACCTTGCCGCCGAGCCTAACCCTCCGTCGTGTCCGAGGCAGCGATGCTCTACGCCCCGCTCCGCGCGACGGCTGCGGCTGCCGTGGTAGACGGGCGGTCGACGGAGGTGACAAACGGCGATACGGGGCGGGTCGGTTCAGCCGTCATTCGGCTAACCTGGGCCTCAGGCGGGCGTAGCTCAGTTGGTAGAGCATCAGCTTCCCAAGCTGAGGGTCGTGGGTTCGAGCCCCATCGCCCGCTCTAGGAAAACCCCGCTCAGGCGGGGTTTTCTGCGTCAGCGGAACCCTTCCTAACGGGTGCGCCGCCGTGCGTTGCAAGGAAATGGCAAGCACGCAACCCGGGACGGCATGAGCGGCCCGCGTGGACGCGCAGAGCAGCCCTCGCCACGGCATGCGAGCGCGACGAAACGCGGCGTTCCTCAACACCCAGGACAAAGGGGTCGGAAAGCCCTGGGCCTCCTTCGCCGTAGCAATCCAGTTCGATCGGGAAGGCCCGAGGGACCAGGGGTCA
>DASTHC010000092.1:0-12227 GCA_035718485.1 Gaiellaceae bacterium
TCAGCCGACGATCTGGACGACTAGGCGCGCGCCGGCTGGCGCGGCAGCAGACGATGGCCGTCGACGACCGCCGACGCCACGTCGACAAGCTTGCGATTCGTGTCGCGTGCGTGGTCGCGCAGCATGTCGAAGGCGGCCACCGGGAAGGTCGAAGAGCTCGCGTCCGCGCTCGTCGCGGAACGTCTGCAGCCGGGGACGCAGGCGCTCGAGCACGTCGCGCAGGCCTGTGAGGCGCGACCAGGCCGCGACGTCGGCGACGGTCGCCGGGCCGAACGCGCCGAGATAGCGGAGCACGACGTCGTCGAGCGACGGCGAGGACGCGAGCGGCCGCCCGAGCCACGCCTCGGCGGTGGTGGTCGCGACCGCGCCGGTCCGTCCCCAGACTCCGCGCGGCGGCACCTGGACGACCGCGAGCAGGTTCCGGCAGGCGTAGGCGAGCGCTGCCGCGTTGCGGTCGGGCAAACGCTCGGCAAGCGCCGCGCGCAGCTCTCGGCCTGTGAGTGCACGCTCGGCGAGCAGCGGACGCGCAAACGCGAGGACCGCAGCGACGTCGACGCCTTCCAGCGCGGGCGCGTACTCCCGGTGGCGCGCGAGCTCGGCGTCGAGCACGGGCTGCGTCAGCGGACGAGGCACGAGGCAGTCATCCGCCGTGACGAGGTGCAGCGTCGCGCGCATCGCGACGATCCGAACGACGCGTCGGTCGAGCAGGAGCTGTGCGAGCGCCTCGGGTCGAAAACCCTCGAGCCGGGACCAGAGCCCCGTGTACGGATCCATCGGCTCCTGCGCCTGGAGCCCGACGAGATGGCCGACCGCGTCGAGGATCGGCAGTTTCGAGCGGTGCAGGAGCAGCTGCCGCGCGAGCGTCGCGCGGTTCAGCGCGCGACGGCTCAGAACCTCTGTCACCTCTACGCGAGGCTGGGGGGCTCGGCGACGTACTCTCGCGCGAGCCGGTCGAGCATCGCCCTCACCTCGTCGTGCTCTTCCGGCTTCCACCCGTCGAGGAGCTCGGCAAGTCCTTGCCGGCGCGCTTCGAGGATCCGGGTGTAGGCGGCCTTGCCGTCCCGGGCGAGATGCGCGTTCTCGACCAGGCCGCGGTCGCGGAGCGATCCGTGCGCGGCGATCAGGAGCGGGTCGTGGAGGTCGACCGCGGTCCCTTCGCCGAGCCGGGAGAGCAGCCAGAGCTCCGCCGGGTCGAGGTCGACGCCGGCGCGGTCGGCGAGCTGCTGGTACATGCGCCAGCGGTTGTCCCGGCGGGCAAGCGTCGCGACGATCCGCTGCAGCTCCGGCAGCGACTCCGCCTCACGCGGTGTCGCGAAGCTCTCGGCGACTCCTTCCGCGGCGACGCTCTTCCGCAGCGGGACCTCCTTGAGCAGCCACGAGAGCAGGAACGCGAAGACGGCGACGCCCGCGGCGGCGGCGAACACGGGGCGCAACGACGCGGCGAACGCGCTGACGTACGCCGAGTGGAGCGCCGCGGGAAGCCGGTCGACGAGTGCCGGGCTGGCCGCCGTCGGCGGCGGAGTCCCCGGCGGGAACGCCGACGCGAGGTTGACAGCGAGCTCGTGCGCGAAGATCGCGCCGAAGATCGCGACGCCGATCGAGCCTCCCACCTGCCGGAAGAGCGTCGAGCCGGACGTCGCAACGCCCAGCTGCTCGTACGAGACGGAGTTCTGGGCGGCGAGCACGAGCACCTGCATCGTCATCCCGAGCCCGAGGCCGAGCAGGAGCATGTAGATCGCCGTCTGCCACACCGGCATCGAGACGCTGATCCCGGCGAGCAGGAACATCGCGACGGTCATCAGCGCGGTCCCTGCGATCGGGAACGGCCTGTAGCGCCCCAGCCGCGTGATCAGTTGCCCGCTTCCGATCGACGTGACGAGCACGCCGGCCATCATCGGGGTGAGCAGGAGGCCCGACGAGGTCGGGCTGTAGCCCTTCACGATCTGCAGGTAGAGCGGCAGGTAGGTGACGGCGCCGAAGAGCGCGAAGCCGACGATGAAGCCGATGACGCTCGTCACCGTGAAGACGCGGTTGCGGAAGAGCCCGAGCGGCAGGATCGGCTCGGCCGCGGTCCGTTCGACGAGCACGAACCCGACCAGCATGACGCTGCCGATGACCGCGAGCGCGATGATCCGCGTCGAGCCCCACGGCCACGTCGTCCCGCCGAGGCTCGTGAAGAGGATGATCGAGGAGAGGCCGCCCGCGAGGAGCGCCGCTCCGAGGTAGTCGATCCGGTGCTGCAGGTGAGCGGCACGGGTGTGGAACGCAGCCGCGATGACGAGCAGCGCGACGCCGCCGACCGGCAGGTTGATGTAGAAGATCCAGCGCCAGGAGAAGTGCTCGACGAGGAAGCCTCCGAGGAGCGGCCCGATCACCGTCGAGACGCCGAAGACGGCGCCGAAGAACCCCTGGTAGCGACCGCGTTCGCGCGGCGGGACGAGGTCGCCGATCACGGCGATCGTCGTCACGATCAAGCCTCCGCCGCCCACGCCCTGGAGCGCCCGGAAGGCGATGAGCTCGCCCATGTTCTGCGCGATCCCGCAGAGCGCCGAGCCGACGAGGAAGATCACGATCGCCGTCTGGAGGACGATCTTCCGCCCGTAGATGTCGCCGAGCTTCCCGTAGATCGGCCCGACGACGGTCGACGCGAGCAGGTATGCGGTCACGACCCAGGAGAGGTGCTCGATCCCGCCGAGCTCGCCGACGATCGTGGGGAGCGCGGTCGCGACGATCGTCTGGTCGAGCGAGGCGAGCAGCAGGACGAGCAGCAGCGCGACGAACGTCAGGCGGACGGAGGAGGCCTGCTCGTCACGTGCGGCCTCGCTCACCACGCGAACCTAGCGAAGGGCCGTTCGGCCACGGCCGGGCTACCCCTTCCGAGGGGTTGCCAAAGTGGGGGATGGTGGTTTAAAGTGGGGCGAAGTGGAGATCAGCCACGAGGCCCCAAACCATGCTCCTGGGCGAGTACGCACACACGATCGATGACAAGAACCGCCTCACGCTTCCGGCCAAGTTCCGCGAATCCTTTGCGGACGGGGGCGTGGTCACGCGCGGGCTCGACGGATGCCTGTATCTCTACGCCGTCGGGGACTGGGAGGGCCTGGTCGCGAGCCGGCTCGCCGAGCTCGACCCGCTCGGGCAGGAGGGCCGCCTGATGCAGCGCTATTTCTTTTCCGGCGCGGCCGAGGCGGAGCCCGACAAGCAGGGTCGGATCATGCTCCCTCCCGCGCTCGTCGAGCACGCGAGCCTGGGGCGCGAGGTCGTCGTCGCCGGGGTCTACGACCACCTGGAGATCTGGGACCGCGCCGCGTGGCGCGACCATTTGAAGGAAGTGGAAGGGAGCGCGCAGCATGTTGCCGAGCGTCTTGCAGCCAAACGAGACTGATCACGTCCCCGTTCTCGCCGAGGAGGTGCGGCGCCAGCTCGCTGTGCGCCCGGGCGAGACCGTCGTGGACGGGACGTTCGGCGCGGGCGGGCACGCGGCGCTCCTCGCGCAGGAACTGCGCGGCAGCGGCAAGCTGATCGCGGTCGACCGCGACCCGAGCGCGAAGCCCTACTTCGAGCGCTTCCGACGCCGCGCGGGCGTGCAGACCCGGTTCCTCCGCGGCGACTTCTCCGTCGTGCTGCGCCAGCTCGCGGACAACGGCGTCCGCGCCGACGCGATCCTGCTCGACCTCGGCGTCTCCTCGATGCAGATCGACCGCCCCGAGCGGGGCTTCTCGTACGCGACGGATGCGCCGCTCGACATGCGCATGGATCCCTCGGCCGACCTCTCGGCGCGCGAGCTCGTCAACGACGCGTCCGAGCGCGACCTCGAGCGGATCTTCCGCCGCTACGGCGAGGAGCGTTTCGCCCGGCAGATCGCCCGCGCCATCGGGCGACGCCGCCGCGAGCAGCCGTTCGAGCGCACGAGCGAGCTCGTCGACACGATCAAGCACGCCATCCCGGCGCCCGCACGGTTCGGCGAGGGCCATCCGGCGAAGCGCGTCTTCCAGGCGCTCCGGATCGCCGTGAACGACGAGCTCGGCGCGCTCGAGGCGGCGCTGCCTGCCGCGCTGGCGATGCTCCGACCGGGCGGCCGGCTCGCGGTGATCAGCTTCCACTCGCTCGAGGACCGGATCGTCAAGCGGTTCATGCGCGAGCAGGAGCGCGGCTGCACGTGCCCGCCGGACTTCCCTGTGTGCGTCTGCGGCCGCGAGCCCGCGCTGCGCGCACTCTCGCGGAAGGCTGTGCGGCCGACCGCGGAGGAGATCGCCCACAACCCGCGAGCCGCGTCCGCGCGGCTGCGCGCGGCGGTGAAGACGTAGCGATGGCGGCCTGGACGCACGCGGAGCGGGTCGAGGCGCCCGCGATCCCGCGGCCGAGGCCGCGGCCGCGCCGTGCGTCCGCGACGCCGCGCAGGCGGCTGGCGGGCGGCGTGGTGTGGATCGCCGTGCTCGCCGTCCTCCTCGTCGGCGTCGTCGCGCTCAACGTCGCGGTGCTCCGCCTGAACATGCAGATCGAGAAGCTCGGACAGCAGCGCTTGCAGCTCGAGGCCGAGAATGCGCTTCTCGAGTCGAAGGTCTCGAGCACGCTCGCGCCGGCGCGAATCGAGCAGAAGGCGCGCAACGATCTCGGGCTCGTACCCGCAGCGGACCCGGCGTACGTCGAGCTCCGCCGCGATCGGTGAGCCCGAAGCTCGTCAATCGCCGGATCAGGCTGCTCTTCGTCCTCCTGACGATCGCGTTCGCCGCGACGCTCGCACGTGCGGCGTGGTTGCAGGGCGTTCGCGCCGAGCCGCTGTCCCGCCTCGCCGCGACGCAGCAGCGGCAGACCGTCGAGCTGCCGGCGCGGCGCGGGACGATCTTCGACCGGAACGGCGTGCCGCTCGCGCTCGGCGAGCAGGCGACGACGGTGTACGCGGACCCGACGCAGCTGAAGAGCGCGCGCACGGTTGCTCTCGCCGCGGAGCGAACGCTCGGCGTGGACGCCGAGTCGATCTATCCCGAGCTCAAGGACCGGAAGCGCTCGTTCGTCTACCTCGAGCGAAAGGCGGACTCGACGAAGGCCGACGCGCTGCGCGCGCGGAAACTCCCGGGCGTCGGCTTCTACGCGGAGGAGCGGCGCCGGTACCCCCAGGGCGGCGTCGCCGCGCAGGTGCTCGGCTTCGCCGGCGCCGACAACGAGGGGCTCGCCGGGCTCGAGCTCTCGCTCGATCACGTGCTGCGCGGAACGCCGGGGAAGGAGACGGTGATCCGCGATCCGTTCGGGCGCGTCGTCGACGTGCTCAGCGAGACCGCGGAGCGCCAGGGCCGCGACGTGTTCCTCACGCTCGACCACCGGATCCAGGCCCAGGCGGAGACGGTGCTCCGTGAGACGACGAAGCGCTGGCACGCGAAGGCGGCCTCGGCAGTCGTGCTCGATCCGCGCAGCGGCGAGATCCTCGCGATGGCGGCCGCGCCGAACTTCGACGCGAACCGGTTCTCCGAGACGCGGCCCGACCTCCAGCGCAACCGAACCGTGAGCGACACGTACGAGCCCGGCTCGACGTTCAAGCTCATCCCGGTCGCCGGTGCGCTCTCCGAAGGGCTCGTCACGCCGCAGAGCGCGTTCACGCTCGCGCCGTCGATCCGCGTCGCCGACCGCGTGATCCATGAGCACGACCCGCGGCCGACCGTTCGGATGACCGTCGCCGACATCGTCGCGCAGTCGTCCAACGTCGGCGCGATCACGCTGGCCGAGAAGCTCGGCTCGGAGCGGCTCGCGAGCTGGATCGACCGGTTCGGCTTCGGCCGCCGGACGGGGATCGACTTCCCCGGCGAGACGCCCGGGATCGTGCTGCCGCTCGAGCACTGGTCGGGCTCGACCATCGGCAACCTCCCGATCGGCCACGGCATCGCCGTGACACCGGTGCAGATGGCGGCCGCGTACGCCGCGGTCGCGAACGGCGGCGTCTGCGTGCAGCCGCACCTCGTCGGGCACGTCGTCGGCCGTGCGCGCCCGACGGAGAAGCGGCGGCGGATCCTGTCGAAGCCGGTGGCCTCGCAGCTCGCGACGATGCTGACCGGCGTCGTGTCCGAGCACGGGACGGGCCTTGCCGCGGCGATCCCCGGGTACCACGTCGCGGGCAAGACGGGCACGGCCGCGAAGCCACTGCCGGACGGCGGCGGCTACTCCACCTCCCGCTACGTCGCCTCGTTCGTGGGCTTCGTCCCGGCGACGCGGCCGCGCCTCGTGATCCTCGTCACGGTCGACGAGCCGACGACGATCTGGGGCGGGGTCGTCGCCGCCCCCGCGTTCCAGGAGCTCGCCCGCTTCGCGCTGCAGTACCTGGAAGTCCCCCCGGACGCGCCGGTGAGCGCGTCGGGCTGAGCCACACAACCCGTACCCCCCGCCCAGGGTGGGGGTTGTCGGCCACCCGCGCTCCCCGCCTCGAGCCTAACGCCCAAGGTGTGACCGATCCAGACGCGAACCGTCACAAGAGTGGAACAACAGCTCCTCGGGCTAGACTCGTGTCCCGAGATGCAGCTCGAGCGCGTGATCGCGGCGCTCGCACCGAAGGACGTGATCGGGCGCGCTCCGGTCGAGCTGTCCGACCTCGCCTACGACGCGGGCAGGGTGCGCCCGGGCGCACTCTTTTTCTGCGTGCCGGGAGGACGGTTCGACGGGCACGACTTCGCCGACGACGCGATCGGCCGCGGCGCCGTCGCGCTCGTGGTCGAGCGGCCGCTGGAGGTCGGCGTCCCGCAGCTCGTCGTCGGCGACGCCCGGCGGGCGATGGCCCAGGCGGCCGTCGAGTTCTTCGGCGACCCGACGTCCCAGCTCGTGGTCGTCGGCGTCACCGGGACGAACGGCAAGACGACGACCGCGCACCTGCTCCACGCGATCCTCACCGCCGCTGGGAAGCGTCCCGGGCTGCTCGGAACGGTCGAGACGCGCGTCGGAGGCGAGCGCCGGCCCGCGGTGCGCACGACGGCCGAGGCGATCGATCTCCAGCGGACCTTCCGCGAGATGGTCGGCGCGGGCAACCTCAGCTGCGCGATGGAGGCGACGTCGCACGGGTCCGAGCTGCGCCGCCTCGACGGCGTGCGCTTCGCCGCGCTCGTGTTCACGAACCTCACGCAGGATCACCTCGACTTCCACGGGACGATGGACAACTACTTCGAGGCGAAGCGTCGCCTCTTCGGCCCCGGCGTTCCCGCTGCGGTGAACGTCGACGACGCGCACGGCCGTCGCCTCGCCGCGGAGCTTCCGGACGCGCTGACGTTCGGCTTCGCGGACGACGCTGACATCAGGCCGGACGCGCTCGAGGGCGTCGAGCTCAAGCTCCGCGGGCGGTTCAACGTCGAGAACGCGCTCGGGGCGCTCGCTGCGGCGCAGCTCCTCGGGATCGACCGCTCGACGGCTGCGGCCGGGCTCGAATCGGTGACCGCGGTGCCGGGACGGTTCGAGGAGGTCGACGAAGGGCAGCCGTTCACGGTGCTCGTCGACTACGCACACACGCCCGACGCGCTCGCGAACGTGCTCAGGACGGCGCACGAGCTCGGCGGGCGCGTGCTCTGCGTCTTCGGGGCAGGAGGCGACCGCGACCGCGAGAAGCGCTCGCAGATGGGAGCTGTGGCGGGCGAGCTCGCCGATCTCGTGATCGTGACGTCCGACAATCCGCGCTCGGAGGAGCCGCGGGCGATCATCGAGGAGATCGTCCGTGGGGCGACCGGCGACGTGCTGGTCGAGCCCGATCGCCGGCGCGCCATCGAGCGCGCGCTCGGGGAAGCGCGGCCGGGCGACGTCGTCGTGATCGCCGGCAAGGGGCACGAGCAGGGCCAGGAGTTCGCCGACCGGACGCTGCCGTTCGACGACCGCGAGGTCGCGCGCGAAGCGCTTCGCCGGCTGCAGGTGGAGGCGTGATCCCGCTCGCCGCGGAGGAGGTCGAGCGGCTCGTCGCGCCTGCCGGCGGGACGTTCGAGCGCTTCGCCGATCGGATCACCGGCGTGAAGATCGACTCGCGCCGGATCGAGCCCGGCGACCTGTTCGTCGCCGTCGGCGGCGGCGACGCATTTGTCTCAGACGCGCGCGAGCGCGGCGCCGCCGCGACGTTCGTCCCCGCCGACGCGTTCGCGGCGATGGCGAGGCTCGGGCAGGCCGTTCGCCTTCGGAGCGACGCGCGCGTCGTCGCGATCACCGGCTCGACGGGCAAGACCTCGACGAAGGACATCCTCCACGCGCTCTGCGCGCCGGTCGCGCGCACGGTCGCGGCCGAGGCGAGCTTCAACAACGAGCTCGGCGTCCCGCTGACGCTCTGCCGCCTCGAGCCCGACTCCGAGGTGTGCGTCCTCGAGCTCGCGATGCGGGGGTTCGGCCAGATCGCCGACCTCGCCGAGACGGCCCGGCCGCACGTGGGCGTCGTGACGACCGTCGGCCCCGTGCACCTCGAGCTCGTCGGAGACGTTGACGGTGTAGCGCGCGCGAAGGCCGAGCTGATCGCTGCGCTCCCGGACGACGGCGTCGCGGTCGTCCCGGCCGACGCACCGGCGCTCGAGCCGTACCTCGAGCGAACGGACGTCGAGGTCCGCCGCTTCTCTCCCGACGACGTCCTGAGCGCGGAGGTCGACGGCGACCGGACGCACGCCGTCTTCACGGTCGGCGGCCGCGAGTTCGCGCTGACGCTGAACGTTGTCGCGCGCCACCAACTCGTGAACGCGCTCGCCGCGCTCCACGCGTACGACGCGCTCGGGCTTCCGCTCGAGCGCGCGCAGGAGGGCGCCGACGCGATCGCGTTCTCGCGCTGGCGCGGCGACGAGCTCCCGCTCGACGGCGGCGGTCTGCTCATCAACGACGCGTACAACGCAACCCCCGTCTCGATGCGCGCAGCCCTCGACCACCTGGTCGCCCGAGCGGGCACGCGCCGTCGCGTCGCGGTCCTCGGCGACATGGCAGAGCTCGGCGCAGACGCGCCGCGGTATCACGACGAGATCGGGCGGTACGCATCGGAGGTCGGCGTCGACGTGCTCGTCGCGGTCGGTCCGCTCGCGCGGCACTACGTCGACGGACAGACCGAGATCCCGGCCGTGCAGACGGCGCCCGACGCCGAGCGGGCGGGGGCGATGCTCGAAGCAGTCCTTCAGCCGGGCGACTGCGTGCTCGTCAAGGCCTCGCGGGCGATGGGTCTCGAGCGGGTGGCGGAAGCGATCGCGGGGGCGCCGGCTTGAGTCAAGTCATCATCGCCGCGATCGTGGCGATGCTCCTCTCGATCCTGATCGGCCCGAGGTTCATCGCGTTCCTGCGCCGCAAGGAGCTCGGACAGTTCATCCGCGAGGACGGGCCGCAAGGTCACGTCGTGAAGCAGGGGACGCCCACGATGGGCGGTGTGCTGATCGTCGGCTCCGCCGCGGTCGCCTTCCTCGCGCTCAGCCGCTACTCGACAGCAGGGCTGACGGTGTTCTTCGCCACGGTCGCGTGCGCCGGCGTCGGCTTCCTCGACGACTTCATCAAGCTCACGCACAAGCGCTCGCTCGGTCTCGCAGGGCGCTGGAAACTGCTCCTGCTGATCGCGATCGCCGGGGTCGTCGGCTATCTCGCGAGCGGCGGCGAGCTGACGACCGACGTGTACGTGCCGATCATCGACGTGAACCTGCCGCTCTCGTGGGCGTGGTACGCGCTCGCGTTCTTCGTGATCGCCGGATCCGCGAACGGCGCCAACCTCACCGACGGGATCGACGGGCTGGCGGCGGGCGTCTGCACGATCGCGCTCTTCACGCTGACGGCGATGAACGTGCTCACGTTCGTCCGCGGCGGGCAGCGCGGCGTCGAGAGCATCGCCGCGGTCGACATGGCGACACTCGGCGCGGCACTGATCGGGGGCGCGATCGGATTCCTCTGGTACAACGCCTTCCCCGCCGAGGTGATCATGGGCGACACGGGGTCGTTCGCGCTCGGCGGCGCGATCGGCGCGTTCGCGCTCCTGATGAACGTCGAGCTGCTCCTGCTCCTGATCGGCGGGATCTTCGTGATCGAGGCGCTGTCGGTGATGATCCAGGTCTTCACGTTCAAGTATCTGGGGCGCCGCGTCTTCCTCATGGCGCCGATCCACCACCACTTCGAGATGAAGGCGTGGTCGGAAACGAAGATCATGGTGCGCTTCTGGATCCTGACCGGGATCCTCTGCGCCGCCGCGTTCGCGCTCTACTACCGCTTCTTCTTCGACTTCCGGCCGGACCTGCTGCGATGAGCCTGCCCCCGAGCGCGGTCGTGCTCGGGCTCGCGCGCTCCGGGCGTGCCGCGGCGGCGGCCCTCGAGCGGCGGGGGACGCAGGTGCGGCGGGCGGACCGCGAGCTCGGCAACGACGACGACGTGGCGCTCCTCGACGGTGCCGGGCTGCTCGTGAAGAGCCCAGGCGTGCCCGGCGAGGCAACGCTCGTGGCGGAGGCGCGGCAGCGGAGGATCCCCGTCTGGAGCGAGCTCGAGCTCGGTTACCGGCTGCTCGACAATCCGCTCGCGGTGGTCACGGGAACGAACGGCAAGACGACGACGAGTGAGCTGCTCGGTGTGATGCTCTCGGCGCCGGTCGCGGGTAACGTCGGGCGCGCGCTCTGTGAGCTCGACGGCGAGATCGAGGCCGGAGAGTGGATCGTCGTCGAGGCGTCGAGCTTCCAGTTGGAGGACGTCGGCACGTTCCGGCCCAGGGTCGCGGTCCTCCTCAACCTCGAGCCGGACCACCTCGACCGGCACGGGACGTTCGACGTGTACGCGGCCGCGAAGCTGCGCGTCTTCGAGAACCAGGAGCTCGGCGACGTCGCGGTCGTGCCGCGCGGGTTCGGCGCGGTGCCGGGCGGCGGCCGGCGCGCCGAGTTCGACGCAGACGACCCGCTGCCTGCGGAGCCGAAGATCCCCGGCGCGCACAACCGCGAGAACGCGGCCGCCGCGACCGTCGCGGCGCGCGCGGCCGGCGCGACCGACGACGAGATCGCGCGTGCGCTTCGCGAGTTCGCCGGGGTGCCCCACCGGCTGGAGCCCGTTCGCGAGCGCGACGGCGTGCTCTTCGTCAACGACTCGAAGGCGACGAACGTCGCGGCGGCTCTTCGGGCGATCGCCGCCTACGACGCGCCGCTCCTGCTGATCCTCGGCGGACGGGCGAAGGGCGAGTCGTTCGACCCGCTCGCTGCCGCCGCGCGGGACAGGGTCAAACGCGCGTTCCTCGTCGGCGAGGCGGCCTCGGAGCTCGCCGACGCGCTGGGTGACGTGCCGCACGAGGTCGACGGAGGGCTCGAGGCCGCCGTGCGGGCCGCGGCGGCAGCGGCCGTCCCCGGCGACGTCGTCCTGCTCTCGCCCGCCTGCGCCAGCTACGACCAGTTCCGGGACTTCGAGGAGCGAGGCGACGAGTTCCGCCGGCTCGTCCGCCTCCTCTAGGAGACACGGCTCCCGCGTCGAACCACCGCGGGGGAGATGAAGAAGGCGCATCTGGAATGGCACGTGCTGCTGCTCGTGACGCTTGCGCTGGTCGCGTTCGGCCTCGTGATGGTCTACAGCGCGACCTCGGCGCCCGCCGCGCTCGGCGGCGGCGACCCGACGCGCTACCTCGCGCGCCAGGGCATCTACGCCCTGATCGGCCTCTCGCTGCTCGTGCTCGCCTCGCGGACCGACTACCACGTCTGGCGCAGACTCGCACCGCCGCTGCTGGTCGCGTCGCTCGCGCTCTGCGTGGCCGTGCTCGTGCTCGGGGAGCCGATCAACGGCGCGCGCCGCTGGCTGATGGTCGGCCCGGCGGTGTTCCAGCCGTCGGAGCTGGCGAAGCTCGCGCTCGCGATCTGGGCGGCGGCCTATCTGGCACGCCGCCGCGCGCCGCAGACCCTGGGCGAGCTCGCGAAGCCGCTCGGGCTCGTGGCCTGTCTCTTCTGCGGGCTCATCCTGCTGCAGCCCGATCTCGGGACGGCGATCACGATCGTGGTCATGTTCGGCGGGCTCCTGCTCGTCGTCGGCACGCCCGTGCGGCTGCTCGTCGGCGCGACGGCGATCGCGGGGACGGTCGGACTCCTCGCGATCTGGATCGAGCCATACCGCCGCGCGCGGGTGCTCAGCTTCCTGAACCCGTGGGACGACGCCCAGGGCGCCGGGTTCCAGTCCGTGCAGGCGCTGATCGGGCTCGGCTCCGGCGGCCTGTTCGGGAAGGGCCTCGGTCAGGGAGTCCAGAAGATCTTCTACCTCCCCGAGGCGCACACGGACATGATCTTCGCGATCGTCGGCGAGGAGCT
>DASTHC010000093.1:0-21432 GCA_035718485.1 Gaiellaceae bacterium
GGTGGCCGCCTTCGACATGCTGCGCGACCACGCACGCGACACGAATCGCAAGCTTGTCGACGTGGCGTCGGCGGTCGTCGACGGCCATCGTCTGCTGCCGCGCCAGCCGGCGCGCGCCTAGTCGTCCAGATCGTCGGCTGAGAGCTGTCCCTCGTAGGCGCCCTGCCCGGTCATGACGGCCGCACCGCAGCGCGACGCGAGCTCGAGCGCCTGCTCCCGCTCCAGGCCCTTCCCGAGCGCGAACGTCAGTCCCGCCGCGAAGGAGTCACCGGCGCCGTACGCGTCGGAGACCGTCCCCGGCAGCGAGGCCGCGCGGAAGGGTCCTCCCGGCTGCGTCCAGCCGCCGAGCGGGCCGGCCGTCGAGACGACGAGCTTCGGCGGCGGCTCGAGGTCGCCCGGCTGGTACTGCTCGCTCATGTCCTCCCCGCTCCCGACGAGCGCGTCGATCTCGACGCCTGCGCGGCGGAGCGTCGAGAGCTCCCGCGCGGTCGCGACGAGCACGCGGGCGCGCCTCGCAGCCTCGAGCGCGCCGACGTCACCTGCGGTGAAGTAGACGGCGTCGCAGCGCGCGAGCTCGAGCCACGGTAGGCGGTCGCTCGTGCTCGGGTGGAGCTTCTCGCCGAGCACGGTGATCGTCCGCTCGCCGACCGCGTCGATGAACGTGAACCCGCGCCTGCTCGGCCTCGGGACGAACTCGGCCTCTACCTGCACCCCTTGCTTGGAGAGCTGCGCCTTCGAGCGCCGGCCGAGCTCGTCGTCTCCGAGGAGCGTGTAGAAGGTGCAGCCGCCGTTCAGCTTCGCGAGCTGCACCGCGGCGACCGCGCCGCCGCCGGCGGCCTCCTCCCAGGTCTCCTGGGCCGTCACGATCTCCCCCGGGGCGGGAACGTGCTCGACCCGCGCGAACTGGATCCACTCGACGTGGCCGACGACGGCGACCTGCACGGCGCGAAGTCTCACATCTGGGCGCCGTCGACCGTTCAAGACAATGATGGAGGCCGTGGTCGTTCCGCCTTTCGAGCGCTTCTACGTCGAGCACCGCGACGGCGTGTTCGCGTTCCTCGTGCGGCGGCTCGGACGCGACCGGGCCGAGGACGCGTTCCAGGAGACGTTCCTGCGGGCGCTCCGGAGCTACGGCTCGCTCAGCCATGCATCGAATCTCCGCGCGTGGGTGTTCACCATCGCGGCGCGCGTTGCCGTGGACGACTACCGGCGCCGCCGCCCGGAGCCGCTCGCCGGCGAGCCGGCGAGCGAGGACAACAGGCCGGCCTATGCCGAGCTCGAGCACCTCGCCGACGGCCTCCCGCCGAAGGAACGGGTCGCGGTCGTGCTCCGCTACGGCTACGACCTCGAGTACGCGGACATCGCCAACGCGCTCGGCTCGAGCGAGGAGGCGGCCCGCCAGGCGGCGTCCTCGGGCGTCCGCCGGCTACGACGAAAAGGAGTGCAGCTGTGAACGTCTCAGAAGATCTCGACCGACGGTTCCGCGAGCGGGCGGCCGCCGAAGGAGCGCTCGACGTCGCCTACGACTTCGTCGACACGCCCATCGGCTCGCTCCTGGTGGCCAAGACGGACCGCGGCCTCTGCCGCATCGGGTTCGATCCCGAGCCCGAGCGGGACCTCGACCCCCTCGCGCAGCTCTTCGGGTCGAAGGTGCTCCGCGCGCCGAAGGCGCTCGACGAGCCGAAGCGCGAGCTCGACGAGTACTTCGCCGGCCGCCGCACCGTGTTCGAGGTGCCGGTCGACGTCGTGTTCGACTCGTTCCGCCTCCGCGTGATGGACGAGCTCGCCCGCGTGCCCTACGGCTCGGTCACGACGTACGGCGCGCTCGCGGCGAAGGCCGGGAACCCGCGCGCAGCCCGTGCGGTCGGGATGTTCATGAACCGCAACCCGATCCCGATCGTCCTGCCGTGCCACCGGGTCGTCGGCGCGAGCGGGAGCCTCGTCGGCTATGGGGGCGGCCTGGAACGCAAGGAGCGGTTGCTGCAGTTGGAAGGCGCGTCGCTTACGCTTCCGATGTGAGCTGCGTCCACTGTGGGCAGCAGGTCGAGCCGGCATTCCGGTACTGCCCCTGGTGCGGCTCCGCGCAGCGCAGGAAGCTCGTCGAGTTCTTCCTCGGGCACGAGTCGCTCGACCCGTGCCGCTCGCTCCGTGTCTCGCGCTACTTCCGGACGAGCGACCAGGAGCCGAACGTGCGCTTCAGCGTCTGGAGCGAGGACGGAGTCGCGGAGGCCGCCGTTTCGATCGACGAAGAGGAAGCCGCGCGGCTGGGGACGTTCCTGCAGCCGCCGCCGCGACCGCGTGGACTGCGCGAGCTCGTCGAGCATCTCTACTCGCGCAGCAGCCGGTAGCCGAAGCCCCACACGTTCACGACGTACGTCCCTCCGTCGACCTCACCGAGTTTTCGCCGCAGGCGCGACGCGTGCGAGTCCAGAGTGCGTGTACGAGCGGGCGACCGGAACCCCCACACGTCGCGCAGCAGCTCGTGCTTCGCGTGGACGCGCTGCGGCTCCTCCGCGAGCTTCGCAAGCAGCTCGAACTCCTTCCCTGAGAGCACGACCGGTTGGCCCTGCACGGTGACCCGTCGCGTCGCGCGATCGATCACGACGTCTCCGGCGGCGAGACGGTCGCGATGCGTGCGCCACGCGCGGCGTAGGACGGCGCGGATGCGGGCGAGCAGCTCGTCGTAGACGAAGGGCTTCTCGACGTAGTCGTCGAACCCGCGGTCGAGTGCCCGGACGCGGTCGACCGCATCGCCGTCGGGCTCGCCGAGCAGGATCAGCGGCACGTTGCGGTTCCAGCTTCGCCCCGGCTCGCCCTCCCGCAGGCGACGGCAGAGCTCCAGCCCGGTGGCGTCGGGCAGCGGCGTTCCGACGACGACGAGATCGGGACGCGCGCGCTCGGCGAGCTCGAGCGCCTCACCGCACGCGGAGGCCCCGACGACCTCGTATCCGTCCTGCGAGAGCTGCCGCGCGAGGAAGCCGCGCGTTGCGTGTTCCGATTCGGCGAGGAGAACGGCGTCGGGCACCGTCGGCGAACGTAGCAACGGCCTTCTCGCCGGTCGAGATGTCCTTTCGCGCGAGAGTGCGCCGAGTTGTCGACAGTCGTCCCGTAGAGTCGAGTGATGCGACTGACGCGCGGTCGTGCGACGGCGGCGGTTGCCGCAACGGCGGCGCTCGTGCCCGCGCTCGCGCTCGGCGCGACGACGCGCTGGCAGAAAGGCGAGGCGCTTCCCCTCCCGCGCACCGAGGTCGCCGCCGCGCGAAACGGGAACGAGCTCGTCGTCGTCGGCGGCTACCTGCCGTGGGGCGACACGTCGGCGCAGGCGGACGCATACTCGCCCGCGCAGCGCCGCTGGCGCCGGTTGCCCGACCTCCCCGTCGCGGTGAACCACGCGATGGCCGCGACCTGGCGAGGCAAGGCCGTCGTCGCGGGCGGCTACACAGGCCGGAACGCACCGAGCGACCGCGCGTTCGTGCTCGAAGCCGGTGACTGGCGGGAGCTCCCCCGGCTGCCGCAGCCGCGCGCCGCCGGCGGGGCCGCCGTGATCCGCGACACGCTCTACGTCGTCGCCGGGGTCGGCCCGAACGGCCTGGCCCGCACGTCGTTCGCGCTCGATCTCACGAGGAACCGCTGGCGCACGATCCCGTCACCGACGCCGCGCGAGCACCTCGCCGTCGCCGCGACCGGCGGCCGGGTCTACGCGCTCGCAGGACGGACGGCGGGCCTCGACACGAACCGCCGGACACTCGAGAGCTGGGCGCCCGGAGCGCGCCGCTGGACGACGCTGCCGCGCGTGCCGGCGTCCAGAGGCGGCACCGGCGCGACCGCGGTCGGCCGGACGATCGTCTCGATCGGCGGCGAGCAGCCCGGCGGGACGATCGCGTCCGTCTACGCGTACGAGACGAGGACGAGGCGCTGGCGCCGGCTGCCTGACCTCCCCACGCCGCGACACGGGCTCGGCGTCGTCGCGACGGGGCGCTCCGTCTACGCGATCGCCGGCGGGCCACAGCCTGGGCTGACGACATCGGGCGCCGTCGAGTTCTTCACGCTCCCGTGACGCCGCTCGACCTGCGGGCAAACGGGATCCGCTTCGCCGCGCTCGCCGACGGCCCGGAGGACGGTCCGCTCGTGCTCCTCATGCACGGCTTCCCCGAGCTCTCGCGCTCCTGGCGGAACCAGCTCCCCGCCCTCGCGGCGGCCGGATACCGCGCCGTCGCGCCGGACCTGCGCGGGTACGGGGGGACGGAGTCGCGCGGCCCGTACGACCTGAAGACGCTCGGCGCCGACGCCGCTGGGCTGATCGACGCGCTCGGGCGGGAGTCCGCGGTCGTCGTCGGCCACGACTGGGGCGGCGTCGCAGCGTGGGCTGTTGCGCATCTCCATCGCGACCGCGTCGAGCGGCTCGTCGTGATGAACGCGCCGCACCCGCGAGCGCTTCGCGACGAGATGCGCGCGAGCGGCGAGCAGCGCAAGCGCTCGCGCTACATCTTCCGCTTTCAGATCCCGGTGCTGCCCGAGCGACGGCTATCCCGCGACCGCGGCGCCGAGATCGCGCGCGCGCTCCGCGGCGGGTCGCACGTGCGCGAGGTGTGGACGCCCGAGGAGCTCGAGCACTACCGGAGCGCGTTCGACGAACCGCGGAAGCTCCGCGGACCGCTCGCGTACTACCGGACCGGGTTCCGCAACGCGCTGCTCCGCCGACGCGTCGGCCTCGGCGGCCCGGTCGAGGTGCCGACGCTCGTGATCTGGGGCATGCACGACCGCTTCCTCTCGCCGACCTTCGCGGACGAGGAGAACCTGAAGCGCTACGCGCCGGACGTTACGGTCGTTCGGATTGACGAGGCCGGGCACTTCGTCCAGAACGAGGCGCCGGAGCAGGTGAACGCCGCCCTGCTCGGCTGGCTCGACGCAACTCGCTGACCGTCAGAGCCGGCCGCTTCGCAGCACGCCCCAGAACAACCACGCGCCGAGAAACGCCGAGAGCACGAAGCCGATCACGGAGAGCAAGTTGAGCCCGAGAATCTCCGGCCCGCCCTCGGCGAAGATCCCGATCAGCGCCGAGCCGATCAATCCGCCCGTGACGACGAGCGCGATCACGAGCCGGTTGAAGACGACATCGATCCGGTGCATGAACTCGTCGAGCCCCTTGTGCACGAAGCCGACCTCGAACTGGCCGTCGCGCATCTCCTCGAGTACGTCGTGCACCTGGTACGGCAGGTCGATCGCCATCTCCCCGAGCTTCACGCCCTCGCGGCGCGCCCGGCGGGCGAGCTTGTCGGGCGAGAAGCGGTCGATCAGCATCCCCCGCGCGTACGGCTTCGCGACCTCGAAAACGTTGAAGTCCGGGTAGAGCTCGACGCCGACCGAGCCGAGGGTCGCGATCGCGCGGTCGAGGAGCAGGAACCGCGTCGGCAGCTTCAGGTTCATCGAGTAGATGAGGTCGAAGCCCTCCCGAATCACCTCGAGCGGGTCAATCTCCGCGAGGCTCGCGCCGTAGTAGCGGTAGTAGAGCTCGGTCAGGCGCATCCGGAAGTCGTCCTCGCGCTCCGGCGGGTAGCGCACGCCGAGGTCGGCGAGCCGGCGCGGCAGGAGCTCGACGCGCTCTTGCGCCGCGTCGATGAAAAGGCGCGTCAGGCGCGACATGTCGGCGTCGGTCAGGCGGCCGACGGCGCCGAAGTCCACGAGCCCGATCGCGCCGTCGGGGAGGACGAGCACGTTCGCCGGGTGCGGGTCCCCGTGGAAGAAGCCGTGGCGGAAGATCATCGCCATCCACGCGTCCGTCATCCGGTAGGCCGTCTCGCGGCGCCGCTCCAGCGGCCAGTCGCTCGGCAGGTCGGCGACCTGGATCCCGTCGAGGAACTCGAGCGTCAGCACGCGGTTTCGCGAGTACGTCCAGTAGACCTTCGGCACAAGAACGCCGTCGTGGTTCCGGAAGTTGCGCCGGAAGTTCTCGGCGTTCCGGCCCTCGCGCGTGTAGTCGAGCTCGCTCCGGATCTGCTGCGCGAACTCGTCGACGAGCTCGCGCGCGTCGATGAAGTCGAGCGCCCGAACACGCTCTCGCACGACGCGTGCGGCCTGGTAGAGGAGCGCGAGATCGGCCTCGATCTGACGCGGCGCGTCGGGACGCTGCACCTTGACCGCGACGCGGTCGCCGTTCGGAAGTACCGCGCGGTGGACCTGCCCGATCGACGCCGCGGCGATCGGCGTCTCCTCGAACTCGAGGAAGAGCTTCTCGAGCTCGAGCCCGAGCGCCTCTTCGATCACGGAGCGCACCGCGCCGAACGGCACGGGTCGCACGTCGTCCTGAAGCCCGCGGAGCTCCGCGATGATGTCGGGCGGCACGATGTCGGGCCGCGTCGAGAGCAGCTGCCCGAACTTGACGAACGTCGGACCGAGCTCGTCGAGCATCTCGCGTACGCGGCGACCGCGCTGCGAACGGTCCTCGTCGTCGACGTCGCGCTCCCCCCACGGGAGCAGGTCGGTCAGCTTGTGGCGCGCGAAGAAGTAGCCGAAGCCGTGGCGGACCGCGACCTGAGCGATCTCAGAGAGTCGACCGAGGTTCCGTGTCGCCGGCTGCGCCATCGCCCTGAAGTGTGACAGGCGTGGTCGCGGACTCCAGCAGCCTCAGCCGATGCTCGAGCTGCGCGACGCGGAGCTCGAGGTCCTCGTACTCGCCGTGCGTCACGAAGCCGAGCTCGCGCAGCACCGCGCTCGCGTTCTCGCTCGCGCGCTCGCTCATGCGGCCGCTCTCCTCGCGCGCCCACTGGAGCAGCGCCTCGGCGACGTTGCGGGCGACGCTAGCGGGCTCGGCCATGGGGCCGCGAGCTTCGGCGCTGGCGTCGCCGCTCGCGCTTCGCCGCAGCAGTTGCACCGTCGGTTGCCGGTGGACGGTCGGTGGGCGAGAGCAGCGGAATTTCGGGAATCGGCTCCTCGGCGGCGGCGGCGATCGCCTTCTCCGCGACGAGCTCGTCGTCCTCGGGGATGTCGGTCTCCTTGCGCTTCGCGTACTCCGGCTCGCGCTCCTTGAGCACGGCGAGCAGCGGCACCGCGAGGAAGATCGACGAGTACGCCCCCGACCCGATGCCGACGAGCAGTGCGAACGCGAAGTCCTTCAACGTCTGGCCGCCGAAGAAGTAGAGACAGCCGATCGGCAGCAGCGTGATGAACGTCGTCGCCAGTGAGCGGCGGATCGTCTCCCACAGCGAGACGTTCCCGATCTCGCGGAACGACGCGCGCCGCATGAGTGGAATGTTCTCGCGCACACGGTCGAGAATGATGATCGAGTCGTAGATCGAGTAGCCGAGCACCGTCAGGATCGCCGCGACGGTGGCAGTCGAGACCTCCAGCCCGAAGATCGAGTAGACGCCGACGGCGATCACGACGTCGTGCAGCAGCGCGACGATCGTCGCGATCGCAAACTTCCACTGGAAGCGGATCGAGATGTACGCGACGACGAGCAGGAGCGAGAAGACGACCGCCCACATCGCGCTGCGTGCGATCTGGCTGCCGAAGCTCGCCGAAACGGTGTTCACGCCGATCGCGGTCGCATCGAGGTCTTCCCGGAGCGCCGAAGTCAGCTGCCGCTGCTCGACGGGGTTGAGCGCCGGGGCGCGGATCTGGAACTCCCGGTACGCCTGGTTCGCGCTCGAGCTGCCGACACCCTGGATGACGGCGCCCTCCTGACCGACCCGCGCCGCCTCGGCGCGCACCTGCTCGAGCGGGATCGCCTTCGGCGTCTGGAACGAGACCTCGGTGCCGCCCTTGAAGTCGATCCCGAGGTTCAGCCAGTTGACCGCGAGCGAGCCGAGCGAGATGAGGACGATCGCCCCAGAGATCGCGAACCAGAGCCGCCGTTTTCCGACGTAGTCGTGGCGGATCCACTTCGGGATCGCCGCGCCGGTCGCGCCCATGAAGGCCGGACTGTCGAACCACTTGAAGCCTGCGAGCAGCCCCAGCATCGCGCGCGTCGCGAAGACCGCGGTCACGACCGACATCGCGGTACCGATCAGCAGCATGAGCGCGAAGCCCTTGACGCCCGCCGCCGCGAGCGAGAAGAGGACCAGCGCTGTGATCGCGGTCACGACGTTCGCGTCGATGATGGTCGAGAAGCCCTTGCCGTAGCCCGAGGCGATCGCGGCGCGAACGGATTTCCCTTCGCGCGATTCTTCCTTGATTCGTTCGAAGACGACGATGTTCGCGTCGGCGGCGACGCCGATCGTGAGGATCAGTCCGGCAAAGCCCGGGAGCGTCAGCGTGACGTTGAAGATGAGGATCGCGCCGTAGATGAGCGCGGCGTAGATCGCGAGGCCGAGCACCGCGACCAGGCCGAGGAAGCGGTACGCGACGAGCAGGAAGATCGCGACGAGTACGAGGCCGGCGATGGCGGCCTGCCACGCCTGGCGGAGCGAGTCCGCGCCAAGGGTCGCCGAGATCTGCGTCTCCTCGAGCGTGTGGAACTTCACCGGGAGCGCACCGGTCTGGAGCACGATCGCGAGATCCTTCGCCTCGTTCAGCCCGGCCATTCCGGTGATCTGCGCCCCGCTCGAGCCGGAAATTCCGTTCGGGTTCTCGTTGAAGTCGATCGACGGCCACGACCGGATCTCGTTGTCGAGGACGATCGCGAAGTGCTGGAACTGGTCCTGCCCGCCGAAGCTGACGCGTTTGCCGCGCTGCGCGAGCTCCCGCGTGATGTCGCCGAACTTGTCCCGCCCCTCGCCGGTGAACTGCATGAGCACGACGGGCTCGCCCGTGTTCGGGTCGAAGTCCTGCCGGGTCCCCGAGAGCTTCAGGTCGTCTCCCTTCATCTCGGGGATCGGGTTCACCGGGTTGTTCGGCTGGTACTTGAAGAGGTAGTAGGCGATCTCGCCGGGCACAGGCGTCGAGGCGCCGGGCGGGCAGATCACCGCGGTGTCGGCGCTGCACGTGATGACGATGCGGTTGCTCGGGACGCCGAGCACGCGGACGTTGTCGCCGCCTTCCTTGAACGCCTTCGAGGACTCGGCGGCCTTCTTCGTCGGGAACGGCCCGGCGACCGGGCGCTTCGTCTCGCGGTTGAAGACGCGCCACTCCTTCCCGCCGCCCGCCCGAATCGACGACTGCTGGCCGCCGAGCAGGTCGTACAGCGAGGAGGTCGGGACGGGAATCCCGTTCGCCGTGATCGACGGCGGGACGAGATCGCCCTCGAGGTCGTAGAACTCGAGCTGCGCCGTCTTGCCGATCAGCTCGCGCGCCCGCTCGACGTTCGTGACGCCGGCGAGCTGAACCGAGATCTGGTCCTTGCCCTGGCGCGCGACGACGGGCTCGGACACGCCGAGCTTGTCGATCCGGTTCCGGATGATCGTCTCCGACCGCTTGAGGTCGCTCTCGCGAAGCTGCCGGCCGGGCGGCGGATCGGCCTCGAGCACGACCTCGAGGCCGCCCTGGAGGTCCAGGCCGAGGACCGGCGCCTTGTAGAACGGGGACTGCGGCAGCGCGATCAACCCGACGCCCACGAGGGCGACGACGATCAGCGCGACGAGGATCAGGTAGCTGCGCCTGTTGTTCAAGGCGTGCCCAGGTTACCCAGGATTTTCGGGCGTGGAGGGCTCGGAAACCCGTTGCGAGACTGCGCGCTTGTCGACGCGAACCACGATTTCAGGCGCGATCTCAAGCCGGATCTCGTCCTCGCCCACCTCCTTAATCCGACCGTAAAGTCCGCCGGCGGTCACGACGTCCTGGCCGACCTCGAGCGTCTCGACGATCTGGCTCTGCAGCCGCGCCCGCCGGCGCTGGGGACGAATGATCAGCACCCAGAAGAGGACGGCGAGGACGGCGAGCGGGATGAACTCCATTCAGGTGCCTTTCGCCGCAGCCGCCGCGCCGAGCCGGTCGAGCGCGTCGGCCTTGTAGACGGCGAGCTCGCCCCGCTCGATCGCCGCGCGCGCGCCCGCGGTCAGCTCGAGGAGGAAGCGCAGATTATGAAGGCTCAGCAGGCGTAGTCCGAGCATCTCCTGCTGATTCACGAGGTGGCGGATGTAGGCGCGCGAGAAGCGGCTGCAGGCCGGGCAGTCGCAGGTCTCGTCGAGCGGGCGCGGGTCGCGGGCGAAGCCGGCGTTCCGGAGGTTCAGGCGGCCCTCCCACGTGAGCGCACTGCCGGTGCGGGCGATCCGCGTCGGGAGCACGCAGTCGAACATGTCGACGCCGCGCTCGATCACCTCGAGCACGCCCTCAGGGTCGCCGATGCCCATGAAGTAGCGCGGCTTCTGCGGCGGGAGCAGCTCGGCCGACCACGCGGTCGTCTCGAACATCTCGTCGCGCGACTCGCCGATCGCGAGGCCCCCGATTGCGTTGCCGTCGAACTCGAGGTCCGCGATCTCCTCGAGCGAGCGGCGGCGGAGCTCCCGGTCGGTGCCGCCCTGCGCGATGCCGAAGCGGAGCTGTCCCTCGGCGCGCGGCCTGTGACGCTGGCGTCGCGCCCACTCGGTCGTCCGCCGGATGGCGCGCTCGAGCTCGGTGCGAGACGCGCCGGGCGGCAGCACGACGTCCAGGCACATCGCGACGTCCGAGCCGAGTCTCCGCTGGATCTCCGCCGCGCCCTCGGGCGTGAGGCGCTCGGCCTCGCCGTCGTAGACCGAGCGGAACGTCACTGCGTCGTCGTCGAGGCGCAACAGCGTGTGGCGGAGCGAGAACACCTGGAAGCCGCCGGAGTCGGTCAGGATCGGGCGGTCCCAGCCCATGAACGCGTGCAGCCCGCCGAGCTCCTCGATCACGTCCTCGCCGGGGCGAAAATGCAGGTGGTACGTGTTGCCGAGGACGATCGACGCACCGAGCCTGCGCAGCTCGTCGGGGTCGACGCTCTTCACGGTCGCCTTCGTCCCGACAGGCATGAACGCCGGCGTCGCGACGTCGCCGTGCGCGGTGCGGAGCACCCCGGTGCGCGCAGCGCCGTCGGTTTCGGTGACGGTGAAGCTCACAGAACGAGCATCGCATCGCCGAAGGAGTAGAAGCGGTAGCGCTCCTCTACAGCCAGGCGGTAGAGGCCGCGGGTCTCCTCAACGCCCGCGAACGCCATCACGAGCGCCAGGAGCGTGGAGCGCGGGAGGTGGAAGTTCGTCAGCAGCGCGTCGACGCGGCGGAACTCGAAGCCCGGGGTGACGAAGAGCGACGTCCGGCCGGCGAGCGGCGCGCCTCGTGCGAGCGTCTCGAGGACGCGGACGGTCGTCGTTCCGACGGCCGCGACGCGAGGCGCGGCGCTGATCCGCTCCCACGACTCGGTCGCCACCTCGTAGCGCTCGCCGTGGAGCTCGTGCTCCTCGAGCGTGTCGGCCGCGACCGGGCGGAAGGTGTCGAGCCCGACGTGGAGCGTCACGCGCTCGACGTCGAGCGATGCGAGCAGCTCGGGCGTGAAGTGGAGGCCCGCGGTCGGCGCGGCCGCCGAGCCGGCGTCGCGCGCGTAGACCGTCTGGTAGCGCTCGGGGTCGTCGAGCGGCACGGCGATGTACGGCGGCAGCGGCACCTCGCCGGCGGGCTCGCCGTCGAGCCGCAGCAGCCACCGCCCCTCCCCCAGGTGCGCGAGGAGCTCGACCGGCCCGTAGCGTCGTCCCGCACGAAGCCTGCGCGTCGGGCGTGCGAGCCCTTCCCAGAGGCCGTCCTCGACCCGCTCGAGCAGGAGCACCTCGCCGCTCGGCCGCTCGATCGGGATCCGCGCGGGAACGACGCGCGTGTCGTTCACGACGACGAGCGCCTCTCCAAGCTCGTCGGGCAGCTCGCCGAAGCGGCGGTGCCGCACGTCCGCCGTCGCGCGGTCGTAGACGAGGAGCCGGGATTCGTCGCGGCGCTCGAGCGGGCGTTGGGCGATGAGCTCCGGCGGCAGCTCGTAGTCCAGCTCGGCCACACGCATCCGGCGGACACGTTAGCCTTGCACCCGATGGATCAGGACGCGGTCGAGCGAGCTCGGAGACGCCTCGCCGAGGCGGCGGAAGGGCGGGCCGAGCCGGCGGACGTCGAAGCGGCGCTCGAGCGGGCGCGTCAGGGCCTCGAGGACCTCGCGGCCGTTGCCGCCGAGCTCGAGGCCGGCCTGCCCGAGAAGGTGGGCGCCGCGGTCAAGGAGGGCATCGCCGGCGAGACGCGCCCGGTCGCCCGGCAGCTGGCCGAGGTTCGCGGCCTCATGAACCAGGTGCTCCGGCGGCTCGAGCGGCTCGAGGGCGACGTGCTGGCCGAGCGCCACGCACGCGTCGACGACCTCGGCCTCCTCGTCGACCTCGTCACCTCTGGCTGGAAGACCGTCGACGAGCGCCTCGAGAAGCTCGAGCAGCATCTGCGCGCCGGCGGCGGTGCGGTCGTCTACCGGATCGAGGACCGGATCGACGAGCGCCGCCCTGCAAGCGGCAACTAGCGAGAAGCGGGAAGCACGAGCCTGAACCGGCTGCCGCGGCCCGGCTCGCTCTCGAGCTCGATCCGCCCGCCGAGCGCCGCCGCCAGCTCACGCGCGATCGCGAGCCCGAGGCCGGTCCCCCCGGCCCCGTCGCGCGAGACGAACGGCCGGAAGATCCGGTCGCGCTCTTCCGCGGAGATCCCTGGGCCGGTGTCGTCGACCTCGACGTTCACGTTCCCGTTCGTCTGCGCGAGGCTGAGCTCGATCCGGCCGCCGTCGGGCGTCCAGCGGAAGGCGTTCTGGAGCAGGTTCGAGATGATCTGGAGCACGCGGTCGCCGTCCGTGACGATCACCGGGCGCCCGTCGACGTCGCGCGTGTAGTCGATCGCCCGCCGCCGCGCCTCCTCGCTGAACGCGCTGTACGCCTGCTCGCAGAGCGACTCCATGTCGACCTCCTCCTGGAGCAGCGTGAAGCGGTGCGCGTCGAGCTTCGCGAGGTCGAGGATGTCGCCGACGAGACGCGAGAGGCGATCGGCCTCGACCGCGATCACGTCGAGCGACGCGCTCGCGAGCTCCGGGTCCTCGACGACTCCTTCGCGAAGCGCGTCGACGTGTCCCCGGATCGCGGTCAGCGGCGTTCGGAGCTCGTGCGAGACGGACATCAGGAAGTTGCGCTCGCGCTCGTCGGCTTCGGCGAGCCGCGCGGCCATCTCGCGGAAGCGGTCCGCGAGGTGCCCGATCTCGTCGTCGGAGGGGACATCGGGGATCTCGACGTCGTAGCGTCCGTCCGCAATTCGATCGGCCGCCTCCGCGAGCGAGCGCATCGGGACCGAGATCCGCCGCGACAGGTACCACGCCAGCCCGGCGGCGATCAGCACCGCGACGATCATCGAGATCGCGAGCCGCTGGAGGAGCGTCACCCACTCCTGCTGCAGCTCGGCGCGCGGCTTCGCCACCACGAACGCACCCAGCCGCACGCCCTTCTGCTCGAGCGGCCGCGCGACGCCGAGGTACCGCCGGTCGTCGTCGCCCGGCGTGAACTCGAAGACGATGCTCCGGTCCTTCGGCAGCGCGTTGACGTCGATCACGTTCGGCGGGAGCGGCCGGAATCCGGAGTTCTCGCCCGGGAAGAGCTCGATCCCGGTGTAGTAGATCCGGTCGCCGGTCGTCTGCTCGAGACGCCTCGGCGCGAATGTCTGGGCCCCTCTCGCGATCTGCGGGAGGAAGAGCTCGGACAGCCCGAGCACCTCACGGCGAAGCTCGCGCACCGACTGCTCGCGCGTGTAGTCCTGGTACAGGCGAAGCGCGAGCGCGGTGGCGATCAGCACCGCGAGCGCGATCCCGGCGAGGAACAGCGCCGGGAGCCTGAAGCGGAGCGTGCGGAACATCCCGCCTGTAAGGGTAGGCCGCTAGGCGGCGTCGCGGGTGGGCGAGACCTTGTAGCCGACGCCCCAGACCGTGACGATCGGCGACGCGTCGCCGAGCTTCCGGCGCAGCTGGCGGACGTGCACGTCCACGGTCCTCGTGTCGCCGGCGAAGGTGTAGCCCCACACCCGCTCGAGCAGCTGGTCACGCGTCAGCACGAGGCCCTTGTGGTCGAGCAGCTCCCAGAGGAGGTCGAACTCCTTCGGGGCGAGCTGGATCTCCTCCTTGCCGACGAAGACCTCGCGGCGGCCGGCGTCGATCTTCAGATCGCCGTGCTGGAGCTGCGCGCTCTCCTGCTGGCGCCGCTCGGGCGTCGCGCGGCGGAGGATCGACTTGACGCGCGCGACGAGCTCGCGCGGATTGAACGGCTTCGTGAGGTAGTCGTCCGCCCCGACCTCGAGGCCGATGATCTTGTCGACGTCCTCGTCGCGGGCGGTCAGCATCAGGATCGGCACGTCGGAGGTCTTGCGGATCCGGCGGCAGACCTCGATCCCGTCGATGTCCGGGAGCATCAGGTCGAGGATGATGAGCGACGCGTCGCCCTTGCCGACCTGGGTGAGCGCCTCAGTCCCCGACGCGGCCGTCCGGACGACGTAGCCGGCGTTCTTCAGATAGAGCGCGACGAACGACGCAATCGAGGACTCGTCCTCGACCACCAGGACGGTCTGCGTCTGCTGGCCGGCCACGCTACGGGATGATTGCAGTTGCGTTGAGCGTGAAGATGTTGGGGTCGGGGAGCACCGGCGCCGGCGTACTGCCGTTCAGCGAGTACGTCCCGTTCGTTCCGGCGATCAGGACCCTCGGTCCTTTGCCGACGACCGAGAGGTCGACGTCGACGCCGCCGCGGACGATCATCTTGAACGAGCCGCCGATCACCTTCCAGCGAAGGTCCTTGCCCATGAACCGCTCCTTCGCGCCGTCGTCGTCCGTGTCGACGCCGCGGGCGCCCGAGACGACCGGTGCGATCGTGTCGGCGCCCTCGCGCTCGTCGAGCGTCAACGTGCACTGGTCGCAGCGTCCGATGACCGCGCCCTTCGCGTAGACGGTCACGCGGCCGTCGAGATCGCGGACGGAGAGGGTCCCGTCGCCGGGCGCGCTCGTGCTCGCAGAGGCCGCGATGGGCGCCGCGAGAGCGAGCAGGGTCAGGGGGACGACGAGGCGCCGCATGGCCGGAGTATCGAACGCGGAAATATGCGCAAGCTGATCGTAGAGTATGGAAATCGTTAGGGCCACCCCGCGGGCGGCGCTACGGTAGGGCGCCCATGCGACGAGGCCAGTTCCTGCAGGCGATCGCGGCGGCGTTGGGCTTCCCGACAGTCGCCAGCGCGGCCCGGCCGGTTCCGCAGCTCCGGCACCTCCGGGCCTCGAACGGCAGCCGCCCGTTCGCCGGCGACACGCCGCTCCTGACGACGATCAGCCCCCGTCGCGGTCTGCGCGAGCGCGCGCTGATCCGGTTCACGCTCACAGGGCCGGCACGCGTCCGGCTCGAGGCGCTGCGAACCGACACGATCCGGATCGGCCGCCCGCTCGGCGAGGTCGTCTGGAAGACCGAGCGCTCGCTCCGTGCGGGGGCGCATCTCGTCCCGTGGCGGCCACCTCGAGGCCTCCAGCCGAGGACATACATCCTCCGCGCGACCGTGATCGCCGGGAGCCGCCGCCGCACCTACGGCATGCACAGGCCCGGCCATCCGGTGACCGCGCCGATCGTGCGCGTGCTCGGCGTCGACATCGCGCTCGCGCACACGAGCTATGCGCCCGGCGAGTCGACCGACCTCACGATCGCGACCGACGCGCAGTCGCTCGAGATGCAGGTCTTCCACTACGCGGGAGCCGAACGGTTCGTCGAGCGCGACCTGCGGACGAACGGCGTCGCGGTCACGCCCGCCGCGACCGTCGACTGGCGGCCGCACCGCGACACGCCCTCGCAGCTTCGCTTTCTCCGCGCCGGCGAGTGGCGGAGCGGCCTCTACTTCGTCCGCGCACGTGCCGACGACGGACGCGTCGGATACGCGCCGTTCATCGTCCGCCCGCGGCAGCTCGGCGAGCACCGGGTCGCGGTCGTGCTCTCGACGAACACGTGGCAGGCGTACAACTTCCATGACGCCGACGGAGACGGCTGGGGCGACAGCTGGTACGTGAGCGCGAGCACGACGAGCGTCGACGTCTCGCGCCCCTTCCTCGACTTCGGCGTCCCGTTCAGGTTCCGCGACTGGGACCTCGCGTTCGTCGCGTGGCTGAACCGGGCGGGCAAGCAGGTCGACTACCTCTCCGACGACGACCTCGAGAACGCCGGCACCGGCGACCGGTTGCGGGCGGCGTACGACCTCGTCGTCTTCCCCGGGCACGAGGAGTACGTCACGCAGCGCGCGTTCGACATCGTCGACCGCTACCGCGCGCTCGGCGGCAACCTCTTCTTCCTCTCCGCGAACAACTTCTTCCGGCGGGTGCGCCGCGACGGGCGCAGGCTCGTGCGCGAGCAGCTCTGGCGCGACATCGGACGCCCCGAGTCGGCGCTCGTCGGCGTCCAATACGTCGCGTCGGACTACGGCCAGCGGCAGGGGCCGTTCGTCGTTCGCGGGGCCGATCGCGCGCCGTGGGCGTTCGAGGGCACGGGACTCGCGAACGACTCGTCGTTCGGCCGCTACGGGATCGAGCTCGACGCGCGGACGTCTGCTTCTCCCCCGCAGACGATCCTGCTTGCCGAGATCAAGGACCTGATGGGCGCGGGCCGCTCGGCGGAGATGACGTACTACGAGACGGCCGCGGGCGCGAAGGTCTTCGCGGCGGGCGTGCTCAACTTCGCCGCCTCGATCGACGACCCGCAGGTGACGCGGCTCGTCGACAACGTCTGGCGCAGGCTAAGCGGCGCGGCGTAGCGGGACGGCCGGGTGGCGTTCGGCCACCTCGCGCCAGATGTCGTCCGCTGCCTCCTGGCTCAGGAGGTTGAGCGCGACGGCGTTCATCGTCGCGACCGACGCCGACTCGAGGAGCCGCGCGACGGCCTCGCTCGGCGCACCCGAGCGCTCGAGCGCGCGCGCGAGCTCCTCGAGGCGCGCGATCAGGATCCGCTCCGTCCTCTGCGTGCGGGCTCGCCGCGTCATCCTCGCGTCGTTCTCGCCGACCCCGACCTCTCCTTCCATGCCGCCGCGGACCGTACCGGCGCGGCCGGACGCTACTCGTAGGTGTAGAAGCCCTCGCCGCTCTTGCGACCGAGCTTCCCCGCCGCCTGCATCTCCCGCAGCCGCTCGGGCGGCCCCATCCGCTCCTCGCCGAGGTTCCCCTGGAGCGCCTCGGACGCGTGCACGTGGATGTCGATCCCGATCAGGTCGAGGAGCGCGCAGGGTCCCATCGGCCAGCCCGCGCCGTTTGTCATCGCCTTGTCGAGATCCTCGGGAGAGACGCCTGCCTCGTCGAGCACCCGGACGCAGTCGTTCAGCAGCGGGATGAGGACGCGGTTGACGATGAAGCCCGGCGTGTCGTTGCAGCGGACCGGCTGCTTGCCCGCCGCCTCCGCCCACGCGTACGCCGCGTCGACGACGTCCTCGTCGGTGTGCGAGGTGCGCACGATCTCGACGAGCGGGAGCACAGGCGCCGGGTTGAAGAAGTGCATCCCGATCACGCGCTCGGGCCTCTCGGTGGCGCCGGCGATCTCCGTCACCGAGAGCGCCGACGTGTTCGTCGCGAGGATCGCGTCGGGCGCACAGACGCGCTCGAGCTCGGCGAAGAGGGCGCGCTTCGGCTCGAGCTCCTCGACGATCGCCTCGATCACGAGGTCGCAGTCGCCGAGATCGGCGAGGTCGGTCGTCGTGTGCAGCCGGCCGAGCGCAGCGTCGCGCTCCGCGGCGTCGAGCCTGCCCTTCTCCACCGCGCGGCCGACGAAGTGCTCGATCCGGCCGCGCGCGCGTTCGTTCAGCTCGTCGCTCACCTCGCGTCCGACGACCTCGTTCCCCGCGAGCACGGCGATCTGCGCGATGCCCGCGCCCATCGTTCCGAGGCCGACGACGCCGACCTTCCTGATCTCCCTGGCCACGGCGGGCGATCCTATCTGCGCCGAGCCGGGCCGTTCTTCCCAAGTAACAGTCTGTTACTTGGCGCTCGCTCGGCCCTCGATCGCGGTCCGCGCTGCCGCGAACTGCTCCCGTGTGAGGCGGATGTGCGAGTGCCGCCACAGGCTCTGCGGGAAGACGCCCGCCTCTTCGACCGCCGGCGCGTCATGCAGGTCCGCGACCGCGACGAGCGGACGGATCGCGAACCGCCAGCGCCAGCGCTCGCGCGCCGGGTCCTCTTCCGGGTCGCCGACGACCTCGACGACAGCGAACACGGCCTGCCAGACCGCCGCGTAGAGGATCGCGAGCTCGCCGCGCTGCACGGACGGCCGCTTCGACGACGAGTGCGAACGGATCTCCTCGAACTGCACGCGCGCATCGAGCGGCGCGTCGCCGCGCCCGCGAACGAGCAACCAGTGCGTCAGAGTCGCTCGACGACCCCGGCGATCGCCATGCCGAAGCCGATGCACATGCACGCGACGCCGTAGCGCTCGTTGCGTCGCTCGAGCTCGTTCAGGAGCGTCGCGGTTACGCGCGCGCCGGTCGCTCCGAGCGGATGGCCGAGCGAGATCCCGCCGCCGTTCGGGTTGACATCGGCCCAACGGTCGGTGAGCCCCGTGTCGCGCATGAACTGGATCGCGACCGACGCGAACGCCTCGTTCACCTCGACGACCGCGATGTCGTCCCAGGTCAGCCCGGCCTTCTCGAGCGCGTTCGCGCACGCCTCCGGGTTGCCGTGGAGCATGCGGTACGGATCGACGCCGGAGAGCCCGAACGAGACGAAGCGCGCCCGCGGCTCGAGGCCCAGGCGCGACGCAGCCGACTCGCTCGCGATCACCACAGCGGCCGTTCCGTCGCAGATCTGGCTCGAGTTGCCGGCCGTGACCTTCCCGTCCGGCCGGAAGGCAGGCTGGAGCGCGGCGAGCCTCTCGGCCGACGTGTCGCGGCGCGGCGTCTCGTCCACGGCGAACGTCGTCGTCGCCACCGCGGCCCCGGCGGGCTGCAAATCGCCCGCCACCTCGACCGGCACGATCTCGCGCTCGAACTTGCCAGCGTCGATCGCGGCGATCGCGCGCCGGTGCGACTCGAGCGAGTACTCGTCGAGCTCCTCGCGCGTGATCTTCCACTCGTCCGCGATCACCTCGGCCGAGATGCCCTGCGGGACGATCTGCCAGCGATCGAGGAGCCGATCCGACAGGTCGCCGCCGTTCGAACCCATCGGGACGCGCGACATCATCTCGAGCCCCGCCGAGACGACGACGTCGAGCTGGCCCGACCACACGGCCGCCGCGGCGTTGAAGTTCGTCTGCATCGACGAGCCGCACTGCCGGTCGACGGTCGTCCCGCTGACCGTCTCGGGCCAGCCGGCGACGAGCACCGCCATCCGCCCCACATTCCAGCCCTGCTCGCCGATCTGGGTCACGCAGCCCATCTGGACGTCCTCGACCTCGGCGGGATCGAGGCCGACGCGCTCGACGAGGCCGTTCAGCACCTGCCCGGCGAGCTCGTCCCCGCGCGTCGTCGAGAGTGTGCCGTTCCGCCTGCCGATCGGGGAGCGGACGGCCTCGACGATCAGCGCTTCGGACTTCCATTTGCCCATGCGACAAGTTTAGAGTCGCGTCGTGGAGCTACGGAAGAACGCGAAGACGAAGCTGCTCAAGCAGGTGCCGCTCTTCGCCCGCTGCTCGAGCCGCGAGCTCGACGAGATCGGGCGGATCGCGGACGAGATCGACTTCAAGGAGGGCAAGGAGCTCGCGCACGAGGGCGCCGCCGGCCGCGAGTTCTTCGTGATCGTCAGCGGCACCGCCGAGGTCACGCGCGGGAACCGCAAGCTCCGCATGCTCGGCGACGGCGACTTCTTCGGCGAGATCTCGCTCATCACGAAGTTGCCGAGGACGGCGAGCGTCACCACGGTCTCGCCCGTGCGCGCGCTCGTGATCACCGACCGCTCGTTCCGACGGATGCTCGACCAGTCGCCGGGGATCCAGCGGAAGGTCCTCGAGGCGCTCGGCGAGCGCCTCGACACGGTCGCCTCCTAGACGACCTGGAAGAGGCGCCACTCCCCCGGCACACCCTTGAGGTCGTGCAGGCCGCGGTCCTCGAACTCGAGCCCGGAGCCGGCGACGAGGTCCTTCACCGTGCTCGATACGAGGACCTCCCCGCCCGCGGCTTTCGCCGCGACGCGTGCACCGATGTTCACGGCAAGCCCGCCGATCTTCCCGTCGACGCGCTCGCACTCGCCCGTGTGCAGACCGGCGCGGATCTCGAGGTCGAGAGACCGAACGCCGTCGCGGATCGCGCGAGCGCACCTGATGGCACGGATCGGGCCTTCGAAGCTCGCAAAGAACCCGTCGCCCGCAGTGTCGATCTCGGCGCCGCGAAACGTGTCGAGGTTTCGCCGCACGAGCGCGTGGTGCTTCGACACGAGCTCGGACCATGCACGGTCGCCGAGCTCGGCGGCCGTCTTCGTCGAATCGACGATGTCAGTGAAGAGCACCGTCGCCAGCACGGTCTCCGGCTCTGACTGGTCGTCGAGCCCGACGACGAAACGCTCGATCTCGCTGAAGATCTCCTCGCCGACCTCCGAGATGAAGAAGTCCGGCCCCGGGACCAGGACGAAGCGCGAATCCGGGATGCGGTCGGCGATGAACCTCGCCTCGTCGGCAGTGCCGGGGATCCCGAGGACGAGCGACGCCACCCGGATCGTCGGCAGGACGTCCCGGATGTCGATCTCCATCGCCATCCGCCTGATCGCCTGCGCCGCGCTCGGGCTCGCGCCCTGGCGCTGCTGGCGCAGGACGCCGTGCTTGAACTCGTCGTCGTCGACTCGCGTCGGCGCCATCGACCGGACGAGCCAGTCGACGAGCTCCATCGTCCCCCAGCGGTCCTTCCACCATTCGAGGTCCTGGCGCCACTCGTCGAGCGTCATCGCCCACGGGTAGTCCGGCGCCCACGACCCTTTCGCGACCGGGTTGTAGAGCACCAGGCCCGACGTTCGCTCCGGATACGTCGCCGCGAAGAGCATGCACATCGCCGCCGCCTCGAACGTCCCGAACAGCGCGGCGCGCCGTGAGCCGACAGCGTCCAGCACCGCACGCACGTCGTCCATGCGCGTCTCGAGCGACGGCGTCTCGCGAACGCGGTCGGAGAGGCCCGTTCCGCGACGGTCGAACTGGATCAGCCGCGAGAAGCGTGAGAGCCTATCGGTGAAGCGGCGGTACTCCGGCCGTTCGGCCTCGACCTCGAGGTTCCCGGCGAGCCCGTGGACGAAGACGAGGTCCCGCTCGCCCTCGCTGTCGACCATGTACGCGATGCTGACGTCGCCGCTGCGGGCATAACGGACGTCGAGGGGGGCGTAAGGCATACCCTTCAACTATGGCCACGACGGCGACCGAACGAAAGCTCTTCGTCGCCGGAGAGTGGGTCGAAACCGGAGAGTGGATCGACGTCCGTTCGCCGTACTCCGGCGACGTCGTGGGTCGCGTCGCGAAGGGCGGCGCGGACGAGACGCGTCGCGCACTCGACGCCGCCGAGCGCGCGCTCCACGAGCCGCTCCCCGCCCACAAGCGGGCCGAGATCCTCGTCAGAGTGGCCGGCTACCTCGGCCGC
>DASTHC010000094.1:0-14907 GCA_035718485.1 Gaiellaceae bacterium
CGGGGTTCAACAGCCGCGAGATCGAGAAGCTGCTCGACAAGCTGCGCCCGCTCCGGCGCGAGACGCCGTCCTTCCGCGAGGTGCCGAAGATGCCGAAGGTGCGAAGGGGGGACGTGATCTGGGTCGAGCCGAAGCTCGTCGCGGAGGTCGAGTTTGCGGAGTGGACCCACGACGGCCGCCTGCGTGCGCCGTCGTACAAGGGGCTTCGCGAGGACAAGCGCGCGGAGGAGGTGCGCCGCGAGGCGCCGGTCGTCGACCGGATCAAGAAGGGTGAGCGCGAGCTCAAGCTGTCCAACCTGGACAAGGTCTTCTTCCCGGTCGAAGGGATCACGAAGGGCGACCTGCTCGAGTACTACCGGGCGGTTGCGCCGGTGCTCGTCCCGCATCTCAAGGACCGGCCGTTCACGATGGTCCGCTATCCGGACGGGATCGAGGGCAAGCACTTCTTCCAGAAGGACGCGCCGTCGCACATGCCGGACTGGATCCCGCGCTACCGCGCAGAGGTCTCGACGCGCGAGTCGCCGCGGCGCAGGCGGTCGGTCGAGTTTCCGCTCGTCAACGACGAGCTCGCGCTGCTTTGGATGGTGAACATGGGCTGCATCGACATGAACGCGTGGTACTCGCGCGTCGACAAGCCGGACCGGCCCGACTTCGTCCTCATCGACCTCGACCCGTCACCCGACGTCGGCTTCAAGGAGACGGCGCAGGTCGCGCTGCTCGTGAAGGCGGCGCTCGACGCGCTCGGACTCGTCGGCTTCCCGAAGACCTCGAGCGCCGACGGGATGCATGTCCTCGTGCCGATCGAGCGGCGCTACACGTTCGAGGACACGCGGCGGTTCGCCGAGATCGTCGCCGGCGCGATCGCGCGGTCCAACCGAGGCCTCGCGACGACGGAGTGGACGAGGTCGAAGCGGCGGGGCGTGCTCATCGACGCGAACCAGAACGGCGAGGGGAAGACGATCGCGTCCGTCTACTCGGTCCGCCCTCGGCGCGGCGCTCCCGTCTCGACGCCGCTCCGCTGGGAGGAGGTCAACGAGGACCTCGACCCGATGTCGTTCACGATGGACTCGGTCCGCCGGCGGATCGAGGAGCACGGCGACCTGTTCGAGGGCGTGCTCAAGGGGAAGCAGCGCCTGACCGAGGCGCTGAAGTCGCTCGGCTAGACGGCGATCGCGAGCTCTGGTGCTTGCTCGCGGTCGAGCACGCGCTCGAGGGCCTCGACGCAGCGCGCGTCGAACTGCTTGCCGGCCTCGTCCCACAGGAGGCCGATCGCGCGCTCGTGTGTCCACGCGCCGCGGTAGACGCGTGGCGAGATGAGCGCGTCGTAGACGTCACACGTGCAGATGATCCGCGTCTCGACGTCGAGCTGCTCGCCGTACGCGCCGAACGGGTAGCCGGAGCCGTCGAGCCGCTCGTGGTGGTCGCGGACGAGCCTGCGCACATCGCTCGGGAAGCCGAGCTTCGCGAGCAGCTCCTCGCCCCACTCTGAGTGGCGCTTGACGATCTCGTACTCCTCTTCGGTGAGCGACCCCGGCTTGTTCAGGATCTCGTCGGGGACGGAGAGCTTGCCCATGTCGTGCAGCAGTCCGCCCGCGGCCAGGACGCGGAGCCGCTCGGGTGCGAGGCCGAGCTCGACGCCGACCTGCACCGCGCGAAGCGCGACGCGGCGCGTGTGCTCCTCGGTGTACGCGTCCCGCTCGGCGAGTAGCTTTGTGAGCGCGCCGACCTGGCCGCCGAGGAACGCCTCCTCCGCCGCGACCAGCTGACACGGGCTCAGGTCGCCGAGCAGCGGACGCGACTGCGCCTGCCCGCGCCGGAGGTCGAGCGCGACCGGAAGGCCGATCGCGGCGATCCCCAGCACCTCGAGACCGTGACCGATCCACCAGCCGAGATCCATGTAGGTCAGGAGCAGAGACGCGGCGAGCGCTGCGGCGAGCCAGGTCGTCCCGACCACGACGAGCAGGTCGGCGGGGCGTCGCGTGAGTCGGTACGTGCGGAACGCGCGCCAGCCGACGATTCCGTAGAACGCGAGGCCGACACCGAGCGCGATCCACGCGGGCGCCGAGCGGGGTTCGGGCACCGCGGGGACGGTGTTCGGGTACGCGAGACCGACGATGCCCAGGCCGGCGACGACCGCGAGCAGGAAGCCCTGGAGCGCGAGCAGCGGGCGCACTGCGCCCGGGCGACGCAGAACCGGCAGCGTGCAGAGGGCAAGCAGGGCGCCGCCGGCGGGGATCGTCGCCGCGCCGGAGAAGGCGACCACGCCGTAGCCGGAGAAGATCACGCCGGGCGTCGAGAGGCCGTGCAGGGTGAGAAGCGCCGCCATCACCGCGAAGGCCGTCCCGATCATGACGCTCCGCCCGTCGCCGCGCCGAGCGGCGGCCACGGTGAGCACGACGGCCGCGACGGTCGCCGCGCCGGCGCTGAGGCTCACGAAAAGCGCGTGCGCAAGGCCGCTCCACATCACCTTCTCGTGCGAGAAGAAATGCATGAGCGCAGGCGGGACGACCGCGAAGGTGATGCCCGCCGCGAGCGCCGGCTCGCGGGTCAATTGCCGCAGCATTACGGCACGAATCGTGAGCGCGGTTCCGGTTCCGGTCGTCCCCCGCCTAGGGGATGCGCCGCGGATGACCGAGCGAGCCGAGCTCGGCGATGTCGCGCCGGAAGAAGAACGCCACCGTCCAATCCGTGACGACGCGGATCTTCCTCCGGACGAGCGGCAACTGGTACAGGTGGTACGTCCGCGTCGCGAACCAGCCGAGGAAGCCGGTCAGGCGGACGCCGAAGATCTCCGCGATTCCCTTGTAGCGGCCGAGCGTCGCGCCCTGGCCGATCATCCGATAGCGGTACGGACGCGACGAGCCGGTTAGGTTGCGTGAGAGGCGCCGCGCCTGCCGGAGCGCGTGCTGGCTCGTCGCGGGGTCGGGCGTCTCCGCGGCCGCGTTGGGGACGAGCGCGCAGTCGCCGAGCGCCCAGACGTCGTCGCGTCCCTCGACGCGGAGGTACTGGTCGACGCGGACGCGACCCTGCTGGTCGACCGGCAGTCCCCATTCGCGCACGAGCGGGTTGGGGCTGACGCCGGCGGTCCAGACGAGCGTGTGCGCCGGGACGACCGTGCCGTCGGAGAGCGTTGCCTGCTCGGCGTCGACCGACGTGAGCCGCGTGTTCGCCTTGATGTCGACGCCGCGGCGCTCGAGCAGATGCGCCGTGTACTCGGCGAGCCGCGGCGGAAGCTCAGGAAGGATGCGCTCGCGCGCTTCGACGAGCACCCACCGCTGCGGCGAGCTCTTGAGCCGCGGGTAGTAGCGGCCGGCGTCGCGGACGAGGTCGTTCAGCTCGGCGAGCCCTTCGGTTCCCGCGTACCCGGCGCCGACGAACACGAAGCCGAGATGGCGGTGTCGTCGCTCCGCGTCGAGCTCGGCATCGGCTGCCTCCAGCTCGCGCAGCACGTGGTTGCGGAGCTCGATCCCGTCCGCGAGATCGTTGAACCCGCGGCCGTGCTCGGCGAGGCCCGGCACCGGGAGCGAACGCGTGACCGCGCCGAGCGCGACCACGACGTTCCAGTACCGGACGCCGTACGCGCCGGCGTCCGTCTGCACGACCACGGTGCGCGACTCCTCGTCGAGCCGGGTCGCGGTGCCGAGGATGAGCTCCGCCTTCGGGCAGAGCTGACGGAGCGGGACCACCACGTGACGTGGCTCGATCGTTCCCGACGCCGCCTCTGCGAGGAGCGGTCGGAAGAGCATGTAGTTCTCGGGGTTGACGATCGTGCACTCGCCGATCCGGCGTGCAACCACGCTTCCCGCGTAGCCGCCGCCGATCACGAGCACGCCTCCGCGCGCGAGTCGGTCCGTCGCCATCGCGTTATGGTCGCAGGGTGGCCGCGGTTCGTGTCCGGGACCTCGACGTCGTTCGTGGCTCCACGCACGCGCTTCGCTCGGTGAGCCTCGAGGTTCCGGAAGGGCGCATCACCGGACTCCTCGGGCCGAGCGGCTCCGGGAAAACCACGCTGATGCGGGCGATCGTCGGCGTGCAGGTGATCCGGAGCGGCAGCGTCGAGGTGCTCGGGAAACCGGCGGGCGACCCGGCGCTCCGCCGCCGCGTCGGCTATGTGACCCAGGCGCCGTCGGTCTACCGCGACCTGACGCCTCGCGAGAACCTCGAGTACTTCGCGCGGATCGTCGGCGCTCCCCCCGAGCGCATCGACGAGGTGCTCGAGCTCGTCGACCTTTCGCGTCTCTCGCGCCGCCACGTCGGCTCTCTTTCGGGCGGGGAGCACTCGCGTGTCTCGCTCGCTGCCGCGCTCCTCCCGCGGCCGGAGCTCCTCGTGCTCGACGAGCCGACCGTCGGCCTCGACCCGCTTCTTCGCCGCGACCTCTGGCGGACGTTCCGCGAGCTCGCAGAGTCCGGCACGACGCTGCTCGTCTCGAGCCACGTCATGGACGAGGCGGAGAACTGCGACGAGCTGATCCTCGTCCGGGACGGTCGCATCATCGCGCAGTCGGAGCCCCAGGAGCTCCTGCGGCGCACGGGCACGACCGACATCGGCGACGCGTTCCTCGTGCTGATCGAGGGAGCGCAGACGTGATTGCGACCGCGATCCGCGTGCTGCGCCAGCTGCGCCGCGACCCGCGGACGCTCGCGCTCCTCTTCGTCGTGCCGCCGGTCCTGCTGACGCTCTTCAAGTACGTGTTCGAGGGACAGCCGGAGACGTTCGACCGCGTCGGCGGCCCGCTCGTCGGGATCTTTCCGTTCGTGCTGATGTTCGTGATCACGTCGATCACGATGCTCCGTGAGCGAACGACGGGGACGCTCGAGCGGCTGATGACGCTGCCCATCTCGAAGCTCGACCTCCTGCTCGGCTACGGCCTCGCCTTCGCGGTCGTCGCGACGGTACAGGCGCTCATCACCTCGGCGGTGGCGTTCGGCCTGCTCGGCCTCGACATCGAGGGCTCGGTCGCGGCCGTCGTCGGCTTCGCGGTGCTGAACGCGCTGCTCGGGATGTCGCTCGGGCTGTTTGCGAGCGCGTTCGCGCAGACGGAGTTCCAGGCGGTGCAGTTCATGCCCGCCTTCGTCCTGCCGCAGTTTCTGCTCTGCGGGCTGCTCGTCCCGCGCGACCAGATGGCGCCGCTGCTCGAGTGGATCTCGTACGTCCTTCCGCTCACGTGGGCCGTCGACGGGATCCAGCGCGCGGTGAACGGCGGCGATCCCGGGCGGGTGCTGCTCGACGCTGCGATCGTCGTCGGCGTGACGGTGCTCGCGCTCGGTCTCGGCGCCGCGACGCTGCGGCGCAGGACACCGTGACGCAGATTTCGGTCATCGGCTCGGGCGTCGAGCACGAGGAGCGAGCCGAGGCGGTGGGTCGCCTGCTCGCCGAGCGGGGGGCGACCGTCGTCTGCGGCGGACACGGCGAGGTGATGGCGGCGGCCGCGCGCGGAGCGAAGTCGGCAGGCGGAACGACGATCGGAATCCTGCCCGGCGAGTCCCGCGACGCCGCGAACCCGTGGATCGACCACGTCGTTGTGACGGGGATCGGCCACGCCCGGAACCTCGCGGTCGTCGCGTCGGGCGAAGCGGTGATCGCCGTCGGCGGCCGGTGGGGGACGCTCGCGGAGATCGGTCTCGCCCGCGCGCTCGGGCGGTACGTCGTGATCCTGGAGCCGGGTTGGGAGATCGAGGACGTGCCGCGCGCGCAGTCCCCCGAGGAGGCCGTCGACCTCGCGCTCGCCGGGGCGGGAGCCAAGTAACAGTCTGTTACTTGGCTCGGGCCAGCGGGCGCGTGAGGCAGGTCGGCCCGCCGTCGCCCTTGCGCGAGAGCTCGTCGCCCGCGTAGACGAGCACCTCCACGCCGGCGGCCTCGAGCCGCCGCCGCGTCTCGGGGTTGCCGTCGAGCGTGAGCGCGCGCCGCGGCCCGAGCGCCAGCACGTTGCACGCCATCGACTCGAACTCCTCGTCGGGCACCTCGACGAACGCGACTCCGCGCTCCTCGAGCAGTTCGACGAGACGGACGGGCATCAGCGGGAGGTAGACGACGGCGAGGTCGTCCGCGAGCGGCGAGACGAGCGAGAGCATGTGCATCACCTCGTCGCGGCCGTGGTAGTGGGGCAGGTCGACCGCGAGCACCTCGACGTCGGGGAGCGCTCGGAGGAGTGCGTCGATGCCCGCGTCGTTCGTCCGGTAGCCGCGCCCCACGACGAGCGTGCGGTCGTCGAGCCAGAGCATGTCGCCGCCCTCAGCGGTCGCCGGCGCCTCGAGCCGCGCGATCACGTCGATCCCGGCCGCGGTCAGGTCGCGCTCGATCGCGTCGACCTCGACCTGCCGCAGTTCCTTGCCCGGCCGCAGGAGCACGACCCCCGAGCTCGTGACGGCCGCGGGATCGTGCACGTAGATCGCGTCGAGCGCCGAGTCGAGCGGCTCGCCGACGACGACCTCCACGCCGGCGCCTTCGAGCGCCTCGACGAAGCCCTCGTGCTCGTCGACGATCCGAATCGGGTCGGGCTCGGCGCGCCAGCCGAACTCTTGCCAGCGCTCGACGCCGCCGGGCCGCCGCACGAACACGCGGCGCAGGGGAGCCGTCATCGTCACGCGCACATCGTGACGCGTCAGGCGACTTCGCGCAGGCGCCGCTCGAGGTAGCGGCGCTCGATCGGGTTCGTGGCGAGGTCGAGCGCGCGCCGGTACGCGACCGCCGCCTCCTCCGCGCGCTCGAGCCGTCTGAGCAGGTCGGCGCGCGTCGCGTGGAAGAGGTGGTAGGCCTCGAGCCCCGAGAGCTGGTCGATCGCGTCGAGGCCGACGTCAGGCCCCCAGGCCATCGCCATCGCCACGGCCTTGTTCAGGCCGACGACCGGCGAGCCGGTGAGCTCCTCGAGCAGTCCGTAGAGCGACGCGATCTGCTGCCAGTCGGTCTCGTCGGCCGACGGCGCCTGCGCGTGGAGCGCGGCGATCGCGGCCTGCAGCTGGTACGGCCCGGAGCGGCGACGCGTCATCGCCCGTTCGAGCATGCGGACGCCCTCGTCGATCTTCGCGGCGTCCCACTTCGAGCGGTCCTGGTTCTCGAGCAGGATGAGGTCGCCCTCCCGCCCGACACGGGCCTCGCGCCGCGAGTCCTGGAGCAGGATCAGCGCGAGCAGCCCGAGCACCTCGGGCTCGTCGGGCATCAGCACCGCGAGCAGCTTCGCCAGCCGCGTCGCCTCGTCGCAGAGGTCGCGGCGGACGAGCTCGTCGCCCGATGTCGCCGAGTAGCCCTCGTTGAAGATGAGGTAGAGCACGGCGAGCACCGAGCGCAGGCGCTCCGGCAGCAGGTGGTCGGGCGGGACGCGGAACGGGATGCGCGCGTCGCGGATCTTCCGCTTCGCCCGCACCAGCCGCTGCGCGAGCGTCGCCTCCGGGACGAGGAAGGCGCGAGCGATCTCAGGCGTCCGCAGGCCGCCGACCTCGTGCAGCGTCAGCGCGACGCGCGCCTCGGGCGCGAGCGCGGGATGGCAGCAGGTGAAGACGAGGCTCAGCCGCTCGTCGGGGATCGAGCTCACGTCGTCCTCCTCCTCCGTTCGCAGCTCCGCGAGTCGCGCGAGGAGCTCGGTCTTCCGCGCGAGCGTGCGCTCGCGCCTGATGCGGTCGATCGCACGGTTTCGCGCAGTCGTGACGATCCACGCGGACGGGTTACGCGGCGTGCCGTCACGGGGCCACTTCTCGAGCGCGGTCGCGAACGCGTCCTGCACCGCGTCCTCGGCGAGCTCGAAGTCGCCGAGGACGCGGATCAGGATCGAGACCGCACGGCCCCATTCCTCGCGGAACAGGGTTTCAACGGTCATTCCCCGACGAGCGGCCGGATCTCGACCGAGCCCGTCTCCGCGACGGGGATCCGCGAGGCGACGTCGATCGCCTGGTCGAGATCGTCGCAGTGCGCGATGAAGTAGCCCCCGATGACCTCCTTCGTCTCCGGGAACGGGCCGTCGGTCACGACCGCCGTGCCGTTCGGCTTGCGCACGGTGGTCGCGCCGGTGTCGAGCTCGAGGCCGTCGAGCTGGATCCCCCGCTCGGCGGCCCACTGCATGAACGAGCCCCACTTCGGCATCTCGTCGTCACGCGCCTTCTGCGCCTCCTCGGGCGACATCTGCTCCCAGGCCTCGACGGCCTCGGTCGGGTTCGTGAGCAGCATCAGGTATCTCATGGCGTCGTCTCCACGTAGGCGGGTCGTACAACGACAGCGCCGCTGCGGTCGGAGAGGGGGATCTGCTTCGCGAGCGCCAGTGCCTCGTCCGCCGACTCGCACTCGAAGACGAAGAAGCCGCCGAGCTGCTCCTTGCTCTCCGCGAACGGGCCGTCGGTGACGGACGTCTCGCCGTCACGGACCCGGACGGTCGTCGCCGTGTTGCTGGGGGCGGTCTCGGCTCCGCTGATGAGCTTGTCTCCGATCGACTGCTGGAAGTCCCGGTACCGGTCGTAGACGGCCTGCTGCTCCTGCTCGGAGAGGCCGGCCCAGGCTCCCTCGTCGCCGTAGATGAGCGCGAGGTACTTCATCAGGCCGGGGTCTCGGCAGGAAAGACGACAATCGGCCGGACCTCGATCGTCCCGAACCGCGCGGAAGGGATCTTCGCGGCCCACTCGAGCGCCTCCTCGTCCGAGTCCACGTCGACGAGGTAGTACCCCCCGAGCACTTCCTTCGTCTCCGCGAACGGGCCGTCGGTCGTCGTCGTCTCGCCGTCGCGGAGGCGCACCGATTTCGCCGTCGCGATCGGCTGGAGCGCATCGCCGGCGACGTACTTGCCTGAGCTCTTGAGCTCCTCGGTGTACTGGAAGTACTCCCGCATGACGTTCTGCTGCTCGTCCTCGGGCATCGTCTCCCAGGTCGCCTCGTTGTCGTAGATCAGCAGCATGTACTGCATGAGCCCTCCCTCGTTGGTCGGTTCCATCTTCTAGGACGAGCGGGCGGCCGGAAAATCGACGAGCCGGCGGAGGAACGTCAGCGCTCCGTGCTTATCGAGCGGCTCGTTCAGGTTCCCGCACTTCGGGCTCTGGACGCAGGAGGGGCAGCCGTGCTCACACGGGCAGCCCGCGAGCATCCGTGCGGTGTCCTCCACCCACCCCTCGAAGACCTCGAAGCCGCGCTCGTTGATCCCGACGCCGCCGGAGTGGCCGTCGTAGACGAAGACGGTCGGCCGGCCCGTCTGCGGGTGGACGTTGGTGGAGAGGCCGCCGATGTCCCAGCGGTCGCACATGGCCCAGAGCGGGAGGATCGCGATCATCGCGTGCTCGGCGGCGTGCAGCGTGCCGAGGAGCGCGGGCAGGGTCTCGAGGCCCTCGAGGTGCTCGGGCTCCGGGAGGTACCAGACCGCCTCGGTCTCGAACTCGGTCAGCGGCAGCTCGAGCCGGACGAGGTCGAGCGTCGACTGGTCGCGGATCGACTTGCGCTGGTAGGCGACCACCTGCTCGGTGACCGTCACGCGCCCGAAGGTCACCTCCATCCCGAGCCGGCGCTCGACGCGGAGCGGTTCGGCGATCTCGGTCATCGTCTCCTTCTTCGCCTGCGTGTACCAGTCGCCCGAGAAGGGCTGCACGAGCGCGTGGCGCGCCTCGAGGTCGAGCTTCTGGACGAGGTACTGCTCGCCGAGGTGGAGGTAGACGGCGCCGTCGTGGACGGTCGAGTACGCGCGCTCGCGCTCGACGAGGCCGAGCAGCGACCCGCTCTCGACGTCGACGACCGAGAACGAGTCGGGGCTCGTCGAGCGGAGCGGGATCCGTGCGGCCGGGTAGTCCTTGCCCGCCCAGACCCAGCCGCGCGGCGTGTGCTGGAGCTCCGGGAGCTGGGGCGCGCGTTCGAGCGCCGCGTCGCCGAGCGTCGCGCGGTCGTCCTCGTCGATCGGCGCCTCGAACGCGGCCGCGCGGACGTGGCCGTCGAGGACGCGTGGGTTCGCGTGGTCGAGGATCGCGGCCTCGACGCGCCGGTTCAGCAGCGTCTCGGGCTCGCGCATGAAGTACTGGTCGAGGGCGTCCTCGCTCGCGACGAGGATCGCGAGGCCGTGTCCGCGTCGGCCGGCGCGGCCCCACTGCTGGCGGAGCGACGCCATCGTCCCCGGGAAGCCGACGGAGATCGCGCAGTCGAGGAGGCCGATGTCGATCCCGAGCTCGAGCGCGTCGGTGGCGCTCACGCCGAGCAGGTCGCCTTCGACGAGCCGGCGCTCGATCTCGCGGCGCTGCTGCGGCGTGTAGCCGGCGCGGTAGGGCGCGAGGCGGCTGCGGAGCTTCGGGTCGTCGAGCCGGTCGGCCGCGAAGCGGTGGATCAACTCCGCGGCCTTGCGGCTCTTCGCGAAGCAGATCGTGCGGAGGCCGCGGCCCGCGAGGTCGGCGAGCAGGCGCGACGCATCGCTGAGGGCGGAGGCGCGGACGCCGAGCTCCTCGTCGAGCAGCTCGGGGTTCCAGAGGACGACGGTGCGCTCGGCGCGCGGTGCGCCGTCAGCGGCGACGACCGTCGCCTCGACGCCGAGCAGCCGTTCGGCGAGCTCGTCCGGGTTGGCGATCGTCGCCGACGCGAGCAGGAACTGCGGTTCGGCGCCGTACATCGCGGCCGCCCGCCTGAGCCGTCGCAGGACGTTCCCGACGTGCGAGCCGAACACACCTCGGTAGACGTGCGCCTCGTCCACGACGACATAGCGCAGGTTCTGGAGGACGTCGCCCCACCGGTCGTGGTGCGGGAGCACGCCGATGTGCAGCATGTCCGGGTTGGTCAGGATGAGGTTCGCCCAGCGGCGGATCTGCCAGCGGCGGTCGCCCTCGGTGTCGCCGTCGTAGATCGCCGCGCGGACGCCGGGGACCTTCAGCTCCTGCAGGCTTCGGAGCTGGTCCTGCGCGAGGGCTTTGGTCGGGTAGAGGTAGAGCGCACGGTCCTTCGGCTCGCGCGCGAGCGCGTCGAGGACGGGGAGGTTGAAGGCGAGCGTCTTGCCGCTCGCGGTGCCCGTCGTGACGATGACGTGCTCGCTGCGCTGCGCCGCCTCCCAAGCCTCGGCCTGGTGCGAGAAGAGCGAGTCGTGCGGGAGCCGCTCACGGACGCGCCTGTCGAGAGCGTCGGGGACAGGGGCGAGCCTCGGTCCGCGCGGCGGCTCGGTCGAGACGTGCGCGATCTCCTCGGCCTCGAGCAGTTCGCCCCAGGCCGTCGTCTCATGCTCGACCGCCACGCCTCCATGGTGGCCGATCGGGCACACCGCAGCGAGCTTTGGGGACGAATCGGCACGCTACTATCGGCCTCGACCGGGGTGCCGCGCGCCGCGCGGCTGAGATCACACCCGTTGAACCTGATCCGGGTCATGCCGGCGAAGGGAGGCAGATGACGTTTCGGTGGAGTAGGCGCGAACCGTCGCGGCCGGAGCCGGGCTTTGCCCGGCGGGAGGCCCGCGGCGCGTTGTGGTGTCTGGCGAAGAAGGAGGGGGCTCGTGGGGGAACCCTGGGTTCCCCCACGCTTTGATCCGGGTCATGCCGGCGAAGGGAGGCAGATGACACCACGAGCACTGACGATCGCGACGTCCGACTCGGGCGGCGGCGCCGGCATCCAGGCCGACCTGAAGGCGTTCGCCGCCGCAGGCGTGCACGGGATGTCCGCGCTCGTCGCGTTGACCGCGCAGAACACGACCGCCGTCACCGCGGTCTACGAGCTGCCGCCCGCGTTCGTGCGCGAGCAGCTCGAGGCCGTGTGGGACGACATCGGCGTCGACGCCGCGAAGACGGGGATGCTCTTCTCGAAGCCGCTGATCGAGGCGGTCGCCGACTTCCTCGACGACCACCGCGTCCCGCTCGTCGTCGACCCGGTGCTGATCGCGACCTCGGGCGCGAAGCTCCTGCAGGACGACGCGATCGAGACGCTCGTCGCGCGCCTCTTCCCGCTCGCGATCGTCGTGACGCCGAACCTGAACGAGGCGATCGCGCTCGCCGGGGCGGGAGCGAGTGGCTCTGAGCCACAGACTCGCCGAGCGCTCGCCGAGCGCCTGCACGCGCTCGGCGCGCCCGCGGTGATCGTCACCGGTGGACACGGCCCCGAGCCCGTCGACCACCTGTTCGACGGCACGCGCCACGTCGAGATCCCGGTCGAGCGGCACGACGTCGCCGCGACGCACGGCGCCGGCTGCACGCACTCCGCGACGCTCGCGGCCGAGCTCGCGAAGGGAGCGTCGCTCGAAGACGCCGCGCGCGTTGCCGCGCGGACCGCGTCGGAGGCGGTCCGAAATGGCCTGGTCGACCTCGGCGGGGGAGAAGGCCCGGTCGACGTTCTTGCAGCGAGAGGAGCTCGATGACAGCCGTCTCACCCGGGACGACGCTTGCGTCGATCCGGAGCCACAAGCCGCTCGTCCACCAGATCACGAACTACGTCGTCATGAACGAGACCGCGAACGCGACGCTCGCGCTCGGCGCGCTGCCGGTGATGGCGCACGCCCGCGAAGAGGTCGAGGAGATGGTCGGCCTCGCAGGTGCCCTGGTGATCAACATCGGGACGCTCTCGCCCGCATGGGTCGACGCGATGCTCGCAGCGGGCCGCGCCGCCAACGCGAAGGGGATCCCGGTCGTCGTCGACCCGGTGGGCGCGGGCGCGACGCGCTACCGCACCGACACCGCGAAGCGCCTGCTCGACGCCGTCGACGTGACCGTGCTCCGCGGCAACGCGGGGGAGATCGCCACGCTCGTCGGCATCGACGCGGAGGTGCGCGGTGTCGAGTCGATCGGCGCCGGCGGTGACCCTGCCGACCTCGCGCGCGAGGCCGCACGGGCCCTCGGCGTCGTCGCCTCGGTCACGGGGCCGGTCGACCACGTCTCCGACGGCGACTCGGCGCTCGCCGTCGCGAACGGCCACGAGCTCCTCGCGACCGTGACGGGCACCGGCTGCATGTCGACCGCGATCACCGGCTGCTTTCTCGCGAGGAACGGGAACGCGCTCGCAGCCGCTGCGGAAGCGCTCGCCGCCTTCGGCGTCGCCGGGGAGGACGCGGCGGCCGCCGCCAGCGGCCCCGGCTCGTTCCACGTCGCGCTCTACGACGCGCTCTACAACCTCGACCCCGACACGCTCGACGCCCGCGCGAGGATCGAGTGAAGCTCCACGCGCTCGTCGAGGACGTCGAGACCGCGCGTGCCGCAATCGAAGGCGGCGCGACCGTGATCCAGCTCCGGCTGAAGGACGCGACCACGGACGAGCGCGTCGAGCTCGGCCGGCGGCTGCGCGCGCTGGACGCGACACTGGTCGTCAACGACGACGTCGAGGCGGCGATCCGGATCGAGGCCGACGGCGTGCACCTCGGCCAGGACGACGAGGGCGCAGCGCGCGCCCGCGAGGCGGGACTGATCGTCGGCCGCTCCGCGTGGGACGTCGGTCAGGCGCTCGCGGACGAGCGCGCCGGTGCGGCCTACCTCGGCGCAGGCCCGGTGTGGGCGACGCCGTCGAAGCCGGACGCCGACCCGCCGATCGGGCTCGACGGTCTCGCGGGCATCGCCGACGCGGTCTCGATCCCGGTGATCGCGATCGGCGGCATCGACGCGACGAACGCCGGCGCCTGCATCAGCGCGGGGGCGGCCGGGGTCGCCGTCATCCGCGCTGCCCGAGACGCTCGCGCACTGCGCGAGGCGATCGATGGAGCTTTCGCAGCTCGGTGAGCTCGGGCTCCTCGCGGAGCTCGAGCGGCGCGGTCTTGCCCAGCGGATCGAGGACGACGCGGCTCAGGTCGACGGCCTCGTGATCACGCAGGACGCGCTCGTCGAGGGCGTGCACTTCCGGCTCGACTGGCTGAGCTGGCGCGACCTCGGGTGGCGGGCGGCCGCCGTCAACCTCAGCGACCTCGCGGCGTCCGGAGCGGAGCCGCGCGGCCTGCTCGTCTCGCTCGCCGCACCGGCGTCGACGAAGGCCGAGGACGTCTTCGATCTCTACGAGGGCATCGCGGAGACGGGGGTCCCGGTCGTCGGCGGCGACACGACGCGCGCGGAGCTCATCGCGCTGACCGTGACCGCCCTCGGGCGCTCGGAACGGGTGCCGGGTCGCGGGGGCGCGCGTCCCGGCGACCTCCTCGTCGTCACGGGCCCGCTCGGCGCCGCCGGCTCCGCATTCCGCAACTCGACCTACGTGCGGCCGCCGGTCCGCCTCGACGAAGGGCGACGCCTCGCGCGGGTCGCGCACGCGATGCTCGACATCTCGGACGGCCTCGCACGCGACGCCGGCCACATCGCGGCGCGCTCGGGCGTCCGCTGCGTGATCGACCTCGAACGCGTTCCGCTCGCCGACGGCGCCACCGAGGACGACCTCCGCTTCGGCGAGGACTTCGAGCTCCTCGCCGCGACGCCCGATCCGCTCGACTTCACCGTGATCGGCCGGTGCGAGGAGGGCTCAGGCGTCGAGGGCGTCCCCGCCGGCGGCTGGGAGCACTTCCTCTAGCGCCCGCTCGTAGTCGGCGCGCGGACGCGCACCGTCGATCACCGCGACCGCCTCGTCGTCGCGCAGGATCACGACCGTCGGCAGCGTGAGCACGCCGAAGCGCATGCCGGTCTCGGGCTCGTCGTCGACGTCCACCTCCGCGAAGCGCGCCGACGGAAACCGCGGCGCGAGATCCGCGAGCGCGCGCGCGACCGGCTTGCACGGCGCGCACCACGGCGCGGTGAACATCAGCACCTCGATCACAGACGCCCCGCAAGCGCCGCGAAGCGAAGCGCCGGCACCTTCCAGACTGCCTCGAGCACGATCGAGCGCGACATCTTCGACCCGCCCTCCTCGCGGTCGACGAACGTGATCGGCACCTCGATCACGCGGAAGCCCTTCCGCAGCGTGCGGTACGTCCCCTCGATCTGGAACGCGTAGCCCTTCGAGTCGATCGCGTCGAGGTCGATCGTCTCGAGCACCTCGCGCCGGTAGCATTTGAACCCCCCGGTCAGGTCGCGGAGCCG
>DASTHC010000095.1:0-13111 GCA_035718485.1 Gaiellaceae bacterium
CGACGCGGTAGATCTCGACCGCACCGAACGCGGCCTTGTAGAACTCGACGGCCTCGCGGCCTCGCCGCACGGAGAGCTCCGGCGAGACGATCAAACGCGCAGCGACTCCTCACGCAGCGCGGCACGTGCGCGGAGCTCCGCAGCGGCAGCGAGGTTCCGCTTCCGCTCATACCGCTCGAGCGCCTCGCCGAGCGTTGCGCGCGCCTCGTCGACACGGCCGGCATCGAGCAGGACCTCGGCCAAGTCGGAAAGCGCCGCGCCCTGGAAGTTGAGCGCGTCCGTCTGGTCGATGAGCTCGACGGCCTCGCGCGCGAGCGCCTCGGCTTCGGCGCGGAGGCCGCGATGCGAGTCCACGCGCGCCTGGACCTGCCGCCACAGTGCCTGCGTGGCGACGTCGTGCTCCTCGCCGAGCTCGCGGCCGAGCTGCGCCTGCGGCTCCGCCTCGTCGTATCGGCCGAGTGCGCAGAGCGAGCGCCCGAGCATCGGCGCGAACGTCGAGAGGAGGCCGCGCTGACCCGCCTCGGCGAGGAAGTCGCAGAACCCGCGGAGGTGCCGCGCTGCGCTCTCGTCGTCGCCCTCGAGCGTCGCGATCTCGGCGAGCGTGTACTCGCCGGCGTCGACGCCGCCGGAGAGCTCGCGCAGCCGCTCGCTCGCGACGTTCGCGATCGCCCACGCCTCCTCGAAGCGCCCGAGCATCGCGAGCAGATGCGAGCGGAAGAGCAGCGGGTGCGGATGCGGGACCTCGGGGAGAACCGCGTCGAGCGTGCGCACGGCATCGTCCGCCGGCGTCGGCCCGACGACGAGCGTCAGGTCGAGGCTGAACAGGTGCGTCGGTCGCTGGTCTGAGAGCCGCGCATGGAGCAGCGCCTGCTCGGCCGCCTGCGACCATTCCTCGTAGCGGCAGCGGACGTTGGCGACTCCGTATCCGAGCGCGGCCCACACATGGACGAGGCAGGCGTGGTCCCCGGCCTGCTCGAGCAACGGCAGCGCGTCGCGCGCGAGGCAGTCGAGCTCGTCGACGCCGGCCTCGCCCGCCAGCAGTCGATGGAAGGCGGCGGCGGCTCGTGCGGCGGCCTCGCCGGCAGCGTCGTCGGCGGCACGAGCCCGCTCGGCTGCGGCGTCGGCGACGACGGCCGCCTGCGGGGGCGTTGGCTGCGCGCTCGCCAGATCGAGCTCCAGTGCGACGCCCAGTCCCGACGGAGCGAGTTCCACCGCGCGCTCGAGCAGGCCGGCGGCCGCGAGGTTGTCGCCGCGCCAGAGCGCCCGGCGGCCGGCCGCGGCGAGCCGTTCGCCTGCGCGGCCGGACAGATCCGCGTCGGGCTGACCGAGCTCGCGCTTGTACCGGGCCGCCTGCTCGAGATGGTGGCCGACGATCTCGTCCAGCTCGACGAGGTTCCCGCGGTCTCCCTCCACCCAGCCGGCGAACCGCTTGTGTAGGTCGGCGCGCACGGCCTTCGGCAGCGCCTCGTACGCGGCGTCGCGGATCAGGAGATGCCGGAACCGGTACGCCTCGTCGCTCTCGACCTGCGTCGTCTCGGGCCGGATCAGCTCCTTCCGCACGAGCAAGACGAGTCGCTCCGACAGCTTGGTGTCGTCCTCGAGCAGCGCCTCGACCGCGCCGCGATGGAAGATCCGTCCCTCGACCGACCCGCGCTCGAGCACGATCCGCTCAGACGGATCGAGCTGGTCGAGCCTCGCGGCGAGCAGCGCCTGGATCGTCGGCGGCACGGCGACCTCGCCGTTATCCGACTCACGGACGAGCGCGACCATCTCCTCGAGGAAGAGCGGATTGCCTTCGGCGGCCGCGCCGATCCGGCGCCGCAGATCGCCGTCGACGCAGCCGAGCGCATCGAGCAGCCTGTCAGTCTCCTCGTCGTCCAGCGGTTCCAGGAGGACGGTCGTGGCGTTCCATTTTCCACCGCCCCAGCCCGGTCGTAGCTCAAGGAGATCCGGCCTCGCCATGCAGAGCAGGAGGATCGGCGCCTCGCGGACGAGGTCGGCGACGTGCTCGACGAGGTCGAGGAACTTCTCCTCGCCCCAGTGCAGGTCGTCGAGGACACAGACAAGGGGCTGTTCGCGCGCCTCCTGCTCGAGCAGCTTGCGTACCGCCCACGCGATCTCGTCGGCCGAGGTCGCCTCGTCCGATTCACGCAGAAGCGACCGAAGCGGCGCGGCGGTGTCCTCGGAAGGGAGCTCGCCGAGTTGCTTCACGAGCTCCACCACCGGCCAGTACGTGATTCCCTCCCCGTAGGAGAGGCAGCGGCCGCGGAGGACGCGCGCCTCAACCCCGCGGAGGAACTCGACCACGAGCCTCGACTTGCCTACGCCGGCAGAGCCGAGGATCGTGAAGAGCTGGCAGGAGCGGTCGTGGACAGCGCGGGCGAACGCATCGCGCAGTGCTCCGAGCTCCCGCTCGCGGCCGACCATCTCCGTATCCGCCCGACGGGTCTCGACGTCGCGCACTGCGACCAACCGGTACGCGGCGACGAGCGCAGCCTTCCCCTTCAGCTCGAGCGCCGGGACGGGTTCGGCGTCGACTGCGTTTCGCACGCGCCGCATCGTCTCCTCGCCGAGAAGCGCAGCGCCCGGCGGCGCCGCCTGCTCGAGCCGCGCCGCAACGTTCACCGCGTCCCCGGTGGCGAGCCGCTCCTGGGTGCCGGTCACCACCTCGCCGGTGTTGACGCCGATCCGTGCCTGGACACCGAGCTCCGGCAGCGCCTCGAGGATCTCGGACGCAGCGCGAACCGCGCGCATCGCGTCGTCCTCGTGAACGACGGGCACGCCGAACACCGCCATGACGGCGTCCCCGATGAACTTCTCGACTGTCCCGCCGTGTGCCTCCACGATCGCCCGCAGCCGGTCGAAGTAGCCGACGAGGACCGCCCGAAGCGCCTCGGGGTCGACCGACTCGCCGAGAGACGTGGAGTCCGTGACGTCGCAGAAGAGAACGGTGACGGTCTTCCGGAGCTCGCGGGTCGGCTCTGCCGCCGGCTGTTCCCGGGTGAGGGCCGTCCCGCAAGACGGGCAGAAGGCGAAGTCCGCTTCGCTCGCACGGCCGCAGTTCGTGCAAATCGGCACGTCTTCGAGGGTAGACCCAGTCCACACGGAAGACAATGCGGCCGCTCGTACCGCCTTGTGCCGTGCGATACGATCGCCAGAGCGACAAGGAGATTCCAATGTCAGACGGCTCTGACAAGCAGAACGTCGTCGACGTCCTCCGGGACGCGGGCATCATCTACGGGGACCTTCCCGACGAGCATCGGGCCGTCGTCGAGAGGCTCAGTCCGACCGACGTCGATCTGCTCGTGCGGGTGAAGAAGGAACTCGACGCGGCGGATGGGCAACCGGGCGAGACTGTCCAGGGCGAGGGCATGCCCCCGTTCACGACGTTCATGGTCTTCTGAAGCTCGGCGTCGTGGCGACGCCGAGCGAGCGGCTTCGAATCACGACCGATCTGATGTCTCGGGCGTTCGAGACGCCCGGTCGACTGCTGCTCGAGAGCTCGCGCGCGAGGGAGCTCTACCCGAGCTACCTGGCGGCCGGGACATGCGTCGCGCTCGAGATGATCCCGCTCATGGAGGCCGCGCTCGAGCGTGCGCGGGCCCTCGCCTCGGACGATCCGGTCGCCGCGGGACTCGCGGCGTACCTCGAGCGGCACATCCCCGAGGAGATCCACGGCGACGAGCCGGGCGGGGATTCCCTCGAGGACCTCGAGGTACTCGGCGTCGACACCGCCGCGCTTCGCTCGCGGCCTCTCCCGCCGAAGATCGCGGCCGTGATCGGGATGCAGTACTTCTGGATCCACCAGTGCCACCCGGCGGCGATCCTCGGCTTCCTCGAACTCGAGGCCTACCACCCCCACGCTCCGGCGGTCGAGCAGCTGATCGCGACGACGGGGCTCCCGCGCGACGGCTTCCGGCAGCTGCTCCTGCACTCGGAGCTCGACGTCGAACACGCGGATGAGCTGCACCGCGTCCTCGACTCCCTGCCCCTCGAGCCGCATCACGAGCAACTGATCGCCTCGAGCGCGCTTCAGACGATGGCGCTGATGATCGACGTCTGGCTCGACGTCATCAGTAACGGCGCGCCGGCGGCCTCCTCCGACGACGGTTAGCCGCCGGAGGATCCACCGCCGAGCAGTCGCGCCGTTAGGACAGCGACCGCAGGTAGTCGGCCAACCGGTCGAAGCTCACGGAGGCCCCGTCCTTCATCCCCGTTTCGAGCGCCGCGTCGCGCGCCTCCTTCGAGGGGTAGAGCACCGTGCTCGAGAGGGTCGTCCTCCCGTCGTCCTCGGAGAGGACGAGGGTATTCAGCGTCTCCGGCCAGTCCTCGCCCCAGGACTCGGTGCTGACGAGCCGTTCAGGCGGAACGATCTCTTGATACGCGCCCTTCATCTCCATCTCGCTGCCCTCGGAGCGTCGCCAGACGAAGCGCCACGCGCCGCCCGGGCGAAGATCGATCTCGCAGACGGGCATCGTCCAGCCCTCCGGGCCGAGCATCCACTGCGAGAGGTGCTCGGCCTTCGTGTGTACCTCCCAGACGAGCGCGCGCGGCGCATCGAAGACACGCGTCATCGCGATCTCGCGGTCGGACGGCGTCGTGAACGTCGTCTCACCCACGCTGTTTGCCGTGGCCATCGGATTCCTCCTTCTCGTTGAGTTGACGTAGGTATTCGTCGAGCCGTTCGTAGCTCGCGTCCCAGAAGCGCCGGTAGCCATCCGTCCACTCGGCGACGTCCTTCAGCGGCGCAGCCTCGAGCCGGCACGGGCGCCATTGCGCCTCTCGTCCACGCGTGATCAGACCGGCGCGCTCGAGCACCCGCAGGTGCTTCGAGACGGCCGGACCGCTCATCGCGAACGGCGCCGAAAGTTCCTTCACCGTCGCTGCGCCGTCGGTGAGGCGGGCGAGGATCGCCCGTCGCGTCGGGTCGGCGAGGGCGGCAAACGTGAGGCTGAGCGGGTCGGCGGACATGTGATGAACCAGATGGTTAGATAACCAGTTAGTTATCTACACGATCCCCGAACCGCTGTCAAGGGCGCTTCGGCGCACACGTGTTGACGACGATCATGTGTGCGTGACCACGCGGGACGTCGAGACGCCGCACGGCCCGGCACGCGTCCACCTGCACGCAGTCGACGCACCGCGTGGCGCGCTCGTCCTCGGGCACGGCGCCGGCGGCGGCGTGAACGCGCGCGACCTGGAAGCGGCGACGCAGGCGGCGCTCTCGGAAGGGATCGCCGTCGCGCTCGTCGAGCAGCCCTACCGCGTCGCCGGGCGGCGCTCCCCTGCTCCGGCCCGGCAGCTCGACGCCGCTTGGATCGCCGTCGTCGAGTCCCTGCGTGCAAGCGAGCTCGGCGGGCTGCCGCTCGTCGTCGGCGGCCGATCCGCCGGCGCACGCGTTGCCTGCCGCACAGCCGACGTGACCGGCGCCGCCGGCGTGCTCTGCCTCGCCTTTCCGCTCAAGCCGCCGCGCGGCTCGCAGAGCCGCCTGGACGAGCTCGACGCGGTGACCGTCCGGACGCTCGTCGTGCAGGGCGCGACGGACCCGTTCGGGATCCCGCCCGGCACGAAGCTCCGCACGGTCGTGCAGGTGCCGGGCGACCACGGCCTGAAGAAGGACCCCGGGGCGGTCACCGACGCCGTGCGCACCTGGCTCCACGAAGTCGTCTAGCGCCCACGTGGCGGCAGGGGTTTCGAGGGGCCTAGGCGATCCGGGCGGAGTTCGTTACCCTCGAAGGTGCCGTCTGACAAGCTCGAGCATCGCATCGGTCGATACGCCGACGATGACTTTTCGGGCCGAGTCTCGTCTGTAGTGGAAAAGCCGCAGCGACCAAAGGAAGCGAAGCCATGACTGAGCCCGAGACCACCGCCTCAGACTCCGCCGACCGGCGGCTTGCGCACGAACGCCTTTCGACCGGTTCCCTTGCGGGCTGGTACCGACGCTGCGCGTCGCATCCATGGCGCGTCGTCGTCGCCTGGCTCGGCATCATCGCCGGGCTGATCATCCTCGTCGGGACGGTCGGCGGGAGCCTGAAGGACGAGTTCGAGATCCCGGGCTCCGACACGCAGAAGGCGACCGACCTGATCGAGTCCGAGTTCGCCTCCGAGCAGGGCGGCGTGCTGAACATCGTCTTCGCGGTGCCTGTGGGTCAGCGGCTCAACACGCCCGAGCGAAAGAGGGCGATCGAGGACGCGCTCGCGACGCTGAAGGGGCAGGAGTTCAAGCCGACGAAGGACAAGGCGGGGATCGAGAGCGTCGGCGATCCCTTCAAGGATGACACGGTCTCCGACGACGGTCGCATCGCGTACGCCGAGGCGCAGTTCGACCGCGTGATCTTCGAGAAGGATCGCGACTCGGTCCTCAAGGTCGAAGACACGGTGCGCAGTGACCTCGAGGCGGCCGGGATCACCGTCGAGTACAACGGCGACGCCGAGTTCCCGCCGATCGAGCAGGGAACGCAGGAGCTGCTCGGCCTGCTCGCCGCGCTCATCGTGCTGCTCGTCGTCTTCCGGACGATCGTCGCGGCGGCGATCCCGATCGCGCTCGCGCTGACCGCGGTCGCGTCGGCCTTCCTCCTGCTGTTCATCCTCGCCGGGCTGACCGACATCAACACGATCACGCCGCTGCTCGTGTCGATGATCGGACTGGGCGTCGGGATCGACTACTCGCTCTTCATCGTCACGCGGTTCCGTCAGTACCTTCACGAAGGGCTCACGCCGCGCGACGCGGCGACCGAGGCCGGCGCCTCGGCGGGCCGGGCTGTCCTGTTTGCGGGCCTGACCGTCGCGATCTCGGTCACCGGGCTCGCGTTCTTCGGGCTCGACTTCGTCACGAAGCTCGGCATCGGGTCCGCGCTTGGTGTCCTGACGACGGTGTTGATCGCGAACTCGCTCCTGATCGCCGTGCTCGCGAAGCTCGGCCACAAGATCGACCGGCTGAAGGTGCCGTTCCTGCGGCAGATCGACGACTCCGAGGACGCCCGCGAAAGGACGCTGATCGCCCGCTGGGGGCGGTTCGTGACGGCCCACGCTCGCTGGGTGTTCGTCGTCGTGCTGCTCATCCTGCTCGTCGCGGCCGGAACGTCGGCGCTCGTACGCCTGGGCGCCTCCGACCAGGGGACGCAGCCGAAGAAGCAGACGGCGCGCCGCGCGTACGACCTGCTCGCCGCGGGCTTCGGGCCGGGCTTCAACGGCCCGATCCCGATCGTCGTCGACGTCAACGGCGACCCGCAGGCGCCGGAGAAGGTCTACGAGCGCGTCCGGGGCCTCGAGGGCGTCGCGTCCGTGCGGAAGCCGCAGTTCAACGACAAGAAGACGGTCGCGATCGTCTTCGTCACTCCGAGCTCCGCGCCGCAGGACGAGGCGACGGACAAGCTGGTCGACCGTCTGCGCGACGACGTCGCGCCCGCGGCGACTGCAGGCGGGAACGCGATCGTGTACGTCTCCGGCCTGAACGCCGCGTTCAAGGACATCGCCGATCGGATCATGCAGCGGCTGCCGTACTTCCTGCTCTACATCATCGGCGTCACGTTCATCGTGCTCGCGATGGCCTTCCGCTCGATCGTGGTCTCGCTCACCGCGGCGATCACGACGCTCCTCTCCGCGTTCGTCGGCTTCGGCGTGCTGACGTGGGTCATCCAGGAGGGCCATGGGTTGGGCCTGACCGGCCTCGACAGGACGGGCCCGATCGAGACCTTCGTGCCGCCGATCGCCTTCGCGATCCTGTTCGGGCTCTCGATGGACTACATGGTCTTCCTGATGAGCCGCATCCGCGAGGAGCACGTGCACGGGCTGAACACGCGGGACGCCGTCGAGCACGGGATCGCCGCGATCGGGCGCGTCGTCGTCGCGGCGGCACTGATCATGGGCACCGTCTTCGCGGCGTTCATCCTCACGGCCGACCGGATCTCGAAGGAGTTCGGCCTGCTGCTCGCCTGCGCGATCCTCACGGACGCGCTGCTCGTGCGGATGACGCTCGTGCCGTCGTTCTTCACTCTGCTCGGGGAGAAGACGTGGTACATCCCGCGCTGGCTCGACCGGCTGCTGCCGAACATCACGATCGAGCCGCCGCACGACGGCGAGATCGAGGTTCCGGCACGGCCCGCGGAGGCGGCCGGCCAGCCGTGAGGTGAGCAGCGGCGACGAAGCGGCGGTCCGGCGCCTCTACGAGGACCTGATCGCCGGCTGGAACGCCGGAGACGCTGAAGCGATGGCCGCGCCGTTCGCTGCAGACGGCGCGGTCATCGGCTACGACGGGAGCGAGCAGACGGGGCGGGATGCGATCGCGGCCGAGATGCGCCGGATCTTCGCCGACCACGAGACCGCGGCATACGTGACGAAGGTGAAGAGCGTGTCGTTTCCGAACGCCGACGTCGGGCTCCTGCGCGCGATCGTCGGGATGATCCCGCCTGGGCGGTCCGAGCCCGAGCCCGCGCGGAACGCCCATCAGACGGTCGTCGCCGCGAAGCACGACGATCGATGGCAGATCGTGCTGTTCCAGAACACGCCCGCGCAGTTCCACGGACGGCCGGAACTCCTCGAGCAGATGACCCGGGAGTTGCGCGGCGGCGTCGTCTACGGCGCGGGCAGCGGCGGTTCCGCAGCAACGACGACGGGTTCCTCACCTCCCTGATCGAGCCGGAACGGCGGGTAGGCGTCGGTCATCAGCGCGGCGTAGCCGACCACGCGCAGGACCCAGCGATTCAGACCCATGACGAAGTCGAAGAGCCCGCGCGGATAGCGCGTCGTGAAGAGCAGCGCGATCGCAGCGAAGAAGACGAGCAGCATGATCAGACCGGGCCGACCGCCACCGGCCTGCCACCCGCGATCGTTGGTGTCCCACGTCCCACGAGCGGCGTACGCTCCGCCGCCGAGGAAGATGCCGACGACCAGGTAGTGCGGGATCGCGAGCAGCCACCATTTGACGAGCACGAGCCCGCGTGACAACTGGTCGGGATACGGCACCTCGATCGTCGCCGGGTAGTCGGGGACCTCGGCGAGGGTGAACGGCGGATACCGGTCGGTGCCGAGCGCACCGTACGTGTAGTACGCGACGCGCCAGCCCCAGCGCAGCACGCCGACGTTGAAGTCGAAGATGCCGCGCGGGTAGCGCTCGGTGAACAGGATCGCGAAGAAGGCAACGATCGTCGCCAGGACGAACGCGATGAACAGGAAGAACAGCAGGATGAAGTGAGGAATCGCGAGCAGCCACTTGACGAGCCAGAGCCAGCGGCTGAGCTGCGGATCGAGGCGCCCCTCCACGCGGACCGGATGAGCGGAAACAGCGGACATCGGCGCGACCTCCTTGATCGACGCCGGAACCCTTCCACAGGTCCGCGCAAGCGCGTCGCTCAGCTCACGCGAACCCGCTTCGCCAGGTGCTTCGCGATGTAGCCCGCGTCGCGCCCGCGGTTCGGGAGGACGTCGGACGAGAACGAGTGCTGGAAGACAAGGCCAAGGAAGTACAGGCCAGGCTCGGCCATGACTACACCCCGGTCGTGCTCGGGCAGACCGTCGCCGCCGAAGACGGGCAGCTCGATCCAGGAGAAGTCCTGACGGAATCCCGTGCACCAGACCACGTTCGCGGGCTCAAGCACGCGGTCGTCCTCGAGCAGCGGGAGCCCGTCGCGCACCCCCACGACCCGTGGTAGCCGCTCGATGCCGGCGGACGCCAGGTCGTTTCGCCGGCGTCGGATGAGCGGGGCACCGTGGCTTGCGAGCTTCGGGCCGACCTTGCGGCCGATCGGATTCCCGTTCGACAGCACGTGGCGGAAGACGAAGACGACGATCGGGAAGACGAGCCGCGACCGACGGCTTCCGTGTGGAGCCGGGACCTGCCCCACGTCCGGTCCCGCGAGCCACGTTCGGTGCGCCGTTGACACCTCGAAAGCGATCTCGGCGCCCGAGTTGCCGGCGCCGACGAGCAGGACCTCGCCGTCGCGAAGCTGCGCCGGGCTTCGGTACTCGCACGAGTGCAACTGCACGATGCGCGGGTCGAGCTCGCCCGCGAAGTCGGGCACTTTAGGGGTGCGGTGCGCACCGGTCGCGACGATCACGTGGTCGGCTTCGTAGACAAGGCCCCCGGCCTCGACGACGAACCGGTCGCCGCTCTTCGAGAGCCGGTCGACGGTGACGCCGTTCCGGACGCTCAGCTCGAACTTCGCGGCGTAGGCCTCGAGGTAGTCGGCCAACTCGTCCTTCGTTGGGAACGACCCGCGGGGCGCCGGGAACGGCCAGCCCGGCAGACCGGCGTAGCGCGCGGGTGTGAAGAGGCGGAGGGAGTCCCAGCGCGTGCGCCACGCGTCACCCACGCGCTCGTGCATGTCGAGGATCACGAACGGCACGCCCCGGCGCTTCAGGTGGTAGCCGACGGTGAGCCCGGCCTGGCCCCCGCCGATCACGATCGTGTCGAATCGCCTGCTGCCGTCGTCCGTGGCATTGGGACGGCGCTGGTCGATCTGGGTGCTCGTCATCGGTCGCGCTCCCTTCGATCCGTGTGCGTGCGTTCACGGTAGGAAGTACGCGCCGCGGGCTCATCGCCCGGATCCACCAACTCCGGGCTCGGCGTCCGTGGTGAATTCTCAGTAGAGGAGCTGGTGCTCGTGCGCGAAGGCGCCGGCAGCCGTGCGCGAAGAGACGTCGAGCTTCGCGAAGATGTTCTGCACGTGCCTGGCAACCGTGTGCTCGCTGATCACGAGCTCGGCGGCGATGTCGCGATTCGTCTTCCCCGAAGCGACGAGCCGGAGCACCTCGAGCTCGCGCGCCGTCAGTCCGTAGGTGTCACCCGTAGCCACCGGGAGCTCGAGCGCGTCGACTTGCGCGACGTCGGGGATCGCGCCCAGCTCCTCGAAGACCTCTCGTGCCGCGCCGAGCTCGAGCACGGCGGCGTCCTCGTCTCCGAGCGAGCGACACGCGACGCCGATGAGCACGCGGGCGCGGGCCGTTTCGTACGGCGCCTCGAGTTCCAGCCACGTGCGTTGTGCACTGCGGAGTGCTGCGAGCGCGCGCGGCGGGTCGCCCTCGGCAAGCGCCACGGCTCCCTGCGCGTGGTCCACGAGCGCGCGCAGCATGGCGCTCGGAAAGACGTTCGCCTGCTCGACGAGCTCGTCCGCCGCTTGTCGCCCCTCGACGACGTCGTCGCCCGCCAGAAGCACCTCGACGGCGGCAGGCAAGAGCGCGATGCGGCGTATGGCGTCGTCGGTCTCCGCGAGCGCACGCCGTAGGGTCGCGGAAGCCGACGGCTGGTCGCCCTGCGCCAGGCGAAGCAGGGCGAGGCCGGGCTGCGGCTCGAAGCCGTGGCGGCTCGCGTCCTTGTAGGACGCCTCGGCTTCGGCGAACGAGCCTCGCAGGCGAAGCACCTCAGCCTGCAGGTAGAACGCCTGCCCCACCGCGATCGGGACCATCCCCTCCGCATACCGCTCCTCGGCTTGCCGAGCTTCGGCGAGCGCGTCGCCCCACGCGCCGCGGAGCTGCAGGATCTCGGCGCGGTGCACGAGGCAGCGGCCGCTGAACGCGACGAGATCGGGCTGCCGGTCACGCCAGCGCGCGAGTGCTGCGGTCCACTCCTGCGCGCGGCGGACCTCGTAGATCTCCTGGCACCCCGCGATCACGCCGCAGTAGACCATCCCCGTGACGAACGGCGAGACCTCGCCGGCGGTGACCGAGACCATCGACTCGTCGAGCAGGGCCAGGCCCTCGTCGACCTTGCCCAGCCTGAGCAGCCAGAGGCCGCGCCGGTGGACGGCGAGCGCGAAGAGGTCCCGGTCACCGAAGCGCTCGGCGATCTCGGCGGCCCGGCGAAACGTCTCGGCGGACGCGGCGACGTCGCCCTCGATGTCCTGGCGGAACGCCTCCGGAACGAGGAGGTAGCCATGCTCGACGCAGTCACGCTCCACGTGGTCGAGCAGCCGCTGCGACCGGCTGAACCAACCGATCGCCGGGCCGAGCTCGCCTTGCACAGCGAGGATCATCCCCAGCCAGAACCCGCAACGAACCGCGCGAAGCTCGTCTCCGGCTTCGAGGTGCAGCCGATGCGCCCGCTCGAGGCAACTCATCCACTCGTCGTCGCGGCCGAGCATCGTTGCCGATACGCCGAGCAGCTCGACGTCGTCGACCGGAAGCGGCGTCGCGGCATCGGCGCGGCGGAACGCCTCGTAGGCCTCCGTCCATGCGAGCCGTGCATACGCATCACGCCCGCGCTCGAGTTCGTCGCCGAGGTCCACCGACATGCGGACCCTAGACCTTCACGCGACGCCTAGTCTTCCCGCATGCAGCCGACGCAGCAGGAAAAGGGAGCGGCGTTCCGGGCGCTGCACGATGGACCCGCGTTTCTGATCCCGAACCCGTGGGACGCAGGGTCGGCGCGCGTGCTCGCGGCGCTCGGGTTCGAGGCGCTCGCGACCACGAGCTCCGGGTTCGCGTTCACGCTCGGGCGGCCGGACGGCGGCGCGTCGCTCGACGAGGTCGTCGAGCACGCACGCTCAGTCGACCGCGCGACGCCGCTTCCCGTCTCGGTCGACCTCGAGAACGGGCACGGCCGCGACCCCGAGGACGCGGCGGCGGCGATCGCGCGCGTCGCCGAGGCCGGGGCGGTCGGCGGGTCGATCGAGGACTACGACCCAGGCGGCGAGCTCTACTCGCTCGAGCTAGCGGCCGAGCGCGTCGCCGCTGCAGTGGAAACGGCACGCGCGCTCGGCTTCCCGTTCATGCTCACCGCCCGCGCCGAGAACCACATCCGCGGCAATCCCGACCTCGACGACACGATCGCGCGCCTGCAGGCGTACGAGCGCGCCGGGGCCGACGTGCTCTACGCGCCCGGCCTACGAAGCGGCGACGAGATCCGCGCGGTCGTCGACGCGACCTCGAAGCCGGTCAACGTGCTCGCGCACAAAGGCCTGACGATGAGCGAGATCGTCGACGCGGGCGCGATCCGGGTCAGCGTCGGCGGCGCGCTCACGTGGACCGCGGTGCACGCCATGGCAGATGCGGCGAAGCGGATGCGCGACGACGGCGACTTCTCCGGCCTCGAGTCGGGCGGCGAGATCGCCAAGTGGATCGCGTGAACCGCGTCGTGACGATCGGCGTGTACGGCTGGACGCTCGATTCGCTCCTC
>DASTHC010000096.1:0-24704 GCA_035718485.1 Gaiellaceae bacterium
AAGGGAGCGAACGGCGGTGACGGACGGATCGCGCTCCGCTTCCTGCGGGAGGCCGGCCGTGACGCCGAAGAGTCGGAGGATCCCGCCGGCGCGGACATCGTGCTCGACGCGCTCTTCGGGACGGGCTTCCACGGCGAGCCGCGCCCCGACGCGGCTGCGCTGATCGAACGGATGAACGCGTCGCGCGTGCCGATCGTCTCCGTCGACGTCCCGTCGGGCGTCGACGCGTCGACGGGCGAGGTCTCCGGCGGCGCTGTGCACGCGGTCCACACGGTGACGTTCCACGGCCTGAAGGTCGGGCTCGTTGTCGCACCAGGCCGGTTCCGGGCCGGCACCGTAACGATCGCGGACATCGGCCTCGAGCCCGGCGAGACGGAGCATCGACTCACAACGCGCGACGTGCTGCGCCTCGTGCCGCGCCGCCGGGAAGGCGACAACAAGTACACCGCCGGCTCGGTGCTCGTCGTCGGCGGTTCGCCCGGGTACACGGGCGCCGCGTGCCTGGCTGCCGAAGCGGCGTTTCGCGCGGACGCCGGCTACGTGGCCGTGGCCGCTCCCGACGAGTCGCTCCCGGTACTCGAGACGCGGCTGCTCGAGGCGGTGAAGAGACGTCTCGACGACGTGTTCGACGCGGCGGAGCGGGCACGCGCGCTCGCGATCGGCCCGGGGCTCGGCGCAGGACACGAGGAGCTCGTACGGCGACTGCTGGCGCAGGTCGACCTCCCCGCCGTCGTCGACGCGGACGGGCTGCGCGGCCTCGAGCCGGTCGCGCGCTCGGCTCCGACGGTGCTGACGCCGCACGAGGGGGAGCTGGGGCGCCTCCTCGGCGTGCCGTCGAGCTGGGTCGCGGCCCACCGGCTCGCCGCCCTGAGGCGCGCCGTGGAGCAATTCGGCTACGTCGTCCTGCTGAAGGGAGCGGACACGCTCGTCGGTGCGCCCGGCGCCGGCGTGCTCGTGGCCGCGCCCGGGCCGCCGTCGCTCGCGACCGCCGGCACCGGCGACGTGCTGACGGGAATCCTGGGCGCGTTCCTCTCGAAGGGCCTCGATGCGCGCTTCGCGGCGGTCGCGGCCGCCGTCGCGCAGCAGACCGCCGCTGCCTCCGCGCCGCATCAGGCGGGCCTGGTGGCGAGCGACGTGATCGCCGAGCTCCCGAGGACGCTCGATGCATCGGTCTGAGCTCACGATCGACCTCGGCGCGGTGCGGCGGAACGTCCGGACGTTGCTCCAGGCGCTCGACGGCAGCGAGCTCTGGGCCGTCGTCAAGGCCGACGGCTACGGCCACGGGGCCGTCGACGCGGCCGCCGCGGCGCTCGGTGCAGGGGCGACCGCGCTCTGCGTCGCCACGGTCCCGGAGGGTGTCGAGCTGCGTCGCGAGTTCCCGTCCCAGCGGATCCTCGTCCTCGGCCCGGCCGAGGGGCGCGATGTCGCGGTGGCACGGGACGCAGTGCTCGAGCTCGTCCTGTCGTCGACGGAGATCCCCGAGGGCGTCCGGGTGCACCTGAAGGTCGACACCGGCATGGGCCGCTATGGGCTCTCGGAGCTCCCGGAACCGCCGGTCGAGGTGGTCGGGCTGATGACGCACCTGGCGACCGCCGACAGCGACGTCGCCTTCGCACGGACGCAGATCGAGCGCTTCCGGGCGGCGACCGACTCGTATGCGCACCTCACGCGCCACGTCGCGAACAGCGCGGCGGCGCTACGCCTGCCCGAGTCGCGGTTCGACGCCGCCCGGTGCGGGGTCGCGCTGTACGGCATGTCTCCGTTCGGCGAGGATGCTTCCGTGGACGGACTCGAACCGGCGCTGCAGTGGCACAGCCACGTCTCGCTCGTGAAGCGGCTCGAGGTCGGCGAGAGCACGGGGTACGGACGGCGGTTCGTCGCCGAGGCGCCGACGTGGATCGGCGTCGTGCCGGTGGGCTACGCCGACGGCTTTCGCCGAGACCTGACCGGCACCACGGTGCGCGTCGAAGGCGAGCCGCGAACGGTGATCGGCACCGTCTCGATGGACTCGTTCGCTGTGGAGCTCGGCGACGAGGTGCCGCTCGGGACGCCGGTCGTCCTCGTCGGCAGCGGCGTGACGCTCGAGGACCACGCGCGCGTCGCCGGGACGATCAACTACGAGCTGTCCGTGGGCATCAACGCCGACCCGCGGCGCGCGAGACGGGTGGTGGTCGACTCGTGAGCAGCCACGACGACGCCGTGCGCGCACGGTTCTCCGGGAATGCCGACCGCGTCGCCGAGGCTTCGTTGCGCCGGCTGCCCGCGCTCGAGGCGCGCGTCGTCGAGTTCGTCCAGCCGCAGGGAGACGAGCGCGCGCTCGACGTCGGTACGGGAACGGGCCCGCTCGCGTTCGCGTTGGCCGGCCACGTGCGCGAAGTGGTCGGCGTCGACCTCGTGCCGGAGCTGCTCGAGCGCGGGCGCGCGTACGCGGCGGACCGGTACTCGAACGTCGAGCTCGTCGAAGGAGACGTCGCGAAGCTGCCGTTCGATCGCGGCTCCTTCGACCTCGTGTGCGAGCGCGCGGTCCTGCACCACGTCCCGCGACCCGAGCTCGTGCTCGCGGAGATGACGCGTGTGACACGCCCGGGTGGACACATCCTCGTGATCGACCAGCTCGCGCCGTTCGACCCGCTCGCGGCGATCGAGCTCGACCGCTTCGAGCGCGAGCGCGATCCGTCGCACACGCGACTGCTCTCCGACGGCGACCTACGCGCGTTCTTCGAAGCGAACGGCCTCGTTCTCCTACGCTCACGCGTCGACGCGCACGCGCGTGAGCTCGACCCGTACCTCGACCTCTCGGGCTGCGAGGGCGATGCGCGCGAGCGTGCGCGCTCACTCGCGCCGGCCGACCCGTACAAGGTCGAGACCGGCTGGTACCTCGTGCGCCGTCCCTAGTTCTTCGTCGAGCGGTAACCGCTCCGCGAGCGTGACGCGAACCGGCCGAGCAGTCCGGGCGCGATCGCCTGCGCGACGGCGAACGTGCGGAAGAAGCGCGGGTACGTCAGCTCGGGCCGCCGGCGCTCGATTGCGTGGACCATGCGGTCGGCGAGCTCCTCCGGCGTCTTGATCATCCGCCGGAAGAACGCGCTCTGCAGCGCGATCTTCTGCGGGAAGCCCTCCGTCTCGATGAAGCCGGGCATCACCGTGAGCACGTGGATGCCGCGGCGGTGGAGCTGCGCCGACGTCGCGCGCGAGAACGCGAGCTGCGCGTGCTTCGACGCGGAATACGGGCCGGAGGGCGGGAAGGCGACGGTGCCGGCGACGGAGACGACGTTCACGACGTGCGCCTCGGGCGCGGCGGCCTCGAGCCCGGGCAGGAACGCGCGCAGGCACCAGAGGCCGCCGAGGTAGTTCGTCTGCACGACCCGCTCCGCGAGCTCGGGTTCGACCGAGAGGAAGTCGCGCCGGCCGGGGATGCCCGCGCCGTTCACGAGCAGGTTCAGCCTCGGGTGCCGCTCGAGGACGGCCGCCGCGACACGCTCGACCGACTCGCGGTCGGTGACGTCACAGACCTCGTACTCGCCGTCGAGCTCCGTCGCGAGCTCGCGCAGGCGATCCTCGCGCCGCGCGAGCAGGACGCAGTGCCAGCCGTCACGCGCGAGCCGCCGAGCCAACGCCGCGCCGATGCCGCTCGACGCGCCGGTGACGACCGCTACCGGCAGACGCGGACGCTCCGCGTCGTGCGGGCCTCGCGGCCGGCGGCGTCACGGACGACCGCGGAGAGCGTGTGCTTGCCGCGCTTCGCGCGCGCCGTCACCCACGTCGACGCGTAGAGCGCGGCGGCGCTGCCGTTGACCCGCCCGACACGCTTCTTGCCGTCGAAGAACGTGATCGTCCGGATCCGTTTGCTCGAGTCGGCCGCGACAAGGAGGCTCTGTCGGCGCCGGTCGACGCAGGAGTCGCGGTCGGGCGTCAGCCAGGTCACGGTCGGGCCGGCGACGGCGCGCAGCCGGAACGACCGCACCGTCGTGTTCGGGAGGATGCTCCCGCCCGGGGTCGAGCCGTTCTTCGACTCCTGGAAGTCGGAGGCGAGCACCTGGAGGTTCGTCCGGCCGACGGGGATGCGGGGCGCGGCCGCGGGGAGGCCGAAGATCGCAAACCCGCTGAGCGGGTCGTACGCGGTCGCTGCGACGAGCGCACGTCGGTAGCCGATGGTGAGCGAGGTCGGGTCGATCCCCGAGTCGGCGCCCGGCGCCGGCGCGTCGATCACGCGCGCGATGATCAGCGGCCGCCCAGCGGTCACCTTCGCCGAGACCAGCTGCATCAGCGGCGGGTAGACATCGTTGATCCACGACTTCAGGACGTACGCCCCGTGCTGCGCCTGCCCGGTGAAGATGCTGCGTCCGGAGTCGACGGAGACCCAGTAGCGCTTCGGCCGCACGAACGTCACGCCGGCGGCGCCGACGTCGCCCTGGTAGCCGAACGTGAAGTTGTTGATGTTGATCGGCGTCGCACCCTGGCCCTGCACGTCGTTCTCGTCGGCCGAGCCGAGGATCCACGGATCGATCAGCGCGTTCTCGCTCGAGACCCACACCGCGGCGCCGAAGTTCACGACGGGCTCGTCGAGGAGGATCGTGTACAGATCCTCGGCGCCGTCCTGCACCATCGCCGGGCCGTCGCGGTAGTCGGGCGGCGGGCCGAACGGCCACGTCGGGAAGCGGTACACGCTCGCGTGCGAGACGCCGTCCCGCGTGTCGCCCGCGTTGAACTCGCGCAGCGGCTGCGAGGGACGAAGCTCGAGGCCGGGCCGCGTGACCGCGAAGTAGTACGGGATCCGCCGGGTCGCGTCGCCGCGCCGGAGGACGATGAAGCCGTAGTTGTCGCCGGCAGCCGCTGACGCAGAGGCGCGAACGGTCACCGCGAGACGGTCGCCGCCGCCAGGAGCGATCGTCGCCTGCGGGTCAGGCTCGATCGTCGCGCCCGCCGAGGCTGACTGCGGCCGGAGTTCGACCGACCAGGTCCCTGCGCCGCCGCCTGCGTCGTCCAGCTGCACGGCGAGCGCGCGCGACTCCGCGCCGTGGTTCACGTCCAGGTCGCCGAACGAGAGCGAGACGGGCGCGGTGAAGAGCAGGGGGTCATCGGCGCGGACGACGTCGACGAGGCCGCCGCCCTCGAGCACGACGGGCGCCTCGCGCGTCCGAGCGGTGTCCCCCCAGGCGGCTGCGGCGGTCGAGACGAACGCGGAGCGCATCTGCCGAGGCGTCCAGCCGGGATGCGACTGGAGGAGCAGCGCGGCAGCGCCCGACACGTGCGGCGCAGCCATGCTCGTCCCGTCGAAGACCGCGAAGGGGTTGCCCGCCCCCGCCGACTCCGGCGGCGTCGAGGAGAGGATCTGCCCGCCGGGCGCGGCGACGTCCGGCTTGAGCGCGTGCCCGAAGTTCGTCGGCGCGGCCGACGAGAAGCTCGTGATCACGCCGCTCCGACCCGTGACGATCTCGGCCGGCGCGCGGTCGGCGCGGACGATCGTCCGGCCGCCCTTCTGCGCGAGGTAGCCGCGCAGCAGCTCGCCGTCGACGTCCGCGATCATCCCCGACGGGATCGGCAGCTCGATCGGGATCGCGTTTGCCTCGCCGAAGCGGTTGTCGACGAGGATCATCCCGACGGCTCCCGCTGCCCGAGCGCGCTCCGCCTTCGAGAGGAACGTGCAGACGCCGCGAGACGCGAGCACGACGAGGCCGGTCAGCGAGCCGGCCGGCAGTGGATTGGACTGCGGGTCGTTGGGGTCGAGCCCGAGCCCGCAGAGGCGCGCATCGACCGGCCGCCCGTTCGTCCCGAGGATCGTCGTCACGTCGACGAGCGTCCGCTGCGTGGTCGCCGGTGCCTCGAACGACGCCGCGAGCGGGATCGTCTGCAGCGACGCGGGCGCGTCCGGGGCCAGCACGTGCAGCGGCGGTGCGTAGACGTGCGAGTTCGAGACCGCGGCGACGGAGATCGCCTCCTCGGCGACGCCGGGCGAGCCGACCGTGCCGAAGCCGAAGTCGTCGCGGTCGTTCCCCGCGGAGATGACCGGGATCACGCCGGCGCGCGCGACGTTCGACACGGCTTCGAGGATCGGATCGGTCGACGGATCGCCCATCGGACCGCCGCCGGAGAAGTTGATGACGTCCATCCCGTCCTGCACCGCGGCCTCGAACGCCTCGATGATCTCGGCGGCGTTCGCGACGTAGCCGGCGGGCGTCGGCGCGTTGAAGACGCGGTAGTTGCCGAGCCACGCGCGCGGCGCGACGCCGGAGAGGCCCGCCGTTGCGGGGTGGTCGGGACCGGCCGGCGCGAAGGTGCCGGCGTTGCCTGCCGCGATCCCCGCGACGTGCGTCCCATGGAACGAGATCTGCGGCACGAACGCCTCGCGTCCCTGGCGCCCCGAGTTCGGCCCGGGGAACGCGCGTGCGACGATGATCTTGCGGTTCACCCACGTGCTGCCGCCGCGCGGGAAGCTCGCCGGGTACGAGTACCCGTCGCCCTGCAGGAACGGGCTGCGCGGGTCGATCCCGTCGTCGACGATGCCGATCTTGATCCCGTCCCCGCGGAAGCCCTTGAGCGACGAGAAGGTCGCGGCGCGGATCACGTCGGGGCTGCGGTTCGTCGCCATCGAATAGCGGACGTTGGGGTAGACCTCCGCGGCGAGGCCGAGCCGCATCAGCTTCGGGAGCTTCCGCGCCGGCAGATTCACGGCGAAGCCGTTCAGGACGACGCGGTAGCGCTCGAGCACGCGTGCCTTGGGGATCGCCTTCGTCAGCTGGGCGGCGGCGGTTCGCTGCTGGGCGGCCAGCCGCGCGAGATAGGCGACGGACGCCGTCGAGCGTGTGTTCAGCTTCGTGCGCGTCCGGCTCTGGAGCGAGCGGCCTCCGGCCGCGGCGAGCGGCGCGCCGTGCAGCCGAACGACGACGCTGACGCGGCCCTTGTTGTGCCCGGGGGGCACGTAGAGCGAGCCGGCGCGGACGACCGGTGCGGGTCCGCTCTCGCTCGTCGACCGCCTGACGGGCTCGAGTCCGGCGGCAGCGGGAAGTGCGAAGAGGAGCGCCGCGAGCGGTGCGAGTAAAGCGATGGGGCGGCGCAAGAGCCACAAACTAGCCTAGAGTCCCCCGCCGTGGCGACCCCCGGAAGGTTCGACGGCAAGACGGCTCTCGTCATGGGTGTGGCCAACCGCCGGTCGATCGCGTGGGCGATCGCGAAGCGCCTCGCAGACGAGGGAGCGCGTCTCGCGTTCACATACCAAGGCGAACGGATCGAGAAGAACGTGCGCGACCTCGCCGAGAGCGTCTCGAGCTCGCTCGTCCTCGAGTGCGACGTCCGGTCCGACGGCGACATCGGGCGCGTCTTCTCGGCGGTCGGCGAGGAGTTCGACGGCGGGCTCGACCTCCTCGTCCATTCGCTGGCGTTCGCCGCCGCCGAGGATCTCGAAGGCCGCTTCACCGACACGCCGCGCGAGCGCTTCTGGCTGGCCCTCGACGTCAGCGCGTACTCCCTTGTCGCATGTGCTTGTGCGGCCGAGCCGCTGATGGAGGCGCGTGGGGGCGGCTCGATCCTGACGATGACGTACCTCGGCGGCGAGCGCGCAGTTCCGCACTACAACGTGATGGGCGTCGCGAAGGCGACGCTCGACGCCTCCGTCCGCTACCTCGCGTGGGACCTGGGCGAGAAGAACGTGCGCGTGAACGCGATCTCGGCCGGGCCGGTGCGCACGCTCGCGGCGCGCTCGATCGCCGGCTTCCCCACGATGGAGGCGATCGTCGAGGAGCGTGCGCCGCTCCGCCGGCACATCGACGCGGGCGACGTCGGCGCGGCGGCTGCCTACCTGCTTTCCGACGACGCGAAGAACGTCACCGGGACGACGCTCTACGTCGACTCGGGCTATCACGCAATGGGCATGTAGCTACGACGTCGGGCCGGCGCCGAGCTTCACCGCGCGCGCCTGCTGGCGCTCGGAAAGTCGATCGACCACGAGGTAGGCGAGCACGCCGGACGCGACGCCCACGAGGTTGCCGATGAACTCGACCATCGCGCCGAGCTCGAGCTGCGACTCCGTCTCCGCGCTCGTCCAGACGTTCGAGCCGATCGCGACGACGATCCCGGAGATGACGAACGTGCGCCACCACGCGCCGTAGAGCGAGGGCACCTTGCGCTCCGCGCTCTCTCCGTCGGGGTCGCTGCCTCTCCAGATCTCGTCGGCGAACCGCTTGGGCCAGACGAGGGAGGCGAGCGGGATGAACCAGGCGCCGATCGCCCAGCCGGGGCGGTGCCGCGTCTTGTCGACGCCGATCGCGGGGAGGTTCGCGTACGCGCGGTGGAACCACCGGAGGAAGGCGATTCCCGCGACGACGTAGACGGCGATCTGGAGCGTGCCGACGAGCGCATGCCGGCTGTCGGCCGTGTCGAACCGCTCGATGTCGACCCAGCCGGTCTGCTGGAGCTCGTCGACCAGCCGGATCAACGCGAAGCCGGTCACCAGGGCGACGCAGTCGATCGCGCCGGCGAGCAGGAGCAGGCTCTTGGCCCACGATGCTCGCGAGCCGAGCGGCACGTAGGTGGAGTCGAGGCGGGATTCCACGGCGGCGATCCGTGGATCGACCCGGCAGCCGAGTGGTTGTACCCCCCGATCAGGGGACGGTGAGGCGCGCCGGCTTGCCGTCGCGGTAGCGCACGACCCAGCGAACGCCGAGCGTCTTCGGATCGAGCCCGCGGCGGAGCGCGCGCGCCGTTCGGTCGGCCGAGCGGGGAGCGGTCGTCGAGTACCCGAGCGGCCGCTCGCGCCGCGCCTGCATCGAGTAGTAGAGGTAGACGCTTCCCTCCTGCAGCTCGGGAACGATTACCGGCCGTTCGAGCAGGCGGCCGGGCGCCGCGTCGCGCAGCTCCGCGTACACCGGGTTGCTCTCGTCGGCGCCCATCGGCCGGTAGACGTCGACGCGGAGGTCGAGCGCGACGAGCGGGATCGCGACGAGCGCGGCGTAGCGCCACGGGATGCGCGCGACCGCGAACGCGACGAGTGCAGCGAGGCAGAGGCACGCGATCGGGAGCAGACGTTCCGGGACGCGGGTGTGTCTGAGTCCGGGCAGAACGTCCCACACCGGTTCGTACAGCGGCGTGTTCGCACCGAGCGCGAGCACGACCGGAACGAGCACGCCGAGGCCGAGCGTCAGTGCGAGCCCGCGGTCGCGCCGCCAGACGAGCACGACGCCTGCGACGGCGGCGAGCGGCACGAGCCAGCCGACGAAGACGAACGTCTCGAAGCCGTGCCGTGCGTGCCGCGTGACGAAGTCGAGCACGTCGGCGGAGTAGCGCTCGACCTGTCCGAACGATCGACCCCCAGCTCCCGTGGAGCCCCGGATCCCGGCGAGGTAGACGACGATCCCGGCGAGCACCGACGCAGCAGCGCCGGCGATCCCGAGCCCGGGACGCCGCCGCACCGCCGCGTAGGCCAGGAAGAACACCATCGTCCCGAGCGCGAGGTGCACCTGGCCGGAGAGCGGGACCGAGGCGATCGCGGCGATCGCGAGCCAGCGGCGGCGAGTCTCGAGCGCCCACAGCGACAAGGGGAGCAGCATCGCGACCGCGCCGAGCAGGTGCCCGCCGGACGTCTGGATCGAGCGGTACGGGGCGAGCGAGAACGCGAGCCCGCCGACGAGCGCCGCGCCGAGCGGGAGGCGAAGCGAGCGGAGCCAGGCGGCCGCGGCGGCGCCCGCGCCGACGTACGTCAGCAGCGCGAACGCGTTCCAGGCGCCGACGGTCCCGAAGAGCAGGTGCAGCGGTCCGAAGAGGATCGCGAACGGCCAGCCGGCGAAGTTGATCCGTGGCGGCGACTCGGGCTGGAAGCTGTACGGGTCAAGCCACGGCGCCCGCGCGTGCGCGAGCTGGTGTCCCGGCAGCCAGAGGTTGTAGGTCGTCTGCAGGTGGTCGCCCGGCGTGACGACGCCCGGCCGCGGCTTGCCGTACGCGAGGAGCTCGTCGCCGGCATGGCGGAGGGCGGGAGAGAGGGCGAGCGCGCCGGCCGCCAGGTAGAGCGCGCAGGCGAGCGCTACAACGCCCGAGCGGCTGCGAGCGGCACGTCGAAGTCGGGCACCTCTCCGGGCTCGTAGCGCCATGCGCCGCGCACCGTACCGCCCTCGTCGACGAGGAAGATCGATCGACTGGCGACGTCGCGCATCCCGCGAAACTCGAACGCAATGCCGAGCGCGTGCACCGCGTCGGCGTTCCAGTCGGAGAGCAGCGGGAAGTCGAGGCCGAGCACCTGCGACCACGCGATGTGTGTCCACGGCGAGTCGCGTGAGACGCCGAAGACCATCAGCCCCGCCTCCTCGAACTCTGCGCTCCTGTCACGCAGGAGCTCGAGCTCGTTCGTTCAGGTGGCGGAGAAGTCGAAGAGGTAGAAGACGTAGATCGCGCGATGCCCGGCCGCCGCGGAGCGAAGGCCCATCGGCTCGCCCGGGCCGGCGAAGACGGTCGCATCGGGCAGCGGCTCGCCGACTTCGATCACGCGCGCGACCCTAGCGGGTCATCACGAAGCAGGCGTCGTGCGACGAGCGGGCGACCTGCACGGTGCGGAGCACGCGGCCGCGCGCGTCGGCGACGCAGAGCGTCCCGCGATCGAGCGACGGCATCAGGATGAAGCCGCCGAACGCGTGCTGGACGTTGTACGAGCCGGTCGGGATCCGGCTCGTGCGCAGGAGCCGACCGGTCGCGTCGTGGACGCGCAGCGTTCCGTCGTCGCCGCTCGTGACGAACGAGCGGCCGTCGAGGAACGTGACGTGCTGCGGCGGCGCACCCGCGGCGAGGCGGAGCGAGCGACCCCGTCGGTAGACGACGAGCTCGCGTGCCGCACCGGAGGTCACCCACGCGCGGCCGCCCGGTGCGAGACCGACGTCGTGCGCGAGGAACGGCGGGGCGAAGCGCCTGAGGAGCCGGGGTCGCGCCGGATCGGAGACGTCGACGGTCGCGACGCGCTCAGCCTTCGTGCCGAGGGCGATCCAGAGGCGACGCCGCGACGCGTCGTACGAGATGTGGCGCGCAGGCCCGCCGAGCGCGAGGCGCCTGCGGACCGTTCCCGCGACGACGTCGACGACCGCAACCGTCCCGTCCCCGGAGTCGGTCACGAACGCGTGCCGCCCGTCCTGCGCAGCGGCCGTGTAGCGCGGCTGCCGGAAGCCGCCGATGACGCGTCGGACGCGAAGCGTCGCGCCGTCGATCACCGACAGCGTTCCATGCTCGGTGTGCGCGACGAGGCCGAGGTTTCCGACCTGCTCGATGCTCCGAGGTCCCGGATACGTCGCGATCTCGCGCAGCCGTCGTCCGGTCAGGAGCTCGACGGCGACGACGTGCGACTCGAGATCGGCCGTGACGAGGGCGGTCGGCGTGCCCCCGAGGTGCCGCGCGAGCGCCTCGGGCGCGAGCACGAGCGCGGCGGCGCCGACGAGGAGCTCGCGGCGGTTCACGAGCAGCACCAGCCGGCGACGCGGGGGGCGGACCCAGAGCCAAACTGCTCGGCGACGTTCCCGACAGCTTTGACTCGACCCCTCCCCGAGGCCGGTACGAAGACGAGCTGGTTCGCGTTGGGCCACGCCACGGCGAGCCAGCGGCTGTCGGGCGACCACGTGACGCTGCGGAACGTGCCGGGGCCCGAGAAGACCTGCCGCGCCGCGCTCGCGTCCGGCCGGAGCCGCGGGATCGTCCACAGGAAGCTGCGGCCGCGCGTCCGCTGGACGAACGCGATCCCGTTCTGCGGCGAGAACGCCGCCGCGGTGACGGTCGCGGCCCCGCGACGGGTGTCGAGGAGGTCGTAGCGGAGCCGGCCGGACCGGTCGTAGACACGAAGGAACGCCGGCCCCTGCATGAGCAGCAGCTCGCCGTCCGGCGACCACTCGACGTGGGTCGCGCCGGGCGCGCGGCGGGTCCAGAACCGCCTCCCGCTGACAGCGTCGGCGGCGACGACACGGCCGTTCGCTACGTAGGCGAGGACGTGGAACGTCGCCGGTCGCCACGACGGCGCGACGGGAGCCGCCGAGCGCGCGAGGACCCGGTCGCCTCGCCCGTCGCCACCGACGACGTGGAGTTCGCCGCCGCTCAGATACGCAATTCGGGTGTCTGTGCGCGAACCACCCCAGCGCGGGGAGCGCACGTCACGACGCGCGAGCGTCCAACGCTTGTCGCCGTCCGGCTCGAGCGCCGCGACCTGCAGCTGCGTCGAGGCGACGATGAACCGGCCGAACGGCGACCATGATGCATCTCGATACGGCCCGAGCAACCGAGTCGAGCCATCGGCCGCCACCGTCCATGCGCCCACGCTCGAGACGACGAGCATGCGCCCGCCGGCCGGGAGCGCAAAGAGCGCCGGTTCCGCGCGGTCGACGCCGATCGCCTCTCGCACGTCCTCGAGGACCGCCCGCCCCGGCGGGCTCAGCGCCGCTGCGACGAGGGCGGCGAGCGCGGCGGCCACGAGCAGCGGCCGGACGAACGATGCACGCTGAGGCGTTGGCTCTCGTTCGGCGTACGCGGCGCGAACGAGCGACCATGCGCGCTCGCGCGCCTCGTGCTCGCCGGGGATCTCGATCCGCTCGAGCTCGCGCTTCACAGCTCGTCCTTCAGCGCGTCGAGCCCGCGCCGGAGCCGCGAGTTGACGGTGCCGCGCGGCAGCTCGAGCAGGTCCGCAATCTCGCCGGGCGTGTAGTCGAGCAGGTGGCGGAGGACGATCACGCCGCGCTGCTCCGGCGGCAGCCGCGAGATCGCCGCCGCGAGCGCTTGCGGATTGCCTCCGGCCGCGGCGTGGTCCGGGGCAAGTAACAGACTGTTACTTGGCTCGGTTCGGCCCGGCAGGTCGGGCAGGCTCGTCTCCGCGCGCAGCTGGCGGGCTCGCGCCCAGTCGATGGCGCGGTTGACGACGATGCGGTGCAGCCACGGCCCGAAGGGGCGGCGTCGGTCGAAGCGGTCGAGCGAGCGGATCGCGGCGAGGAAGGCCTCCTGCGCGATGTCCTCGGCGGCGGCTGCGTCGTGGGCGACGAGGTACGCGGCGCGGAACGCCCTGGGCCAGTACGCACGGAACAGGGCCTCGAGGTCCGAGGCCGACCCTGCCTGGGCGCCCCGCACCCAGGCGCGCTCGTCGCGGCCGGAGCGAGCCATCCCGCGCTGACGATACGAAGGTCTGGCCTCGAGAGGTCCACGCTCGGGATACGGGCGGGACCTTTTCGGAGGTCCGGGGCGTACAACGAGCATGAAGAGGCTCGTGGTGCTCGCGGCGTTGCTGGCGCTCCCGGCGCCGGCCGCGGCGGACGGGTGCCCGGCTTCGCAGTGCGGGACGACGAGCACGGCGCTACCCGGCTCGCGCCACGTCTACCTGCGGCCGAACGGCCACGACGGGCCCCTCGTCGTCTACGACGTCGTCGCCCGGACGCGCGTGGCCGCGCTTCCCCGAGGGGTCGGGTCGGCGGACGGGCGCGTCTTCGTCTCCGCCGCGCGTGCGAAGTCCGGGACGACCGTGGCGCGGTACGCGCTCCCGTCCGGCCGGCTGCTCGGCGCGACACGGGTTCCGGGACGGCTCTGGCTGCAGGCGGTGAGCGCCGACGGGCGCAGGGTCGTCCTCGGCGGCGCCGGCCGGCGGTCGAGCACGCGGTTCGTCGTGCTCGATCGGTATCGCGTCGCGCGGCAGGTCACGCTTCCGGGTGCGTACGAGAGCGAGACGCTGTCCCCGGACGGGACGAAGCTCTTCCTGATCCACTGGCTGACGAACACGTACGAGTTGAAGCTCTACGACTTCGCGCGTCGCCGGTTGGTCGCGACGCCGACGCTCGAGCCCGACGGGTCCGTCGAGAAGATGGTGGGGCAGGCGTGGACCGGCGTCGCGACGCGCGACGGTCGCTGGCTGCTGACGCTCTACGTGAAGGGCGACGGCACCGCGTTCGTGCACGCGCTCGATCTCGTGGATGCGATCGGCCACTGCCTCGACGTGCCCGGACGCGCCGGCCCGCTCGAGATCGGCGCCGCGGCGCTCGTCCTCTCGACGGACGAGTCGCGGTTGTACGTCGCGAACCCGCTGCTCGGGCGCGTGACGACGATCGCGCTGCGCGGCCCGCGGGTGCTGCGCACGACCGCCTTCCGCACGCCGCTCAGGTCGACGGGCTTCTCGTTCGGCGTCGGGCCCAACGGAGCGACGAAGGACGACACGATCGCGTTCTCGGGCAACCGGCTCGTCTGGCGCTACGACGTGCGGACCGGGCGGGTGCGCGGCCCGTTTCGCGCCGGCTTCCCCGTCGCCGGGGTCGGTTTCGCTCGGGGACGTCTCGTCGCCGTCGCGGCCGACGGCTCGATGAGCGCCGTCCGGGGCTAGGCGGCGACTGCCGCGACCTCGGTCGCGTCGGCGATCTCGCGCACGACCTCGACGATGTCGCGGTTCGCGTTGAACACGCGCAGCTGACGGTCGGCGCCGTTCCCCCTGCCGAGGATGCCGCGGATCCCCTCGAGCTCGCGGTCCGCACCGAGCTCGCGCGCATGGGGCTCGAGGTCGCGGAGGCGGCGGCGGATCAGCTGCGCGACCGGCACGCGGTTCCGGCGTCCGGTGAGGAGGTCCATGACCGGCGCCTCGAGGCCGTAGCGCGCCGCGAGCCACTTGTTCTCCGTGGTGAGGATGCGATGGAACGACGGGATCGGCTCGCGCCGGTCGTACATCTCCGAGTAGTGCTTGACGAGCGCCTGGCAGTACGCAGTGATCGCGACCGCGTCCTCGACCCGCGTCACGGCGTCGCAGATCCGCACCTCGACCGTGCCCCACTTCGGGTGGAGCCGGATGTCCCACCAGATGTGCGTGTAGTCGGCGATGCAGCCGGTCTTCTCGAGCTGGCCGACGACCTCGGCGTAGTCGGCGTAGTCCTTGAACCGCGGCGGCGGGCCCGAGCGCGGGAACGCGGCGAAGACCATCTGGCGCGACGACGAGAGGCCGGTCGGCTCGCCGCGCCAGAACGGCGAGCTGGCGGAGAGCGCGAGCAGCGTCGGGAGCTCGACGAGCAGCCCGTTCACGATCTGGATCGCCTTCTCGGCGTCGTCCACCGCGACGTGGACGTGCATGCCGAAGATGAGCTCGCGCCGGGCGACGTACTGGAGCTGGTCGACGAGGTTGCGGTAGCGGTCGCGCGCCGTGATCCGCTGGCGCTCGAACAGCGAGAACGGATGTGTGCCCGCCGAGCCGACGCGGAGCCCCTTCTGGCGGGCGACGTCGACGACGTACCCGCGGAGCTTGCGCAGCTCCTGGTCGACGTCGGCGGCCGTGCGGCAGATGGGCGTCGCGATCTCGAGCACGGACTGCATGAGCTCCGGGTTGATCCGGTCCTCGAGCTCGTGTCCCGACACGGCGGCGAGCACGGTGTCGATGTGCTGGACGAGGTCGTACGTCTCGTCGTCGAGCAGCATGTACTCCTCCTCGACGCCGAGCGTGTACGGATCGCTCTGGCCGAACTTGTGGTCGAGCACGCTGCCGCCCGGCGCGAAGCTCTTCCCGGTGATCGTCGCGGGGTAGATCTGCTTCACGCGAGCATCGCCTCCGCTTCGATCTCGACGTGCCAGCGGTCGTCCAGGAGCTTCGTGACCACAGCCGTCGACGCGGGGCGGACGTCGCCGAAGACCTCCGCGTGCGCGCGGGCGACGCCATCGAACGCGTCGGTGCTCGTGAGGTAGATGCGCGTTCGCACCACGTCGTCTGGTCGCGCGCCGGCTTCCTCGAGCGCTGCCACGATGATCTCGAGGCAGCGGCGTGCCTGGGCGTACGGGTCGTCGGGGAGCTCCTGGCCGTCGGGCATCACCGGCGCGGTGCCACCGACGAAGACGTGCTTCCCGGCCACGACCGCGCGGGAGAAGCCGACGATCGGCTCGTATGGCGATCCGGAAGAGATGCGGCGGCGCTCCACGCGTCTAGTATCGCCGCGCGTGGAGGCGCTGTTGCAAGTCGAGGCGTGGTCGCCCGAGCACGTCGCGGCAGGGGTCGTCGACCCGGAGGGCATCCGTGCGTGGCACGGGGACGAGGCGCGCGAGTACCGCTGGGCGTCGATCACGAAGCCGGTGGCCGCGCTCGCGACGCTCGTCGCGGCGGAGGAGGGCGTCATCGACCTCGACGAGGAGGCGGGGCCGCCCGGGTCGACCGTGCGCCACCTGCTCTCGCACGCGTCGGGGCTCCCGTTCGACGGGACGGTGCCGATCGCGTCGCCGGGCGAGCGGCGGATCTACTCGAACGCCGGGTTCGAGGTGCTCGGTCAACACCTCGAGCGTCGCGCCGAGATGCCGTTCGCGGAGTACCTGAGCGCGGCGGTGCTCGAGCCGCTGGAGTTCTCCGGCGAGCTGCGCGGCTCCCCGGCCTCGGGGCTGTACGGGACGCTCCTCGACCTGCTCGAGCTGGGCCGGGAGTTCCTGCGGCCGACGCTCGTCTCGGAGGAGACGCTCGCGGAGGCGACGTCGGTCGCGTTCCCGGGACTCGTCGGGGTGCTTCCGGACTTCGGGCGGATGGACCCGAACGACTGGGGGCTCGGCGTCGAGCTCCGCGGGTCGAAGTCGCCGCACTGGACGGGCACGCGCAACTCGCCGCGGACCTTCGGCCACTTCGGCGGGAGCGGGACGTTCCTCTGGGTCGACCCGGATGCGCGGCTCGCGCTCGTGGTCCTCACCGACCGCGACTTCGACGACTGGTCCGACGAGGCGAAGACGGTCTGGCCGGCCCTGTCCGACGCGGTGCTGGCCGAAGCCGCGAGCTGACCGATCCGGGGTCAGACCCCGGTCCTTCTCCAAGACGGACGCTAGGGCTCGTCCTCTGCGAACACCGGGCGGACGAACTCGTCGAACGTCGCCTTGTCGCAGCTGGCGACCGTCGACGGCGTGACCGCACGTACCGACGCCGTCCGCGGCATGTCCATCGCGAGCGCCACCTCGCCGAAATAGTCGCCGGGCTTGAGCATCGTCCGCTGTCCGCGGCCCGCCTGCGTCACCTCGAGCATCCCGCTCAGCACGACGTAGAACCGCTCGCCGGGCTCGCCCTCGATCACGACCGTCTTGCCCGGCTGGACGTTCTCGCGCTTCATCCGCGACGCGAGGTCGCCGAGCCGGTCTCCAGGCAGCGACGCGAGGAGCGCGATGCGCGAGAACTCGTTCGCCGCGATCGGGCTCACACGTCCTCCGCCGGCAGCCGCTCCGGCGCCTGTTCCTGCTCTTCCTCAGTGGCTTCGGGCACTTTGCTCATGCTCGTATCCTGCCTCGACGTGGCCGAGCTCGCTTCGTGGAGACACTGCCCGCGCTGCGGCGCGGCGATCGAGCCGCTCGACGGCGGCGCCCGCATCGAGTGCCCGAACTGCGGCCTCAGGCACTACGCGAGCTCGAAGCCGACGGCGTCGGGCCTCGTGCTCGACGACGCCGGCCGCATCCTCCTCGCGCGCCGCGCGATCGAGCCCGACAAGGGCAAGTGGGACCTCCCCGGCGGCTTCCTCCAGGAGGGCGAGGAGCCGCGCGACGCGCTCGTCCGCGAGCTCGAGGAGGAGACGAGCATGCGCATCGAGCCCGTCGCGTTCTTCGACGTCGTCGTCGACCGCTACGGCGAGGACGAGGACGCGCAGTACACGCTCAACCTCTACTGGACGTGCCGCGTCGTCAGCGGCGAGCCGAACCCGGCCGACGACGTCGCCGAGCTCAGCTGGTTCGGACGCGACGAGCTGCCGCCGCCCGAGGAGCTCGCCTTCAGCAACAACGAGCAGATCCTCTCACGCTGGCGGAACGAGAACCCGTAGCGCGCGCGGTTCGATCCTGAACTCGATCGGCGACTGGAGGCGCGCGGGCTCGCCGTCGATCGCCGCCCGCAGCGACGCGTGCCGAGCGCTCACCTCGAACCGTTCGCCGCTCCGCTCCTCCCAGTGCGCCTTGAGGATCCCGGTCGCGACGTAGAGGTGCAGCCGCCCCTCGTCGAGCCGCTCGCGCTCGCCGACCGACAGCAGGTCGAGCTCGTACGCGTTGTTCGCGACGAGCACGACGCGAGCGCGCAGCGGCTCGCCGTCCACGAGGAGCCCGCGCGCCGAGAAGTGGCGCAGCGCGATCAGGATCGCCCGAGCCCGCGCAAGCGCCTCCCGTCGCCGCCGGTGCTTCTCGCGCTCGTGGACGAGCAGCGCGTACATCCCGAGCGAGACGTTGTTCAGGAACAGGCGATCGCCCGCGCGGCCGACGTCCACGCGGCGCTCACGCCCCGCAAACGCGTCGAGCGCCGCGATCGGGTCGTCGCGGTCGAGCCCGAGGTCCCGCGCGAAGTGGTTCCGGGTCCCGAACGGCACGCACACGAAGGGCAGGCCGCGCTCGATCGCCACGCCGGCCACCGGAGCCAGGGATCCGTCGCCCCCAGCCATGCCGAGCGCGTCTGCGGAGACCCCCCGGGCGAGCTCCTCGAGGTCCTCACCCTCCCGAAAGAGGTGCACCTCGATCCCCCGGGCACGGGCCGCGTCCGCGAGCTCCTCGGCGGTCGGACGGGCGCTTCCCGAGCGGGGATTCACGATCAGGAAGCCCGCCACCCGGCGGGACGTTATAGGCCTGCAGGCCCGCAAAATGAGCCGAACGGCCCATGGCGGTACCGGGGAACCCGGCCGATCATGAGCCAATGAGCGAACGCGGCCTTCACTCGATCGCGGACGACCTCTCGGACACCTGGCTCGAGGACTGGGCCGGCGCCGGGGTCGCCGAGATCGAGGCATACCTGGCGAAGCACGCCGCCTTCTTCGCCTTCCTCCAGATCCAGGACTCGTAGCACCCGACCGGCGCGCCCCTTACGATCCCGCCACGGGATCGTGAAAGGAGCTGCCGTGGATCTGTTCGAGCGTCTCGAGGCGGTCGCCGACCGCTGGAACGTGCTGCGCCATCCCTTCTACCGCCGCTGGGAGTGCGGAGAGCTCACGCGCGATGAGCTCGCGTACTACGCAGGCGAGTACCGCCACGCCGTTGTCGCGCTCGCCGGGCTCGCCCGGTCGGCGTCCGACGCGGGACACGCCGCAGAGGAGGCTGCGCACGTCGACCTCTGGGACGACTTCGCGAAAGCGCTCGACGCCGACGTGAACCGCGCGCCGCGGGCGGAGACGACAGCGTGCGTCGACGCGTGGACCGGCACCGGCGCCGAGGGCGCGGCAGCGCTCTTCGCGGTCGAGTCGGCCCAGCCCGACGTCTCGCGCACGAAGCTCCAGGGCTTGACCCGCTGGTATGGCTTCGAGCCGAACACGAAGGGCACGCGCTACTTCGAGCTGCACGCCGAGCGCGACCACGAGCACGCGGAGCTGTCGCGGCGCGTCCTCGAGCATGCGGGTGCGGACGACGCCGACGGCATCGTCGCGGCGGCCGAGCGCGCGCTCCGCGCGAACTGGGAGCTGCTCGACGGCGTCGAGCGGTTCGCCGGGTCACGGACGTGACGGACCGGCACGGAGACTCCGGCTTCCGGGCCGACTACCTCTGGCACGGCCTGCCCGGGCACCCGATCCACCCGCCGCTGACCGACGTCACGATCGGGGCGTACACCTTCGCCCTCGTCGCCGCGACGGCCGACGTGATCGGGGTCTCGACGAACGCCGCGACGCACGCGTGGTGGCTCGGGATCGTGTTCGGGCTCATCGTGACGCTCGGGACGGCCCTCACCGGTTTCGTCGACTGGCTGCGAATTCCGACGGGCACACCGCTCTGGCGCACGGCGACGGCGCACATGATCGCGATGCTCCTTGCGAGCGCGGTCTTCCTCGCCACCGCGATCGCCGGCAAGGACTCGTTCGACGCCGGGAACGTCGAGACCGGGCCGTACGTCCTGACCATCGTCGCGTTCCTGCTCCTGACGGTCGGCGGCTGGCTCGGCGGCAGCATCGTCTTCACGCACGGGATGCGGGTCCTCAACCTCGTGGACGAGCCCGCGCGGAAGGCCGCTGCACCGGTCCCCACCCCCGAAAAGAGAGAGGCCGAGGGCGACTAGCGCCCTCGGCCTCGGAAGCCCTGAACCCTAGGCCTCGGCTTCGACCTCGACGAGACCGAGCGAGCGCTCGAGCGCGCCTTTCGGCTGCGCTCCGATCGCGGCCGCTGCCGGCTCGCCGTCCTTGAACACCACGATCGTCGGGATCGAGACGATCCCGTAGCGCTGCGCGATGTCCTGCTCCTCGTCGATGTTCAGCTTCACGACCCTGAGCTCGTCCTTCCGCTCGTCCGCGATCTTCTCCAGGACCGGGGCGACGGCGTGGCACGGGCCACACCACTCGGCCCAGAAGTCGACGATCACGGGCTGTTCGCTCTGGAGGACCTCCTGCTCGAAGGTCTGGGTTGTCACTGAGTCCAAGTGCGTCCTTTCTCGATTGCCGTACGACTATTCAAACGCAAGCGCAGGACGGGTTGTTCCCGTCTCGGGCCGGCGCTAACGCCCCGCCTACAATCGGCTCCATGTCGCCGTTCAGCCCGCTCCCGGCCGTCCCCGACCACGTCGCCCTCGAGCACGAGATCCTCGACTGGTGGGAGCGTGAAGCCGTGTTCGACCGCCTCCGGGAGCAGAACCGCGGCGGCGCCCGCTGGCACTTCCTCGACGGCCCGATCACGGCGAACAACGCGATGGGCGTCCACCACGCGTGGGGCCGCTCGCTCAAGGACCTCTTCCAGCGCTACAAGGCGCTCCGGGGCTTCGACCAGCGGTACCAGAACGGCTTCGACTGCCAGGGGCTCTGGGTCGAGGTGAACGTCGAGCGGCAGCTGGGCCTCAACTCGAAGCCTGAGATCGAGGAGTTCGGGCTCGCCGAGTTCGCGGACAAGTGCATCGAGTCCGTCGCGACCTTCTCGGAGGTGATCACACAGCAGTCGAAGCGCCTCGGGATGTGGATGGACTGGGACAACGACTACTACACCTTCAGCGACACGAACATCGAGTACATCTGGCGCTTCCTGAAGACGGTCCACGAGCGCGGCTGGCTCTACTTGGGCCACCGGTCGAACGTGTGGTGTCCGCGCTGCGGGACGTCGATCTCGCAACACGAGCTGATCGGCTCCTACGAGGATCGCAGCGACCCGTCGCTCTTCGTGCACCTCCCGCTGCTCGACCGGCCCGGCGAGTCGCTGATCGTGTGGACGACGACGCCGTGGACGCTGCCGGCGAACGTGGCGGCCGCCGTCCTTCCCGACGCCGAGTACGTGAAGCTCGAGAACGGCGAGTGGGTCGCCCGGGCGCGGCTGGACGCGCTGCCGCTCGTCGACAAGACGGTCGTCGCGTCTGCGCGCGGCGAGGAGCTCGTCGGGCTGCGCTACGAAGGTCCGTACGACGAGCTCCCCGCGCAGCAGGGCGTCGAGCACCGCGTGATCCCGTGGGACGACGTGACGCTCGAGGAGGGGACGGGAATCGTCCACATCGCGCCGGGGTGCGGCGCGGAGGACTTCGAGCTCGCGCGTATCTTCGACCTTCCCGTGCTGATGCCCGTCGACGAGGCGGGACGCTTCTACGACGACTACGGGTGGCTCCACGGACGCTCGACCGCCGAGACCGCCGACCAGATCATCGGCGAGCTCGGCGAGCGCGGCCGTGTGCTGCACGCGGGAGAGATCGTGCACCGCTACCCCGTCTGCTGGCGTTGCCACACGCCGCTGATCTTCCGGATCGTCGACGAGTGGTTCATCTCGTGCGACGAGATCCGGCAGCCGATGCTCGACGCCAACGCGACGGTCGAGTGGACGCCCGAGTTCTACGGCAAGCGGATGGACGATTGGCTGCGCAACATGGGCGACTGGAACATCTCGCGCAAGCGGTACTTCGGGCTGCCGCTGCCGTTCTACCCCTGCGAGTCGTGCGGCAAGCTGAACGTGATCGGCTCGCGGGAGGAGCTCGAGCAGCGTGCGGTTCGGGGCCTCGACGGGCTGCGCGAGCTGCACCGGCCGTGGATCGACGAGGTCGTGGTCGCGTGCGAGGGCTGCGGCGGAGAGGTCCGGCGCATCACCGAGGTCGGCGACGCCTGGCTCGACGCCGGCATCGTCGCGTTCTCGACGCTCGGCTGGCAGAACCCGGAGTGGAAGCCACACGGCTACTCCACGGGTGCCGCCGAAGGCCTCTCGGGCGCCGACCTCCCGGATCACTCGTACTGGGAGCAGTGGTTCCCGGCGGACTGGGTCTCGGAGATGCGTGAGCAGATCCGGCTCTGGTTCTACTCGCTGCTCTTCATGTCGGTCACGCTCGAGGGACGTGCGCCCTATCGCCGCGTGCTCACGTTCGAGAAGCTCCGCGACGAGACCGGCCGCGAGATGCACAAGTCGTGGGGCAACGCGATCGAGGCCAACGAGGCGATGGACCGCATGGGCGCGGACGTTATGCGCTTCATGTACGCCGACCACCCGCCGCACCAGAACCTGAACTTCGGCTACGGCCCGGCGAACGAGGTCAAGCGGCGGCTGCTCACGTTCTGGAACTCGGGCTCGTTCTTCGTCCTCTACGCGAGGATCGAGGACTTCCGTCCCACGTACGCAGACCTCGACCGCGGGCCGCGCATCGACCTGCGCCCGCTCGACAGTTGGCTGCTCGCGCGCACGCAGCATCTCGTCGCCGAGGCCACCGACGCGTACGAGCGTTTCTGGTCGCCCGACATCACCGCGGCGTGGGAGCGGTTCGTGGACGATCTCTCGAACTGGTACATCCGCCGCTCCCGGCGGCGCTTCTACGAGTTCGACGAAGCGGCGTTCCGGACGCTCTGGACGGCACTCGTCCAGGCGACCCGCGTGATCGCGCCGGTGATGCCCTTCCTCGCCGAGCACCTCTGGCAGCGCCTCGTCGTCCCGGTCGTCGAGGACGCCCCGGAGTCGGTGTTCCTCGCGGGATGGCCCGAGCCGGTCGACGAGCTCGTCGACGAGGCGCTCGTGACGGAGATCGCGGCGACGCGGCAGGTGGTCGAGCTGGGGCGTCAAGCACGCGCGACCAGCGGCCTGAAGCTCCGGCAGCCGCTGCGGCGGATGGTCGTCGAGGGCGCCGCAGGCGCGGCGAAGCATGCCGCCGAGATCGGCGAGGAGCTGCGGGTCAAGGACGTCGAGTTCGGCGAGGTCGCCGCGACCGAGCTGGTGGTGAAGCCGAACCTGCCGGTGCTCGGGCCGAAGCTCGGGAAGGAGCTCGGCGCGGTTCGGGCGGCGCTTCAGGAGGGCCGGTTCGAGGATCTCGGCGACGGCCGCTTCCGCGTCGACGGCCACGAGCTCGCGCCGGAGGAGGTGCTCGTCGAGCGGCGAGGGCTCGAGGGCTGGGCGGTCGCGGCCGACGACGGGCTGACCGTCGCGCTCGACACGTCGCTCGACGCCGACCTCGAGCTCGAGGGCCGCAGCTTCGACCTCATCCACCGGCTGAACACGATGCGCAAGGACGCCGGACTCGAGCTGACCGACCGGATCGCAGTGCGACTGCCGCGCACGTTCGCGGACCTGGTCGAGCGTCACGGCGACTGGATCGCGCGCGAGGTGCTCGCGACGAGCGTCGAGCTCTCCGACGTCGACGAGCCTGAGATCGGGAAGGCGTGACGACGCGCTGCGGATGGGTGCCGCCGGGGGTGCCCGAGTACATCGCGTACCACGACGAGGAGTGGGGCGTGCCGCTGCGCGACGACCGGCAGCTGTTCGAGCTCCTGACGCTCGAGGGCGCGCAGGCCGGTCTGTCGTGGCTGACGATCCTCCGCAAGCGCGACGGCTACCGGAAGGCGTTCGACGACTTCGACGCGGCGAAGGTCGCCCGCTACACGCCGAAGCGGATCGAGAAGCTCCTCGCCGATCCGGCCATCGTCCGCAACCGGCTGAAGGTCGAGTCGACGGTCGACAACGCCCGACGGATCGTCGAGCTCGACGTCTCGCTCTCGGAGCTCCTCTGGTCGTTCGTCGACGGTGAGCCCAAGGTGAACAGCTTCCGCACCGTGAAGGACATCCCCGCCGAGACTGCCGAGTCGAAGGCGATGAGCAAGGAGCTGAAGCGCCGCGGCTTCCGCTTCGTCGGGCCGACGGTCTGCTACGCGTTCATGCAGTCGGCGGGCCTCGTCAACGACCACACCGTCGACTGCTTCCGCTACGCCGAAGTGTAAGAGGCCGCGGCCGGACAGGTGCTGTGCCGCCGGGCTGCCCCGCCACTGCCTCCTCAATCCCCCGCGACGAAGAAGACCCAGCGCCCGTCCGGCCGGATGCCGGCGCGCCAGCCGAGGTAGCCGACACCGTCCGCCTCGGTTGCGGTCAGACCGGCCTTGCGCAGCAGGTCGCGCTCGTACTCCGACATCTCGCCGGGCCCCTTGTCGTAGGCGAACGGCCAGACGTAGATTCCCTGCGAGAGCACGTACGGCAGCCGCAGGACCTTCGCGAGCGCGTCGATCGGGTCGGTGCCGCTCCGCTCCTTCTCCGCCCGCCAGAACGCGATCGGTCCGCCGCGGACGTTCTCCCCGAACGTGTAGCGGAACTCCTTTTCGTCGATGAGTGCGCTCAGCGCGTCCTCGTCGTGCGCCTCCGCGGCCGCGAGCAGTGCGGTGTGCGTCTGCTCGACGGGCAGCGGGAGACCGCTGACCGCCTGCGCCTGCGGCGCGAACAGCCGCATCGTCTGCGCTGAGCGATCGACGACGTCGCGGTGGCGGATGCGGTCGCCGGGTGGCGCGCTGGTCGTCACGAGCACGGGCGGCCCGGCGGCGCGCCTGATCACGTAGCCGTACGTGGTCGTTCCCTTGTCCTCGAGCCCTTCGCCCGTCGAGACGAGCTGCAGC
>DASTHC010000097.1:0-11764 GCA_035718485.1 Gaiellaceae bacterium
GCTGCGCGTGCACCTCGACGGGGCACGCCTGCTGAACGCGGCCGTCGCGCTCGGCGTGCCCGCTGCCGAGATCGGGGCGCACTTCGACACCGTGACGCTCTGCCTCTCGAAGGGCCTCGGCTGCCCGCTCGGCGCGATCCTTGCCGGGTCGCAGGAGCTGATGGTGAAGGCGCGGCGCGGCAAGCACCTCTTCGGCGGCGCGATGCGCCAGGCGGGCATCGTCGCCGCAGCCGGTGTCTACGCCCTCGAGCACAACGTCGATCGGCTCGCCGAGGACCACGCGCGGGCGAGGCGCCTCGCGGAGGGGCTCGTAGGTGCGGGGTTGGCGATCGACCTCGACGCGATCGAGACGAACTTCGTCCAGGTCGACGTCGCGCCGTATGGCCTGACGAACTGGGAGGCGCTCGCTCGGCTCAAGGAGCACGGCGTCGGCATGTCGGCGACCGTCCACCCGACGAGGCTCCGCGCGGTCACGCACCTGGACGTCGCCGACGAGGACATCGAGCGCGCGATCGATTTGATCCCGCGGGCGCTCGGCGTGCTTGTCGAAGCCTGACCTCCTCGAGCGCGCGCTCGAGGAACATGAGCTGCCGGGGATCTCGGCGGCCGCCTTCGAGGAGGGCTCCGTCTCCGAGCGCGTGCTCGGGGACGCGACGAGCGACACGCAGTACCTGATCGGCTCGATTACGAAGACGTTCGTCGCGGCCGCGCTCGTCTCGCTCGAGGTCGACCTGCACGCGCCGCTTACGCGGTTCGGATCGCCTGCGCAGCTGCTCTCCCACACGTCCGGTCTCCAGCGCGAGCTTCCGGGCGACGCGTGGGGCACGCTCGAGTTCCCCGACCGCGAGCAGATCGTCGACTCGCTCGACGACGCCGAGCTCGTGCTGCCGCCCGGGCGCTGGCACTACTCGAACCTCGGCTACTTCGTGCTCGGCGAGCTGATCCGCGAGCGCTCGGGCCGGCCGTTCGAGGACGTGATTTCGGAGCGCCTGCTCGACCCGCTCGGGCTTCGCCGCACGACGTGGGAGCCGGAGGAGCCGTACGCCCGCGGCTTCAACCGCGGGACGCCGGAGCGGGCCGTCGACAAGCGCGGCGCGCGCGCGTCGGGCGGGCTCTGGAGCACCGCCGGCGACCTCGCGCGCTGGGGCGAGCACCTGCTCTCCTACGACGAGCTCCACCGTCCCTTCGCGCACGCTGCGTGGGACGAGGCGTGGGGGCTCGGCGTCGCGTGCTTCCGCATCGGCGGGCGCGAGCTCTGGGGCCACGAGGGCTCGAGCGTCGGCTACCAGTCGGCGCTCCTCTACGACCGCGAAGCGCGCGCGGGCGCGGCCGTCCTGACGAACGCGACGCAGCCGGCCGGTCTCCGCGACGTCGCGGCGTCGCTCGTTCCGCTTGTGGCTCAGAGCCACAAACTCGAGGAACCCGCGCCGCCGCCCGAGGTCGAAGGCGTCCTCGGCTCGTGGTGGTCGGAGGGCGTCGAGCACCGCTTCCGCTGGACCGGGCGGCTCGAGACCGACGACGCCGTGTTCGTCGCGGCCGGGGAGGACCGGTACCGCACCGTTGCGGGGCGCGAGGAGGGCGAGCTGCTCAGCATCGTTCGCAACGGGGCGGGCGAGCCGGTCGAGCTCTGGTGGGCGGGCTATCCGTTCAGGCGTGAGCCGGGCTACTCGTACTGAAGGGCCTCGAGCACGTTCAGCCGCGAGGCGCGCCGTGCGGGCAGGATCGCCGCGACGATGCCGACGACGATTGCCGCGAGCGCGACGACGATCAGCGTGACCACCGGCAGCGAGAACTCGATGAAGTCGATCCTCGCGACGAGGAGCCCGCCGAGCGCGATCCCGAGGATGATCCCGAGCACCGCGCCGATGAGCGCGGTCACGACGCTCTCCTGGCGGATCATCCGTTGCGTCTGCCGCCGCGTCATCCCGATCGCGCGCAGCAGCCCGAGCTCGCGCGTCCGCTCGTAGACCGAGAGCGCGAGCGTGTTGATGATCCCGAAGAGGCTCACGATCACCGACAGCGCGAGCAGCACGTAGAGCACGTTCAGCACCGCGGAGAGACCGGCGACCTGGTTGTCCTTGAACTCCTCGCGGTCCTGCACCTTCGCGTTCGGGAACGAGCTCAGAGCGAGGTTGAGCGCCGCCGTGTTCGCATCGGTCACGCCGCCTTGCATGTTCAGGAACGTGTACGAGTTCGTCGGCTGCTCGTAGTTCGCGTCGAACGCCTCCGACGAGATGTTCACGTTGCCGAACGGCGAGCCGCCGGTCGGCTCGTCGATGATGCCCTCGATCCGCGTATCGATTGTCTTGCCGGTAGGCGTCAGAAGCTTGAGTGGCGATCCCACGGTCAGGCTGCGGTTCTCGGCCCAGTCCTTCTTGACGATCGCGCCGTCCAGGCCGAGCTCGCCGGCGACCGCGTTGTCCCCGTCAACCCAGTCGATGTGGATCGTCTTAGGCGTGTCTGCGTCGAAAGTGCCGATCGTCTGCGTGCTGTTGTCGATGCGCGCCTGCCCGAAGCGGATTCCGGAGGCCGCGGTCACGCCGGACACTTGCGCCGCACGTTCCTCGACGCTGACGGGGAGCGGCGAGAAGTTGTTCTGCGCCGTGATCGCGTAGTCCGCGACGAACTGCTCATCGACAGAGTTGAGGAACGTGTTGCGGATCCCCTGTGCAAGCACCGCGACGAGCGTGACGAGCGCGAGCCCGATCATTAGCGCCGACGCTGTCGACGCCGTGCGTTGCGGATTCCGCTGTGCATTCTCACGCGCGAGCGCGCGCGACGACGGGTCGGCGATCACGCCCGGACGTTCGACCGGCCACTCGGGCTGGTAGAGGCCGAGCTTCCCGACGACCCACATCACCAGCACGACCAGCGGCAGGAGGAGGAAGAACGTCAGCAGCGTCCCGAGCAGGAACGCGCCGATCCGCTTCGGGATGCTGGCGCGGCGCTCGAACATGCCGTAGCGCAGCAGCCAGTAGCCGAAGAGAATGGGATAGAACAGGACGGAGAAGACGGCGACCATCGCAGTGCCGACCGGGCTGACCGCATCGGCGAGCGGCCGCACGATCCGTGACGCGAACATCGCGACGCCGAAGAAGATCAGAAGCGCGCCGACGCCCATCCAGAGCAGCACCTGCGTCGTCCCGAGTCCGCTCCGGAAGAGCCCGTAGCAGAGCGCACCGAGGCCGGCGGCCGCGACGAGGATCGCGACGTAGGGGCGCCAGCGCGCGAACTTGCCCTCGGGGAGCTCCGCGCCCTCGCGCACGGCGGCGATCGGCGGCACGCGCGTCGCGCGGAAGGCGGGGCGCAGGCTCGCGAGCAGCGTGACCACAGTCCCGACGAGGAGCGCGACGATCACCGTGCGCGGCTTGTAGACGAGCCCGACCTTCGGCAGCTCGAACCCGACCGCGTCGAAGAGCGCGTTCAGCCCCCGCGCGAGGAGGAAGCCGAGGAACAGCCCGATCACCGAGGCAATGACGCCGATCACGAGCGCCTCGAGGATCACCGAGCCGAGCACCTGGCGCCGCGAGCCGCCGATCGTCCGGATCGTCGCGAACTCGCGGGTGCGCTGCGCGATTGTGATCGAGAGCGTGTTCGCGATCACGAACGAGCCGACGAAGAGCGCGATGCCGGCGAACGCGAGCAGGAACCTCTGGAGGAAGCTGATGAAGTCGTTCGTGCCGCTCGCGTCCTTCTCGGCTTGACCTTCGCCGGAGCGAACGCGGACCGTCGGGCCGAGGCCGGACTCGAGGTCGTCGATCAGCTGCGGGGTCGACACGCCCGGGTCAGCCGCGACGCGAATCTGGTCGAGCCGGCCGACCTTGTCGAACATCCGCTGCGCTGTCGGGAGGTCGAATGCGGCGATCGTCGCACCGCCGAGCGACGACAGCGCTCCGAACCGGACGACGCCGCTCAGCTTCATCGTCTCGGCGGGGCCGCGGGAGGCGATCTCGATCGGCTGCCCGATCTGGAAGTCGCCCTTCTTGTACGAGGCCTCGTCGATCGCAACCTCGTTCGCCTTCGGCCACGCGCCCTGCGCGAGCGTCAGCGAGTTGAACCGCGGCTGGGACGGATCGACGGAGAAGCCGAGGCTCGGCGCACCGCCCGACGTAAGCACCTTCCCGTCCTTCTTGATGATCTGCGCCTCTCCGGCGACGCCGCCGAGCGCCGCCGAGACGCCGTCGATTTGCCGCGTCTTGTCGAGGTCGCTCTGAGGGAGCGTCGCCTGTGCGAAGCCGGTGTCGCCCTCGGCTGTCGGCTCGAAGGCGGTCTTCGCGGTGACGACGGCGTTCGTCCCGCGGTACGACTCGCTGAAGATCGCGTTGAACGCCCCCTGGATCGTGTCCGTGAGCACGTAGGTGCCGCTGATCATCGCGACGCCGAGGACGATGGCGGTCGCAGTCAGTGCGGCTCGGAGCTTCCGTCCGAGCAGGCCGCGAATCGCGACCAGGATCACCGCGAAAGCTCGTTCATCGCGGCGCTGATGTCTGACGGCTCCATGTGGCCCGCGTCCTTGACGATCTCGCCGTCGGCGAGGAAGAGGATGCGGTCCGCCGTCGAGGCAGCGCCGGCGTCGTGCGTGACCATGACGAGGGTCTGTCCGAGCTCGGACACGGACGAGCGAAGGAGGTCGAGGATCTCTGCGCTCGTCTTCGAATCGAGGTTGCCGGTCGGCTCGTCGGCGAAGACGACCGTCGGTCGCGTGACTAGGGCGCGCGCGATCGCGACGCGCTGCTGCTGTCCGCCCGAGAGCTCCGACGGGCGGTGCTCGAGGCGGTCGGCGAGTCCGACGTTCTCGATCAGTTGCTCGAAGAACGCCGCGTCCGGCTTCTCGCCGGCGAGCGTGAGCGGCAGCCGGATGTTCTCCTCGGCGGTGAGCATCGGCAGGAGGTTGAAGAACTGGAAGACGAAGCCGATGTGCTCGCGCCGCAGGCGCGTGAGCGCCGTGTCGTCGAGCCGGCCGATGCTCGTGCCGGCGATCAGCACCTCGCCGTCGGTCGGCCGGTCCAGGCCGGCCAGGATGTGCATCAGCGTCGACTTGCCCGACCCGGAGGGGCCCATGACCGCCGTCAGGCGCCCACCCTGGACGTCGAGCGAGACGCCGCGAAGCGCTTCGACCGCCGTCGAACCCTCGCCGTAGACGCGCGTGACGTCGCGCGCGTTCACCACCGCGCCGTTCGTGCTCATGCGTTTGAGGCTACCTGTCTCCTGCGATCCAGAATGCAGTTGCCGCGCCGACGTAGGTGACGATCAGGAGAACGCCTTTTCCGCGCGACGACTGGCCGTTCGCGAGCAGGAGGCCCGCGACCGCAGCCGAGCACGCGAGCACGCCGATCTCGACCGGACGGAAGGAGAGCGCCAGGGGGTCGATCAGCCACGAGAGCAGCGCGACGGCAGGAATCAGGAACACCGCGACCTGCGCGCTCGAGGCGAGCGCGATCTCGGCTGCGAGCTTGATGTTCCCTCGCGCCGCCACGACGACCGCACCGCCGTGCTCGGCGGCGTTCCCGACGATCGCGACGATCACCGTCGCGACGAAGAACTCCGAGAGCCCCGCGTTCTCCGCGAACTCGTCGATCGAGCCGACGAGGATCTCCGCGATCAGGGCCGTCACGACGGTTGCCGCGGCGAGCACGCCGAGCGAGACCCGGAGCGACCACGCCTGCAGCGCCCGGGGGTCGTCGGAGACGTGCAGCTGCCGGTGGCGCCGGAGCGAGTACCACGTCGCGGCGACGTAGACGATCAACAGCAGGACCGACGGGACGATCGAGAGGACCGCGAGCTCGTGCCGGTTCGGGTCCCCCTCCCAGCCGGGGATCGACGGGATCAGCAGCAGCACGATCGCGAGCGCGACGAGCCCGATCGAGAGGAACGACGACGGGCGGTCGAGCGCTCCGCGGCCGCCGAAGAGAAGCGAGAACCCGAGCACGAGCAGCAGGTTCCCGACGACCGAACCGGTGAGCGAGCCTCGCACGACCTCGAACAGCCCGTCACTCACGGCGAAGAGCGCGATGATCAGCTCGGGCGCGTTGCCGAACGTTGCGTTGAGGAACCCGCCGACACCGGCGCCCGTGTGGTGCGCCGCGTGCTCCGTCGCCTCGCCGATCAGCCACGCGAGCGGGATGAGGCTCACCGCGGCGAGGACGAAGTCGGTCGTCGAGCCGGGGTGGAAGAGGAAGTGGACGGCGATCGTGATCGGCGCCAGGCCGAGCGACGCCCACAGGATGCGCCTCGTCACGGGCGAGTACGTTACGCGGCATGGTCGAGGCGGTGCTCTTCGACTGGGGCCACACCCTGATGGACTGGGTCTGGGACGAGGAGCTGCTCGTCGCCGGCCACGCCGCGGGGCTGCGGGCGATCGGTCGCGAGGACGCGGAGATCACGAAGCACTTCCGCGAGGTCTACGAGCCGCTCTTCTGGTCACACGGGACGATGGAGGAGCTCGAGTACCCGCCGCTCGTCCGGCAGCTGCTGAGCGACCAGGGGATCGAGGTGAGCGACGACGAGCTCGAGCGGTTCCTCGAGGCCGAGCACGTCGCGTGGAGGCCCGCCCTCCAGATGGGCTCGACGACGCACGCACTCCTCGAGTCGCTCCGGAATCGAGGGCTCAAGCTCGGGCTCGTCTCGAACGGCTTCGACCCGCCGGCGCTGCTGCACCGCGACCTGGGCGCGGCCGGGGTCGCCGAGCGCATCGACTACGCGATCTTCTCCTCGGAGCTCGGGAAGCGGAAGCCGCACCCGGAGATCTTCCAGCGGGCTCTCGGCGCGCTCGACGTCCGGCCGGAGGCGGCGGTCTTCGTCGGCGACCGCCTCTACGAGGACGTCAGGGGCGCCTCGGAGGTCGGGATGAAGACGATCCAGGCGCTCTGGTTCCGCGCCGACGAGAACCCGGACGGGGTCGAGCCGGACTTCCAGGCATTCACGCAGATGGACGTCCTGAACGTGGTTCGCCGCCTGAATGGTGAGTGAAAGCTCACTCGGCACTACTCCCGTCCAGGCGATCTGTCAAGTCTTGCGCAGCCTGTTCCCCGTGCCGACAATCTGACCATGGCATACGTCGAGCAGCCGGCAGGCACCCTGCCGCTCCGACCCCAGGACGAGGTCGAATGCCGCCGCTGCGAGGTCCACTGCGACAAGGTCGTCCACCCGGCGGCCTGCATCGCGAAGGCCTGCCCCTTCCTCTACGCGTACGAGGGCCACGGACACACGTACGTCGGCTGCATGCAGAAGATCTTCGCGGTCGAGATCGACCTCGACCTGCTCGAGGCGGCCGAGCGGGGCGGAGGCTTCGGCGCCGTCCGTGCGGTGCGCCAGCCGCTGCCGATGTGCCACACCGAGGTCGAGAGCACGTACGAGCACCGCAAGGACGACCTCGGCTGCGTGAACCCGGAGTTCTTCGAGCTGCCCGACGGCCAGCCGAACTTCCGGATCTTCGCCCGGCTCACCCCGAACAGCCAGACGGACGGCTAGCGCGGCTCGAGCAACGCGATGCCATGGGCGGCTGCGTCCGCGAGCTCGTCCAGCCCGCGCAGGTTCACGTTCGGGATGCGGTCGCAGCGCTGGTGGTAGCAGGGGTCGCCGCCGCTGAAGAGCCCGCCCGTGGCGATCCCGACGTCGTCGAACGACGCGTGGTCTGAGCGGCCGCTGATGTCGATCGTCTCCGACCGGAGGCCGTGGGCCGCGAAGTACCGCTCGAACACGTAGGCGAAGGGGCCGCGATAGACGCCACGCGTGTAACGGCGCGCGCCGAGCATGTCGAAGTTGAGGTAGCCGCTCACCGCGCGGCGGTTGGCGGCGACGCGCACGTACGCCCGCGAGCCGTGGAGGCCCGACTCCTCGGCGCCCCAGAAGCCGAAGCGGACGTGGTGGCGCGGCTCGAGCCGCTGCAGCGCCTCGGCGAGCTCGAGGAGCGCCGCGACGCCGGTTCCGTTGTCGTCGATTCCCGCGCCGGCGGTGACCGAGTCGAGATGCCCGCCGACCATGAGCGTCGGCGCGCGCCCCGCGCGGGGTGAGTCGGCGATGACGTTCTGGACCGTCGTTCGCACCGTCCGCGCGCGCACCTCGACCTCGACAGTGGCTCCGGCGAGGGTCGAGCCGACCTGCTGCGTGACCCCGACGACGGGCATCCCGATGCCGGGCTCGACGAGCGTGGCGCTGAGCGGACCGGCCTCGTTGTTGAAGATGATCGCCGCCGCGGCGCCGGCGCGCGCGGCGTTTGCGGCCTTGACCGCGAAGAAGCACGAGCCGCGACGGATCAGCGCGATCCTGCCCTTGACGTCGCCGCCGAAGTCGCCCGACTGGCATCCGTCGCCCGCAGCGACGACCTCTCCGCGCACCTTGCCGCTCCCGGAGTACTCGAACGCGCGGGGCGCGAGGTCCCGCTCGGCCGGTGCGAGCTGCTGCCCGCGCACGAGGTCGACCGAGAACCGGACGTACGGGAACGACTGAAGCCGAACACGCAGACCGGCACGCGTGAGCTGCGTTCGCACGTATCGGACGGATGCGTTGTAGCCCGCGGTGCCGGCGGCGCGGTGCCCGCCGTTTGCGTCCGCGATCCGCTGGAGGGCAACGAGGTGCGCCTGCATCCCGGCCGTCGTGACCGCCTTGCGCAGATCGGTGGACAGGTGCTCCCGCGAGCGGCGCTCGGCGCCCGAGGACGACGCGCCGCCGCAACCCGACGAGACGACGAGCAGGGCCATCGCCGCGACGGCGAGCGCGCGCATCACCTCTTACGACGTTTTGCGCCCTTCTTCGTTTGCGACCAGCGCGCGTGGAGCTCGCGCGTCTTTCGGATCTCGTCGGCGTTCGGGCCGCGGTCGTCCGCGCCCGGAACCTCGAGCACCGCCGGCAGCCGCTGCACCTTCGGGTGCGCGAGGAACGCGCCGAGCCCTTCACCCATCAAGCCGTCTCCGATGTTGTCGTGGCGGTCGCGGTTCGAGCCCAGCGGAGTCTTCGAATCGTTCACGTGCAGCGCGCGGAGCCGGTCGAGGCCGATCGCGCCGTCCACCTCCTTCAGCACGGCCGCGACAGCCTTCGGGTCGGTGACGTCGTAGCCCGACGCGTAGAGGTGACAGGAGTCGAGGCAGATCCCGAGCCGTGGGTGACCGTCGAGCCGCTCGTGAAGCGTCGCGAGCTCTTCGATCGAGCGGCCGATCGTCCCGCCGGTACCGGCCGAGTTCTCCATCAGGAGCCATGTCCGGTCGTTGCAGAGCTCGAGGACCTGCTCCATGGCCGGCAGCACGCGCTCGAGCCCTTGCTCGAAGCCGGCGCCGAGGTGCGACCCGACGTGAAAGACCACGCCTTCGGCCTCGATCGCGCAGGCGATCTGCATCGTGCTCCGCATCGCCGCGACGCTCTTCTCGTAGACCTCGTCGTTCGGCGCGGCGAGGTTGACGAGGTAGATCGCGTGGCAGAGCACCGCGCCGAGGCCCGCCTCCTCCCGCTGCTGCCGGAAGAGCTCGTACCGCTCGGGATCGGGGTTCGGCGGCTTCCAGGCGCGCGGGCTCTGCGTGAAGAGCTGCAGGGCGTCGGCCCCCATCCCGACCGCCTTCTCGACCGAGGCCTTCACGCCGCCCGAGCAGTGCGCGCCGATCAGCATCAGCGGAGGAACTCCGCGAGGCGCGCCGCCTCGTCCTCGGCCTCGCGGCGCGCGGCGCGGGGGAGAGGCGCGAACGGCTCGAGCTTCACCTTGCCATTGTCCTCCCGCCAGGTTCCGGCGACGACGCCGTCGACGAGAAACGTCTGCGCGACGTCGCCGTTCTTCGCGATCACCGTCTTGCGGTACTCCTCCGGGAGCACCCGCGTCCGGTCGGCGAACGCGAGGAGGACGTTGTCCCACTTCGGCAGGAAGCGGACCGGTGCAGGTGTGTTGGCGTCCGGCAGGGGCGCACGAGGAAGGTCGAGCAGCTCCCGGCCGCGCTCGTCGCGGAACCGGCGGAGCGGCTCGAGCGTCTCGAGCGCCGGGGCGAGGTCCGAGACCCGCATGCCGGACCAGTCGGCGAGGTCGGCGCGTGCGGCCGGCCCGAACGCCGCGAGGTAGCGGCGCGCGAGCTCGGACCTCGCAAGCGTCGTGTCGACCGGCGCCGGCACCGCGACCGGGGCGAAGAGCGCCTGCGGGCGCGCCGCGAAGAGCGCGGTCTCGGGCGCGTGGAGAACATGGCCAGTCTTTCGCGCGACCCACCAGGTGCGACGCCGAGTCAACTCGTCCTCGATCCCGTGGTCGCTCGCCATGCGCTCGACCACCTGTTGGAACGTGAGCGGCCCGTCATCGAACATCGCGCGCAGCTGCGGCGCGAGCCGAGTGGCGAGCTCCAGCGACTCGTCATCGGCCCAGGCGCGCATGTCCCGCAGTGCCGCCCAGAACATCCCGTAGTCACGCTCGGTGACGAGGTGGAGCGTGCCCCGCATCACCGTCGCCTTCACGACCTTCCCCGAGCTGATCGCACGCTCGAGCGTGTCGCGCCGGAACGCCGGGAGGCGCGTCCAGAGCCCGACGTACGGCGCCTTGGGCCACTGCGCCTGCATGCCTGCCAGACGCTCGATCGTGACGAGCGGAGAAAGCCTGCGCCGCTCGAGCAGGAGCTGCCGGGCAAGCGTCGCACGGTTGAGCTCGCGGAGCGTGAGGACGCGCACGGTCCGACGCTAGCCCAGGAACGCGGCCAGCCGCGAGGACTCGTCCTCGAGCTCGCGGCGAACCCCGTGTGGGAGCGGGTCGAACGGCTCGACGGCCACGCGCCCGCGCTCGAACGTCCAGGTGCCTGCGACGCCGCCGTCGACGAGCACGGTCTGCGCGCCGGCCAACACGAGCTTCCGTGCCTCGTGCTCCTCCGGGATCACCCGGCGCCGGTCCGCGTGGCCGATCAGGAGCTCGTCCCATCGCGACAGGAAGCGCACGGGGGCCTTCGCGCCGGCCTCCGCGAGCGGGGCACGCGGCAGGTCGAGGAGCTGGCGTCCCTCCTCGTCGAGGAAGCGCCGGAGCGGCATCCGCTCGAGAGCCGGATCGAGGGTCTTCAGCACCTGGCCGCTCCACGCCGCGAGGTCGGCCCGCGTCGCCGGCCCGAACGCGGCGAGGTACCGGTGAACGAGATGCGCGAGCGCCTCGTCGTGGCTCGGCTCGGGCCCGTCGTACGCGCGCAGCCGCACGCCACGTACGAAGCCCCACATGCCGCTCTCGGGCTGGGGCACGAGCGGGATCAGGTGGCGGAGCCAGTTGAGGTCGCGGTGGTTCTCCTCGTCCGTGCCGGGCCCACGCCGTTCCTGGATGAACGCCCGCAGCTCGGCTCCCGAGCGAGGCTCGCTCGCGAACGACGTGACCGCGCGCACGAGCTCCGGCGCCGGCTCCGGCCGGCCGGTCGTCCACGGCGCGGGATCGCGCCTGAGCGCCGTGTCGTAGAGCCGGTAGTCGCGAGCGGAGACGAGATGCAGCGTCCCGCGCATCAGCGACGCCTTCAGCACGCTTCGGCGACCAAGCGCCCGCGTCAGCCCGTCGCGCTCGAAGCCCTCGATTCGCGACCAGAGCGCGACGTACGGGGACGGCACCCACTGCGCCTGCAGCGAGGCGACGCGCTCGATCGCCCGCGTGGGCGTGAGCGGCGCGCGGCGTAGGAGGAGCTGTCGGAGGAGGAGCGTCCGGTTCAGCTCGCGGAGCGACAGAACCCGCATCGCGCCTACGCTATCCGCGTGTCCGTCCGCGTTCGCATGGCGCCGAGCCCGACCGGGATGCTGCACATCGGGAACGTCCGAACGGCGCTCTTCAACTGGCTCT
>DASTHC010000098.1:0-13798 GCA_035718485.1 Gaiellaceae bacterium
GGCGATCCAGGCCCTCTTCGCTGGAGCGATGAATCGAGCGGCGCGGCAGAGTCTGAACGTGTGAACGATCAAGCGATTGAGGGGGGACGCAGATGCGCAAGCTGGTCGTGAACGAGTTCATCAGCCTCGACGGGGTCGCTCAGGCGCCGGGCCTCGCCGACGAAGACACGAGCGGCGGTTTCGCCCACGGCGGCTGGCACATGCCGTACATGGAGGACGAGCTCGCGATGCAGTGGGTGCTCGGGAGCATCGTCGAGGCCGGCGGCTTCCTGCTCGGGCGCCGCACATACGAGATCTTCGCGGCCTACTGGCCGAACGCCTCCGAGGAGGAGCAGGTGATCGCCGAGCCCTTGAACACGAAGCCGAAGTACGTAGTTTCGAGAACACGGCCGGAGCTCGGCTGGCAGAACTCGTCTCTGGTCGAGGGCGACGTCGCCCAGGCCGTGGCGGCGTTGAAGCGGGAGGACGGCGGTGACCTGCACACGATCGGCAGCACCGAGCTCGTGTCGACGCTCTTCGAGCACGACCTGGTCGACGAGCTCCGCCTGATGATCGATCCGCTCGTGCTCGGCGGCGGGAAGCGAATCTTCCGCGACGACGGCTTGCGCAGGCCGCTTCGGCTCGTCGACAGCCAGGTCGCGAGCACGGGCGCGATCCTCGCGACCTACGCGTCGGCCGGCTGAGATGGCCAAGCTGATCTACTCGGCAATCGCGTCGCTCGACGGGTACATCGAGGACGACGAGGGTGGATTCGGCTGGGCGGCGCCCGACGAGGAGGTGCACGCCTTCGTGAACGAGCTCTCCCGGCCGGTCGGCACCCACCTCTACGGGCGGCGCATGTACGACACCATGGTCTACTGGGAGGACCTCGAGCTCGAGGACGAGCCGCCGGCGGTGCGGGACTTCGCCGGAATCTGGCAGGCGGCCGACAAGATCGTCTACTCGAGGACCCTCCCGGCGGCGGCGAGCGCCAGGACGCAGATCGAGCGGGAGTTCGATGCCGAAGCCGTCGGTCGGCTGAAGGCGGCATCGACGCGGGACCTCGGCGTCGGCGGTCCCGAACTCGCCGCAGAGGCGATCGAGGCCGGGCTCGTCGACGAGTACCAGCTGTTCTTCGTGCCGGTCGTCGTCGGAGGCGGCAAACGCGCGCTACGGGAGGGACTGCACGTGAACCTCGAACTGCTCGACGAACGCCGTTTCCACAACGGGACCGTCTATCTCCACTACCGGACGCGATGAGTTTGCGCCGCTCGGCCGGTCTACCCTGTTGACGATGGCCGTTCGACCGACAGAGACGCGGGAACACGATCTGCTCCAGGCGGCGCGGGCCGGCGACGAGGCCGCGTTTCGGCGCATCGTCGAGGAGCATCGGGCGGAGCTCCACGCCCACTGCTATCGGATGCTCGGCTCGGTGCACGACGCCGAGGACGCGCTCCAGGAGGCATTGCTCCGTGCCTGGCGCGGGCTCGCCGAGTTCGGGAGCCGAAGCTCGCTCCGGACGTGGTTGTACCGGATCGCGACGAACGTGTGCCTCGACTCGCTCGCGCGGAGGCAGAAGCGGACGCTCCCCGTCGACTACGGCCCGCGGGCCTTCTCGACGGGCGACATCGGCCAGCCGCTCGTCGAGTCGGTGTGGGTCGAGCCGTACCCGGACGAGGAGGTCGGGGTTCCGGACGGCTACGCAGCGCCCGACGCCCGCTACGAGCAGCGCGAAGCCGTCGAGCTCGCGTTCATCGCTGCGCTCCAGCACCTATCGGCGACGCAGCGGGCGGTGCTCGTCCTGCGCGAGGTGCTCGGCTACTCCGCGCGCGAGGTCTCCGAGTCGCTCGACACGACGGTCGCCTCGGTCAACAGCACCTTGCAGCGCGCCCGCAAGGCGGTCGACGAGCGACTCCCGGATCAGAGTCAGCAGACGACGCTCCGCTCGCTCGACGACGCACGCGCGCGAAAGCTCGTCGAGGCGTACGTCGATGCGTGGGCGCGAGGCGACGTCGACGCGGTCGCAGCACTGCTGACCGAGGACGCCGTCTTCTCGATGCCCCCGTGGCCGACCTGGTGGCGAGGTCGCGAGACGATCGCCGGCTTCGCGAAGGCCGCACGCGAGTTCTGCCCCGAGTCGCGGGCGATCCCGGCACGCGCGAACGGTCAGCTTGCCGTCGCGTACTACCAGCTCGACTCGGAGACGGGGCGCTACGGCGCGGCGGCGCTCGACGTCATCACGGTCGAGGGGGATCTGATCAAGGAGATCACCGCGTTCATCAACCCCGAGCTCTTCCCCGCGTTCGGACTGCCAGCGGAGCTCCCCGAGACTGACTGACTTCTCATCGCCGTCTCATCGGCGGCGAAGTAGGACCAAGCCGATGAACCGGATCGCACTCGTCGTGGTCGCGGCGCTCGCGACCACGCTGGCCCTCGCTGCACTCGCTGATGCCGAGCCGGCCGCAACGGCCCGCAGCTGTCTGAGGCCGCCGGCAGCGCTTCCGAAGACCTTCGTCCGCCGGATCGACAACGCGTACTTCCCGCTCCGGCCCGGGACGACGTTCACGTACCGCGGCAAGCTCGACGGGAAGCCGGCCACGGAAGTCGTCACCGTCACCCGCCGCACGAAGACGATCCTCGGCGTCCCGGTCACGGTCGTCCGCGACCGGGTCTTCGTCCGGGGAGAGGTCGTCGAGGACACATTCGACTGGTTCGCGCAGGACGCGAGCGGCAACGTCTGGTACTTCGGCGAGGACACGAAGGAGTTCGAGAACGGACGAGTCGTCACGACGCAGGGCTCCTGGCAGGCAGGCGTCCACAACGCGCGCGCCGGGATCTTCATGCCGGCCGCACCGAGAGTCGGGCGGACGCTCAAGCAGGAAGACGCGAAGAACGTCGCCGAGGACTGCTCCCGGGTGGTCGCCTTGAACGCGGCGGTGACGTCGCCGTTCGTGTCCTCCCGTCATGCGCTGAAGACCGAAGAGTTCTCTCTGCTCGAGCGGGGCGTCCTCGACAACAAGTTCTACGTCCGGGGCATCGGGCTGGTGAAGGAGCAGACCGTGCAGGGTGGGAGCGACGTTCTCAGGCTGGTCTCAATTGAGCGGCGCTGAGTCCTTGGCAGCTGCTGCGAGCCGCGTTGCAAGCGCCTCGACGCTCGCGCGCAGCTCGTCGGGCGAGCGGATCGTGAACGCGCAGTCGAGCCCCGCGAGCACCGAGGCGGTCCAGTCGAGCGAGCTGACGCGCATGCGCAGGAGCGTGCCGTCGGGCGTCTCGACGAGCTCGGCAAGCGTCGCCGGGATCCGGCGCGACGCTCGCTCCAGGGGCACGTGGAGGAGGACCTCGACCGCCCAGGGCCACGGAACACGTGCCAGCGACCGGCTGACGTGCTCGACGGCCGCGAAGCCGGGCGGCGGGTCGACAGCCGCACCGTCGGCCAGGGCCGCGCGTTCCATCCGGTCGACGCGGAACGTCCGGAGGTCGTCGCGCACGTGGTCGTGCGCCGCGAGGTACCACCGTCCCGAGTGCACGACGAGCCCATGCGGGCTCACGTCGCGCTCCGTCTCCTCTCCCGCGAAGGACCGGTAGCTCAGGTGCACTCTGCGGCGCCGGCGGATCGCGTCGGCGAGCAGCAGGACCGTGTCGCCGGCGACCGGCGCGCCGATGGTCGCCGACCTCGTGAACTCGAGCGTCGACTCGAGCGCCTCGACGCGGCGCCGGCTCGCGTCGGGCAGGACGCGGTGGATCTTCGTCAGCGCTCCCTCGACCGACTCCGACGGCGTGTCGAGCCCGAGCCGTCGCGCGGCCAGCAGCCCGAGCACGACGACGATCGCCTCGTCGTCGCTCAGCATCAGCGGCGGGAGCCGGAACCCGGGGCGGACGCGGTAGCCGCCGCCCACGCCGCGCTCACCCTCGACCGGGATGCCGAGCTCCTGGAGCGTCGCCACGTAGCGGCGGACCGTGCGCCGGTCGATCCCGAGCCGGTCGGCGATCTGCTGCCCCGTCGTGAGCGGCTGCGTCTGCAGGAGCTCGAGCAGTTCGAGGAGCCGTGAGGTCGGCGTGGCCACGCCCGCAGTCGATCACAAATAGCGGGCAGGTTCCGCCCTATTCCTCGGCTAGCGTCGCGGCGACACCGAACGGGAGGGGAGCGATGGCGCAGGCAGTCATGGAAGCGGCCGGAGTCCGGGACTTCGACTTCTGGATGGGCCGCTGGAAGGTCCGCAACCGGCGTCTTCGAGAGCGGCTCGCGGGCTGCCACGACTGGGACGAGTTCGAGGCGACGAGCACGGCGTGGCCGATCCTCGACGGGTTCGGGAACGAGGACGAGTTCCGGACCGACCACGACGGCGGCTTCGTCGGCATGTCGTTTCGGTTCTTCGATCCGGACACGAGGCAGTGGTCGATCTACTGGGCCGACAGCCGTCGCCCGGGCGTGCTCGACCCGCCGGTGCTCGGGAGGTTCCACGGTGACGTCGGGGTGTTCGAGGGCGAGGACACGTTCGACGGCCGTCCGATCCTCGTGCGGTTCACGTGGTACGGCGCGACGTCCGAGAGGCCGCGCTGGGAGCAGGCGTTCTCCGACGACGGCGGGGCCACGTGGGAGACGAACTGGATCATGGAGTTCACGCGTGCGGGGGACGAGCGTTGAGCGTCGCCGAGCAGTACGTCCACATCTCGAAGCGGATCGAGCCGTGGGAGCCGGTCATGGTCGACGGCGCGGAGCTGAAGTGGTACGAGATCGCGCCCGCGGACCAGCCCGTCCCTGCCGACATTCGCGCGCTCGCGGGAACCGCGCTCGACACGGGCGTGTTCGACCTTCGCGGCGAGCTCGGCTTCGTGCTCCTCCACCGCTGCGGCGAGAGCTTCTACTTCCTGATCGTCCTGACCTGGAACAACGACAACGAGGTCTGGGAAACGGTGTGGGCGAAGAACGGCGAGGACGACCCCGCCTTCGCGCCGTGGCCGGTCGACGGGACGCACCGCCCGACCTTCTGCGTCTGGGAGCTCGGTGCGGTCTGGCACGAGCAGCAGGCGTGGAGCCGCTACCTCCGCTCGCCGCGCGACCACGAGGCCCGCCAGGCGTATCTGAACGACTCGTACAGCGGGGAGGTCTAGGCCTAGGCCCGCAGCGCGATCTCGACGGTCGTGCCGCGGCCGGGATTCGAACGAACCGACGCGGCACCCGCGATGCTCGCGGCGCGCTGCCGGATGTTGCGCAGCCCTTGGCCCGCGTCGCCGGTCTCCTCCTGGAAGCCGCGACCGTCGTCTGTCACGGTGACGAAGCGCTGGCCCTCGCGGGTCCAGATCCGGACGACCGCACTCGTCGCGTCCGCGTGCTTCCGGACGTTCGCGAGGCCCTCCTGGACGATCCGGAACACCTCGATCTGCTCGTCGGGCGCGAGTCGCACGCGCGGATCGATCTCAACGTCGACGTCGAGCGCACCGTCGGCGATCAGGAACTCGACGTAGCGCCGGAGGGCCGCATCGAACGGCGCGCTTCCGCCCGCGGACGAGAGCGCGAGCACCGCGAAGCGCGCCTCCTGCTGCGCGGAGACCGCGAGCTCCTTGATGCGCGCGATCGCTTCCTTCGTGGGCTCACCACTTTCGAGCATGCTCGCGTGCGTCGCGAGCGCGAAGAGATACTGCGCGAGCCCGTCGTGGATCTCGCGCGCGACGCGCGCGCGCTCCTCCGCGACGGCGCGTCCGAACTCCGCGGACGAGATCGCGCGCCAGACGCCGACGAGCAGGACGCCGAACGCGATCACGCGCAGGAAGTCGCCGATCGACACCGCCGTGCTCGGGAGCAGCGGCGTGAAGACGCGGTAGAGCGCGGAGAAGAGGCTCAGCGTCGCGGCCGACGCGAGCCAGCGGTCGAGGTCGTCGCCGCGGTTGCGGTACCGGAGGCCGAAGCCGATCAGCGCGAGCAGGCTCAGCAGCGCCTGCAGCGAGAGCGACAACGCGAGGAGCAGCGGCGGATCCGGCTGGGTCGGCCCGGCGGTGAGCGGCGGAAGGTGCGGCGCGAGTGTGTGGAGGCAAAGCCAGAGCCCCGCGAGCACGGCGAGCAGCACGCCCACGGAGTTGCCGAGCGCGCGCTGCCGCGCGACGACCGAGCCACGTACCCACGGCGCGAGCGCGATCAGCCCGGTCGCGAAGAGCGCGCCGAAGATCGCTGCCCAGCCCTCGACCCGCGCAGGCACGGGCTCATCGAGCACGGGGACGATCTCGAAGACGAGCGTGGCCGAGGCCGCGACGAAGAACCCCGACGAGAGGACGAGGTCGAAGCGGCGTCCCTCGACCGCGAAGCGGATGCCCGCCAGCACCGCGACGATGCCGCCCGCCAGCGTGATCGCGGTGTCCAGCACGAGTCCGAGCGCGGGCGCCTCCCACGCATGGCGAAGCGCGGCGTAGTCGACGAAGAGCGCCAGAGCGGCTCCGAGAAGCCCGAACAGCAGCAGTTCCCCCGAGAGCCAGGTCTCGTAGGCATCGCGTTCCTCGCGGCGCATATCCCTCTAATCGGCAGCGCGCCTGCTGCCGATGAGCTTTTGAGATGCAGGCGCGCGTCTTGATCGTGGACGACCATCCCCTGACGCGGGAGGCTCTCGCGAGCCTGCTCGGCGCCAACGGCTTCGAGGTCGTCGGCCAGGCCTCCGACGGCGAGCAGGCGGTGGCGCTTGCCGGCGAGCTCATGCCGGAGGTCGTCTTGCTCGATCTCTCGATGCCCGGCGTCGACGGCCTCGCCGCGCTTCCGCGGATCCGCGACGCCGCTCCCGACACCGAGGTGATCGTCCTCACGGCGTCTGGAACAGAAGAGAACCTTCTCGCAGCGATCCGCGCCGGCGCCGCCGGCTACCTGCTGAAGAGCGAGCCGCCGGACCGCATCGTCGAGTTCCTCCGCGGCGTCGTCCGCGGCGAGGCCGCGCTCTCCGGCGAGGTCGCGAGGCGCCTGCTCGACCAGGTGCGCGAGGGCGGCCACCGGAACGGCGGCGTGCCCGACGACATTGCCGGCGCGCTCAGTGCGCGCGAGGTGGAGGTGCTCCTGCTCCTCGACGAGCACCTCGGCACCGACGACATCGCGAAGCGGCTCTTCATCTCCGAGCACACCGTGCGCTCCCACGTCAAGAGCCTGCTGCACAAGCTCAACGTGTCGTCTCGGCGCGAGGCGCTCGAGCTCCTGGCCGTCGCGCGGCGCTGATCGAATCACTCGCTTCGAGGGACGTCCTTCACCCTCCCTGGGTCGCGAGCGTCGTCGCCCGCAGGCCGATGTCAGGAACGGCTCAGGAGTGAGCTGAACGTCCGAGTGGTTCTCTGGCAACGGCCGGCGTTCACGCGCCGGCCGTTCTCATTCGCCAAACCCTGCGAGCGCCGACGCGACGAGGTCGGGCAGGGTCGAGAGGTTGTAGCCACCCTCGAGGACCGCGGCGACCCGCGGCGCGTATGTGCGCGAACGAGCGGCGATCTCACGGAATCCGTCGGTCGTCACGTCGAGTGACGCGAGCGGATCGTCCTCGTGCGCGTCGAACCCGGCCGACACGAGAAGCAGCTCGGGGTCGAAGCGCGCGAGCGCGGGCTCCACGAGCCGGTCGAGCACGTGTAGGAACTCGTCGTCGCCCGACCCTGCGCCGAGCGGCACGTTCAGCGTCGTGTCGTTCTGCTCGTCTGGCCCGCCCGTGCCCGGATAGAACGGCCACTGGTGGATCGACGCGAAGAACACTGTGGGGTCGTCCCAGAAGATCGCCTGCGTCCCGTTCCCGTGGTGCACGTCCCAGTCGAGGATCGCAACGCGCTCGAGCCCCAGCTCGGTCTGTGCGAAACGCGCTGCGATCGCGACGTTGTCGAAGAGGCAAAAGCCCATCGCGCGGTTCGGGAGCGCGTGGTGCCCGGGCGGCCGGACGAACGCGAACGCTCCTTGCTCCACGGCCGCGATCGAGACGCCCGCGGCGAGCAGCGCCGCGTCGTACGACGTCTCGGTCGCGACGGTGTCGCCGTCGAGCCAGGTCTCAGCGTCGATCAGCTCGAGCTGCTCGACGTAGTCGCGCGTATGGCAACGAAGGACGTCGGCCTGTCGCGCGGGCCCTGCCTCCGTCCACTCGAACCGCTCGAGGAGGACGCGCAGCCGCTCGGGCGACTCCGGATGGTGCAGCGTCGGGTGGAGGCGGGCGAGGTCCGCGTGCGAGACGACCTTCACGCGGCCCGCGCCGCGAGGCGCTCCGAGACCGCCTTCAACCCCCACTGCTCGGTGAGGGCGGACGCCTCCGCCCACTTCGGCGTCTGGTCTCTGAGGGGAGGGAGAGGAGCAGAGGCGTCCACCGTCGCGATTCGGCGGTAGAGGCGCAAGTCCTCCGCCTGCGCCGGGAAGCGTCCTTCCTCGAGCGCCGCCTCGAGGGATCCGTACTGGGCGAGGATCGACGCGGCCGTCTTCGCGCCGACGCCCTTCGCGCCCGGGAGGCGGTCGGACGGGTCGCCGCGGAGCGCGATGAAGTCCGGCACCTGCTTCGGCTCGACGCCGTAGCGCTCGCGCACCTCCTCTGGACCGACCCAGGCGAGCTCGCTGACGCCGCGCACCGGCTGCAGGACCGTCGTCAGGGCGCTCACGAGCTGGAAGAGATCGCGGTCGGACGTCGCGACGACGACGCTCCTCTTCTTCTTCTCCTCCGACGCGACCGCCGCGCCGAGGAAGTCGTCGGCCTCGTACCCCGGCTCCTTCGCGTGCGCGAAGCCGAGCGCCGCGACGAGCTCGGGTAGCAGGTCGAGCTGCTCGAGGAGATCGTCGGCGAACTCGCGCCCGGACTGGTACGCCGGGAAGGCCACATGCCGGTACGTCGGCGTCGTGAGGGTGTCGAAGCCGACGAACGTCGCGCGCGGCTCGACGATGTCCCAGAGACCGACGAGCATGTTCGTGAAGCCGACGATCATGTTCGCGGGCCGGCCCTCGGCCCGGCGGATCTGCTTCGGCAGCGCGTGGTACGCACGGTGCGCGAGGGAGTCGCCGTCGACGGCGAGCAGCGGCCTACTCAAAGCGTCGCCTCCAGGCGCTCGATCTCGGCCATCAGCCGGTCGGTCGCCTCCTGTGAGGCCTCACGCGGATCCTGCGCACGCAGGTCGTCGAGCTGAACGGGCTCGCCGTACGCGACGCGCAGCGGGCCGAGCCGCAGCAGGTTGTCCGTTCCCTTGATCGCCGCCGGGATCAGCGGCACGCCTGCGGAGAGCGCGATGCGGGCGGCGCCCGTGTGCGCGCGCGGTTGGTACTTCTTCACCATTCCTTTCTTCCTGCGCGTTCCCTCGGGGAACATCATCACGGCGTGACCCTCACGCGCGAGCTCGACTGCCGTCTCGATCGCGCCAATGTCTGCCTGGCCGCGCCGCACCTTGAACGCGCCGCCGGCCGAGATGATGGGGCCGAGCGGCCACCAGAAGAGCTCCGACTTCCCCATGAACCGCAGGAACCGCCAGGGGAAGATCGGGAGCCCGACGGCCCACGGGTCGAAGTTGGACAGGTGGTTCGCTGCCATCACGAAGCCGCCCTCGCGAGGCACGTTCTCGATTCCGATCGTCTTCGGGCGGAAGAGCAGATTCATGACGGGACGGGACAGCGCGGCGATGGTCCGGTACAGAGGAGAAGGTCGTGGCGCCACGGCGCCGAATTCTGCCGCCTTGACAACACGGGCTAAGGTGGACCGCGTGGCGACCACGGAGAAAAGCGGCGGAAACCGCCTCGTCATCGTCGAATCCCCCGCCAAGGCGCGGACGATCTCGGGCTACCTCGGGGACGGCTTCACGGTCGCCTCGAGCGTCGGGCACATCCGCGACCTCCCGAGCCGGGCGTCCGAGATCCCGAAGGAGAAGCGAGCGAAGTACGGGACGATGGGGGTGGCGATCGACGACGAGTTCGAGCCGCTCTACCTCGTCGACAAGGACAAGAAGCGGACGGTCGACGACCTGAAGAAGCAGCTCAAGCAGGCCGACGAGCTGCTGCTCGCGACGGACGAGGACCGCGAGGGCGAGGCGATCGCCTGGCACCTGAAGGAGGTGCTGAAACCGAAGGTCCCCGTTCACCGGATGGTCTTCCACGAGATCACGCGCGACGCGATCGAGCGCTCGCTCGGGCAGATGCGCGAGATCGACGACCGCCTCGTCGACGCGCAGGAGACGCGTCGCATCCTCGACCGGCTCTACGGCTTCGAGGTCTCGCCGGTGCTCTGGAAGAAGGTGACGCAGGGGCTCTCCGCCGGCCGTGTGCAGTCGGTCGCGACGCGGCTCGTCGTGGAACGCGAGCGCGAGCGCATCGCCTTCGTCGACGTCTCGTACTGGGACCTCGAAGGGATCTTCGACCCGGGCTCGTTCACCGCGCGCCTGGTTGCGCTCGACGGCAAGCGCGTCGCACGAGGCTCCGACTTCGGCGCGGACGGGAAGCTCAAGAACCCCGAGATCGCGCATCTCGACGAGAGCGCGGCGCGTGGGCTCCTCGAGCGCCTCGCGGACGCGACGTTCAGCGTGCGGAGCAAGGACGAGAAGCCGTACACGCGCCGCCCGACCGCACCGTTCCGGACCGCGACCCTCCAGCAGGAGGCGAGCCGCAAGCTGCGCTACTCGTCGCAGACGACGATGCGCGTCGCGCAGCGCCTCTACGAGAACGGCTACATCACCTACATGCGCACCGACTCGACGTCGCTCTCCGAGGCGGCGGTCGCAGCGGCGCGCCGGCAGGTGACGGAGCTCTACGGCGCGGACTACCTCCCGCCGAAGCCGCGGAGCTACGAGCGCAAGGTGAAGAACGCGCAGGAGGCGCACGAGGCGATCCGCCCGGCCGGCGACCGCTTCCGGACGCCGACCGAGGTGCGCGGCGAGCTGAACCGCGACGAGCTCGCCCTCTACGAGCTGATCTGGAAGCGCACGATCTCCTCGCAGATGGCCGACGCGCGTGGGCAGACCGTCTCGCTCCGCCTCGGTGCGGCGTCGTCGTCGGGCGAGGACGTCGAGTTCGGCGCGTCGGGCACCGTGATCACGTTCCCCGGCTTCCTCGCCGCCTACGAGGTCGGCAAGGACGACGAGGACGACGAGGAGAACCGCCCGCTGCCGAACCTCGAGGAGGGGCAGGGCCTCGAGACCCGCGAGCTGACCGCGCAAGGCCACGCGACCTCGCCGCCGCCGCGGTACACCGAAGCGACGCTCGTGCGGGCGCTCGAGGAGCGCGGCATCGGCCGCCCGTCGACCTACGCGGCGATCATGGGCACGATCCTCGACCGCGGCTACGTCTTCAAGCGGGGCACGGCGCTCGTCCCGTCGTTCCTCGCGTTCTCGGTCGTCGAGCTGCTCGAGAAGCACTTCGGCCGCCTCGTCGACTACGAGTTCACCGCCCGGATGGAGGACGACCTCGACCGCATCGCCGCGGGCGACGAGGGGCGGGTCGATTGGCTCCGCCGCTTCTACTTCGGCGAGAACGACGGGGGCGAGCACGAGGCGGGGCTGAAGGAGCTCGTCACCGCGCTCGGCGAGATCGACGCGCGTGCGGTGAACACGTTCCCGATCGACGAGGACATCGCGGTACGCGTCGGCCGCTACGGCCCGTACGTCGAGCGCGGCGAGGAGCGCGCGAGCGTGCCGCTCGACCTCGCGCCCGACGAGCTGACGCTCGAGAAGGCGAAGGAGCTTCTCGCGCAGCCGTCAGGCGATCGCGAGCTCGGCATCCACCCCGAGACCGGGCGCCAGCTCGTCGCGAAGACCGGCCGCTTCGGCCCGTACGTGACCGAGGTGCTCCCCGAGGACGACAAGTCGAAGCCGAAGACGGCGTCGCTCTTCAAGTCGATGTCGCTCGACACCGTCACGCTCGACGACGCCGTGAAGCTGCTCTCGCTCCCGCGAGTCCTGGGGCCCGATCCGACCGACGGCGAGGACGTCGAGGCGCTCAACGGCCGGTACGGCCCCTACGTGAAGAAGGGCACCGAGACACGCTCGCTCGAGAGCGAGGAGCAGCTTTTTACGGTCACACTCGACGAGGCGCTCGAGCTGCTCCGCAAGCCGAAGGAGCGCCGCCGCCGTGGCGCCGCGGCGGGGCCGCTCCGCGAGGTCGGCGTCGACCCGACGACCACGAAGAAGATCGTCATTCGGAACGGCCGCTTCGGTCCCTACGTCACCGACGGGGAGACGAACGCCAGCCTCAAGGCCGGCGACGAGGTCGACTCGCTCTCGTTCGAGCGGGCGCTGGAGCTGCTCGCGGACCGGCGCGCCCGCGGTCCGGCGCCGCGTGGGCGACGTCGAACGAGGGCGTAGGGAAACTTTCGGGCGGTTCGTGCGTCTGTAGAGGAGGGACGGGCTTCGCGCGCCCTGGAATGCCCGGGGCGCGGGCGGCGTTTCCCTGGTTGAGACCAGCATTGTTGGTATTCGGTTGCGATTCGTTCACACCCTCTAGCACGGACAGGAGAGACCTCCTAGAGTGCGAAAGGGGCTGGTGCGAACGCACGCCCACAGGCAAGCGCGAAAGGAAGACTTACCTACTTTGACGCAGAATCAGTTGCAGGAACTTCTGGACTCGGAGCCGGTGAAGGCGATCGTCGAAGCCTCGGAGGAGCAGGGCTTTATCGAAGCGACCTCGCTCGAGACGATGGCGCAGGAGCAGGAGCTGAACGAGGAGGACCTCGAGCAGCTGCGCCATGAGCTCGAGTCGATCGGCTTCGAGATCCGTGCCGCTGCGACCGATGAGAAGGAGGCGGAGAAGGTCAACACCCGCCTCAACCTCGAGCATCAGCCGCTCTCGGGCTCTGCGGACAGCCTTCAGCTCTTCCTGGCCGACGTCGGCAAGCACAAGCTGCTCACAGCAGCCGACGAGGTCGCACTCGCGAAGCGCATCGAGCGAGGCGACCCGGTCGCGAAGCGTCACATGATCGAATCGAACCTCCGGCTCGTGGTGTCCATCGCCAAGGGATACCGCGGGCTCGGCGTACCGTTCCTCGACCTGATCCAGGAGGGAACCCTGGGCCTGAACCGTGCAGTCGAGAAGTTCGACTGGCGGCGCGGCTTCAAGTTCTCGACCTATGCGACGTGGTGGATCCGCCAGTCGGTCCAGCGCGCCGTGGCGAATCACGCCCGGACGATCCGCGTGCCCGTCCACGTCGTCGAGCGGCAGCAGAAGCTGTCGCGCGCCGCACGCCGGCTCGAGGTCGAGCTCGGCCGCGAGGCGACGAAGGAGGAGCTCGCGGAGGCGACCGGCCTGCCGATCCAGCATGTCGACGAGGCGCTCGGCGCCGCGTCGGCGTCGGTCTCGCTCAACCAGACGGTCGGCGCAGACGACGAGGGCGAGCTCGGCGATCTCTTCGCCGACCGCGAGGCACCCGATCCGTTCGACGAGGCGGAGGAGTCGCTCCGCCGCCAGGGCGTGCGCAAGGCACTCGACGCGCTGCCCGAGCGCGAGCGTCGCATCCTCGAGCTGCGGTTCGGCTTCGAGGGCGAGCCGTGGACGCTCGAGGCGATCGGACACGAGCTCGACCTGACGCGCGAGCGCGTCCGTCAGCTCGAGGGTCAGGCGCTGGCGCGTCTCGGCGCGCTGCGCGATCTGATCTCTGTGGCCTCCGCGGCGTAATCGCGAGAACAGAGTTCGACGTTGACGAGGGGCGGCTTCGGCCGCCCCTTAACAATTCGTTTGCCAACCCGTCTTAGCTGCTGAATACTCCTTCGCAGGCAGCAGCGACACGAGAGGTGGTGGCAGTTTGAGGGGCAATTTGAAGCTCCTGAGCATGGCGGGTGCGGTGGTGACCTGCTTGCTCGTTGCGGGAGCCGCAACGGCCGGGTCGAGATCGGAGGCGTCGCCCTCGGGCAACGCAGCCGACAC
>DASTHC010000099.1:0-28657 GCA_035718485.1 Gaiellaceae bacterium
TTGTTGTTCTTGTAGGTGACCTTGGTCGCGTCGCTCGCGCTGCCGGCGGCGACCGGGTTGTCCCAGGCCCAGGTGGGATTCGGCGCCTGGCCCGGCTCCGTCGGGTTGCAGGGGTAGTACGGGCCGGGGCTCGCGTTCAAGTACCAGTCGTTCCAGAGCACGCTTGGAGGCTGGACCGCGCCGGCGTTCGTGTCGAGCGTGAGCGCCCACACTTTGTCCCCTGCCGGCGGGTCGCCGCCGACACAGGGCGTGTGAGCGTTCTGGCCGGCGTACTTGCAGCCTTTCGCGATGTGAGCGTCGTTCAGCTTCACCGCCGAGGTGCCGACGTAGTTCTGGGTCGAGCTCTGCGTCAGCGAGCCGCGCACGAACAGGCCGCCGGCCGCGATCCGCGCCTTGTTCTCGAGGCAGAGATTCCCGTTCACATAGAGCGGCGAGGTCACCTCGACCTGGTTCGTCAACGTCATGTCACAACCGTTGAACGCAACCCCGGTTCCGAGCGCCCGCGAATAGATGTAGTTCCAGGAAGGACTGTTCAACGGCTGGCTCGGCGCCGGATACACCGGCGCACGGACCGTCAGCGTGCGGTGGAGCACGCGTGAGCCGTACGGGTTACGAACCGTCGACGTCGAGGTGAGTGTCCAATACGCACTCGCCGACTGCACCGTCAACAGACCTGTCCACTGCACGGTCCCGCCCTCGTACGCGTTCGCGTTCCAGCACGGCAACGCCGGCGCCGTGTCCGAGGCCGGGCAGAAGTCGTACTTGTTCAGCGCGTTCGTGCCCGGCTTCATCAAGACGGCCATCGCGTTGTTGATCCCGGCTTCCGCGAGCGCGAACGCCACCTTGTCGCCCTTGCTCCTGACCGCGCTGCGCGCGTTCGAGCTCGACGACTCGATCACCACCATCGCACTGATCGTCAGAACCGCGAGTATCCCCAGCGCAATCGGGAGGACCATGCCTTGCTCGCCGCGCGGCCGCATACCTCACGGGTTGACGTCAACTCCCACCACTCTCTCGATCCCTCGATCGAGCCGTGGACCGACGTATTGACCAAGATGGGTCACGGCCACAGTACTGCGGCTCGTAGTCGCCGGGCGGGACCCGCTCGCGTTCTCTCGTTCGTGGGGGTCGGCCTTCCCGCGGCCGGGCGGGGTCGAGTGCGCCTTCGTCTCGTACATGGAAAGGCCCGGCAGCAGTCCACCGGGCCAGGCCTCTCCGATCTCACATGGGGAGTGTCGGATGCTCCCTTCAAGCACCCGCACCGCCTAAACGCTTAGACCCGCCCGCTGGTTACGGGGGGCCTCGCGGCCTTCTCGCTAACTCTGAGCCCGCCTCCGAAGCAGCTCGTCCTCGGTGTAGCCGAGCACGGTCTCACGATCCGCGTCACTGCGCTTACGTCGTATCCCTCGCCGTGCTACGTCGACGGCGGTCTGGACACTTGGGAGATCTTCCACGTCGAGCGAGCGCGCTGCAGAGAGGAGCCCCAGCGCGGCGTGGTAACCCACAAACGGTTTCTCCGAACCGAGCCGCTCGGCGAGCCAGGGGAGGTAGGTGACCTCAGGAATGGCCTCCAGTGTGGAGACGGCGGCAAGGCGTTCTCCCGCCGATTGACTCTGGATCAACTCGGAGAGGAAGGGATGCGCCGAGAGTGCCAAGCCACGCATCTTTGATGCAACGACCTCCATCTTTCGCGTTCGCTCTGCGCCGGGCAACATGCCCGTGATCGGAGCTCTCATCGAGTCGTACTCGTGCGCGAGTACGCGAATCCTTTCGCGCACCGCCCCTCGATCGTCGTCTGTGGATGCGTGGTCGGCTTGTGCCGCGATCGCCGATGGAGAGGACTTCGCGTGCAGCATCTGACCCAGCACAAGCACCAGGTCATTGCGCACAGAGTCGGCAAACTCGGCGTGCTCTCCATAGTCGCGCGCGAGGCCTTCTTTGAACAGCTCCTCTCTGAACTTGACGACCTTTTGGAGCTGAGCGCCGGCCTCGGAGTCCTCGGGAGGAGGAGCCAGCGCACGGCAGAAGTACGTCATGATCTGAATGGGCCGGCCGAGCTCCTTCCAAGCGTGGTGAGCGATGCGAAATTCCTCCTCGGTCCCTGATTCAGCGCGTGCGGTTGGGGTGCCGAACCGACGCCAGAAGACTCCGACGAACACGTCGTACTCGTCGATCTGAAGCTGCCGAGTAACGACGTCTTGCGCATCGGCTCCAAGGCCGGGATGTACATGCGTCTCCCACCGGACAAGCTCCAGAACCAGACCCGCCTCCGGCACGAGCGTGGTCAGGATCTGATTGAGCTCCTGAACGACGCGTCCCAACTGAGCCCGCTCATCCTGAACGTCGCCCGGAGAGGCTACGAAGATCCTGATCCTTCGCAAGGTCGTCGGAATGGGTCCCATGGCCGGCCCCCTAGTCTGCGTAATGCCCCATGGCCGAGGCGGTCGGGGAGACAAGATGATGTCACTCGTCGAGATTGGTCACCGCCGGGTAGGCTCGCCACCCTCCCGCCGCGCGTGTCCGAGAGCTCGGGACTCCTCAGCGGGGTGGTCAGCGGCCGCGGCGGAGCGGTGCGGTGGCGCGTGCCGCGTCATCTACGAGGCGGCGTTGGACGGGCTTGGCGCCTGAGCACCGTCTCTCTAGGCGCGTGAGGCAAGCGCGACGAGGGGTTCGACCTGTTCGCGGGAGCCGGCGGGCGCTTCGGCGATCTCCAGGGCGACCATGCCTGCGAAGGCGGTGCACCAGTCCAAGAGTCGACGGGTGTCGGCTCCGATGACCGGAGCGAACTGCTCGGCTCGCACGGCGATCGTGTCGACATCCCCCGCCCGCCAAAACACCAGATCGATCGCGTCGAATGCCGGGTCGCCGAGGCAGGGCGCCGGGTCGATCGCAACCAATCCACGGTCCGCGCCGCCGTCGAGAACGTTCACTGGCGTGAGGTCGCCATGAAGGAGAACAGTCGGAGCTGCGTCAGCGGCGAGCCGCATCGCCAGCCGGCGCCCACGCGTGTAGAGCTCGGGTGGGATCAACTCGGCGAGGTCGGGTCGCCGTTCGTAGTTCTTCATGCCCGAGTCGAAGAGACAGGCGATGTGTTCGGCGACCGGCCGATAGAGCGGATCGGGCACGCCGTGCCCGTGCAGGGCTGTCAGGAGTGCGGCAAGGCTCGTCTCGCTCGGGTAGCCGCTCGACTCGGCGAGCGGGGTCCCGGGCTCGACCGCCTCGATCAGGAGCGCGCCGACGCTTTCATCGACGGCGAGCACCGCTGGGACGTGGGCGGTGCTCCAGCTTGCGAGCGCGGTCGCTTCCTGCGCGACCCGCTTGCGATCGGGACTCACCTTCAGCACGGCCGGCCGACCGTCTGCCGCTCGGCAGCGGATGACGACGGACATGCTCCCTCGCTGGATGAGCGTGCCCCACTCGATGTCCCAACGCTCGGCGACTTCATTCAGGACGGCGGGCAGTGCATCGAACCACGCGTCGATCGCGCCTCCGAACCGACGTCCGAGCCGCAGGCGCAGTTCCTCATCGAATTCCGGGACGCTAGATGTAGCGATCGTCTAGCGAGTATGGCGCTCACGCGGTGAGGAGCAATCTCGCGTCGCCGAGTGTCGAGACTTCGACGACGTCCGGCCGGTCCGCCGGACGTGCGTGTCCCAGGCGGTTGACCCAGATGGCCCGAAGGCCTGCAGAGCGCGCTCCGTCGACGTCGCGATCCAGGCTGTCCCCGAGCATCACCGCCTGGTCGGGCGGCACTCCCAGAAAGGACAACGCGTAGCGAAAGATCGAGGCGTCCGGCTTTCCGGTGCCGAACTCGGCGGACACCACGACCACGTCGAAGAACGGTCGCAGCCCGGAGTGGTCGAGCTTCTCGTGCTGAAGACATGACGCGCCGTTCGTGACGAGCCCGAGCGCATAGCGCTCGCGAAGGTCAGAGAGGGCAGGCACGACATCTGCGAAGACGCGGTGCCGCGCGCGCCGCTCGGCTGCGAATCGCTCGGCGAGAGCGTCGGCGAGAGCGCCGTCGCCGACACCACGTGCCTCCAGCGCCGCCGACCACGTTGCACGCCGGTAGGTCGGCGACCAGGTCCGGAGCGCTGCAGTCGGCGCGTCGTCGCCTTCGAAACGGCACCACAGCCCCTCGGTGGAGCTGATCCCGATGTCCCGGCAATAGTCGTACGTCGGCGCGGACGACCAGAGCTCGCGTGCTTGCGCACGGGCGGCGGCGACGAGCCCGCCCCGGTCTTCGAGCCGATGGTCGGAGGCCTGGGCGAAGGCAGCCGCAGCCTCGAATGCGCCCGCCGCCGCGGAATGCTCTTCGATCAGCGTCTCGTCGAGGTCGAGAAGGAGAGCGGCGTTCATTCGCGGCGCTGAGGCGGGCTCTCTCGACTGTCGGACGACTACACGTCCTCGCTCAACATCTCAAGACGGCGACGCTCGAAGACGATGACGACACCATGGCGGGACGATCCAAGATCTCGTTCGACGGCGAGACGTGGCAGGACGACTTGCAGATCACGTACCGCCGATCGCGGTAGCCGCCCAGGGCAGGCGAGCCCAGTACGGCGGCCGCTCTCGCCGGAACCGCTCGATCGTCGCGTGCGCCTGCGTCGGGTCGGAGGTCTCGTCCTCCACGCTCGCGCCGTAGCGCGCCGCGAGCTTCGACACCGGATAGCGCCCCTGTGCGTCTGGCGACCGCGCACCGGCCATCAGGATCACGCACGGCCCGTCGCCCGCGCCCACGAAGGCGTGCTCGGTCCAGGGTGGACAGTGGAAGAAGTCCCAGCGCCGGAGGCGTCGCTCCTCGCCCCCGACGAGCAGCCTGCACTCCCCTGACAAGACGAGGAACGCCTCCTGTTCCGACTCCGCGTGGTAGAGGCCGTGTTGGCCCGGCTCCAGGACGGTGACGTTGATCCCCAGCTGCGCGAACTCGACCGGCGGTTCGCCGTACTCGCTCTCGAAGTTGCACGCGGCGCCCCTCCTCTCCGAGAACCACCACTCGGCATCGCGCACGTTGACCACGAACCAGCCCTTCGTCACGGGTGCGAGCCCTGAGCCGGAGTCCTCGAGCTCCGCTTCGGTCACGCTACGAGGGGGACAGCGCGCGCTCCAGGGCAGCCCGGTCGAACGGCCCGCCGTGCGTCGCAAGCACGTGCTCGACCGGCAGTTCGAGGAGCGGGCGCAGCCCTTCGGCGATCTCCTCGCGCGTCACGCCGGGCCGGAGCCACCGCTCGTTGATCTCGAGGCCCTGGCCGAAGTCGACCAGCGTGTCGCCGGAGATCACCGCACCCTGGCCCTCGACCCAGAGCACGGTGTCGTTCGTCTTGTGCCCCTGGAACACGTCGGCGCCGAACGGAAGCCGGTCGCCCGCCGAGTACGGGCGTGCCTCGCCTTTGTTCTCGCGGAGCAGCCAGACGACGTCGGGACTGCCGTCGCCGGCCTGCTCGGCGGTGAGGCCGTACGTGTCCATGAGAAACTGCGCGCTGTCGGGCAGCGGCGTGTAGACCGGCACGTTGAGCCGCTCGACCAGGCTCTCCGCGTCGCGCTCGTGCCAGGGCGCGGTGAGCACGATCGCCGTCTCGCGCTCGGCCGCGAGCTCCTCGAGCTCGCTCGGCACGGCCAGCGGATCGAAGAGCATCAGCCGCTCCCCGTCGTCGATCGCGTAGGACGACACGCTCTCGCTCCAAGGCTCGGTCGCCCGCCACTCCGGGTGGGGTGCCTCCCAGTGCCACAGGCCCGAACGCAACTCGCGCACGGCGCGATGCTACTGAAGGACTCCCGATGCAAGCGACGGTCGACGCCGCCTGTGTCGGGTGCCGCCGGCGTCCGCGGTCAGGAGCGCCGAGTCGCTATACGCAGTCGGTTCCCATCCGGATCTTCAAGATCGCACTCGCGGCCAGCAAGACCCTCTTCATCGACGGGAACCCCGAATTCGTGTGAGACCACGTCGATGTCGTTGACGTAGAGGTGGATGAGCGTGCTGGGGCGAGCGTCATCCTTGTGTTCCGAGAGATAGAGGCGGACGCGCCCTCGCGCGACCGAGAGGAACCACGGAAACCCCGGCTCGAACTGGTGCTCCCACTCCTTGCGGAATCCGAGCCTCTCGTACCACGAGACAGCCCGAGCAGCATCTTCGACATACAGGACGGGGATCACCTCTTCGTCCACGCCTGACCGGAGGTTATCGACGGCGTCACGGTGCCTCGCGTGGCAAGCGTTCGGGAGTGTCCCCCGAGCTAGTCGATCGCGAGCGAGGACGACAAGGCGCGGTAGGCATCGACCTGGGCAAGCAGTTCGTTGGCCTTCTGCTCGACGGTTGCGACCGCGTCCGCGCCCGCAACCCACCGTCGGGGCGGCTGCTCCTGGTCGACGACGGTGATCAGCGCCTTCGCGAGCTTCGCGGGGTCGCCGCCCTGCTTGCCGCTCATCGCTTCCCATGCGGGACGCGTCTGGGCGGTCCGCGCGGCGTAGTCGTCGATCGACAGCTCGGCGTAGGTTGTTGACTCCTTCTCGAGCAGCGTGGTGCGGAAGAAGCCCGGCTCGACGACGGTCGTCTGGATGCCGAACGGTTCGATCTCGAACCGCAGCGACTCCATCCATCCCTCAAGCCCGAACTTCGAGGCGGCGTAGGCGGAGCAGAACGCCTGCCCGACGACGCCGGCGGTCGACGTGATCGTGACGACCTTCCCCGACCGCTGCTTGCGCATCACGGGCAGGACTGCGCGCGTGACGTTCATTGGTCCGACAAGGCTCGTCGTCAGCTGCCGCTCGATCTGCTCCGGCGTCAGCTCCTCGAAGAAACCCGCATGGAAGTTCCCGGCGTTGTTGACGAGCACGTCGATGCGGCCGAAGCGGTCGACGGCGACCTGCACTGCGGTCTCCGCCGAGGCGAGGCTCGTGACGTCAAGTTCCACCACCAGCAGGTCCTCAGAATCGCCCACCGCGTCGGACACGGCTTCTGTGTTGCGGCCGGTCGCGACGACAGCGTGGCCAACAGCGAGCGCGGCCTGCGCGATGTCGACGCCCATGCCGCGGCCCGCACCAGTGATGAACCAAACTCGCTTGTCAGCCATGTACCTCAGTCCCTTCTGGTGTGCTCTGCGGCGGAGAGGCTACTAAGGCGACTGTCGCTTGGGCGAGGTGTTCGCGAATGCACCCTGAGCGCGCCTTTACGGTACTGCTCCAGTTCAGACGATCTGGAGGTTCGGCGTGCATGAAGCTGCGATCGAGGAAACGGCCGAGGGGCGGGTGGCGCGGGACGATGGCTGGTTCATCCTGAACATTGGGGAGATGGCGTGGAGAACGGTTCGAGGCTTCGGCACTTGGTGCTCCTTCGACGCCCGGACGAAGGATCCGGATGAGCCTGGCGTCGGCGTGCATGTTCATGTTCTGATGCCAGGCGAAGCCAACGGCTATTACCACGCGGAGGAAGCGCAGGAGGGATTTCTGGTTCTGAGCGGTGAGTGCATCGCTGTGGTGGAAGGCCAAGAGAGGCTCATGCGACAGTGGGACTACCTGCACTCGCCGCCAGGCACCGCGCATATCACGGTGGGCGCTGGGGCGGCGCCCTGCGCGATCCTGATGTTCGGCAGCCCTGACTCCAACCGAAAGGTCGAGTGGATCGCGAACGACGTGGCAGCGAAGTACAGGGCCAGTGTCGCCCGCACGACCGCCGATGCCCGCGAGGCGTATGAGGATGCACCCCGTACAGCGGCGATGAGAGCGCCCGCGCCGTTCAATCCGAGCGCCTAGCGGTCACGCCCAGCGCAAAAACGTGAGCGCATCCCTTCGTTGAGGCTAGCCGCCTGCGCCGCCGTCGGCGAACATCGAGACGCCGGCGGTCACGCCCTGTGACCTCGTTGTGAGTCGGCTGTGACCGGCCGGCGGGATCCTCGAACGGATGAAACGGATCGGGATGATGGCGATCGCTGCGACGGCGCTTCTTGCGGCGAACGCGGCAACGGCGACGGCGGCCAAGAGGCCGCGGCCGACCGACGTTCCGCCGGCGCGGGTGCAGAGCGACGTCGCGCCCAACGGGTTCCAGGTGTACAACGACTACGCGACGCCTGCGCGGATCTACGACTCGCGGCGCGCAGTCGTCCACTACGTCGTGGTGGGCATCGACGCCCCGGCGTTGAACGACGACGACGCCGACGGCGTCCCCGACTACGTCGAGCGCGTCGGCGACGCGGCGGACACGGCTATCGCGTACTACGAGCAGCGCGGGTTCGCGCAAATCCTTCCCGATGCGGGCGGGCCCGACGTGCGCCCGGATCTCTACATCTCGCGCTTCGCGCCCGGGTCGTTCGGCGTTGCGTTCCCCGCGGCCCGTGCCGAGGGTGGTGCCTTCGTGGCGGTCTCGAACGCGCTCGACCCCAGTCCGTCGACGAGCCTCGGAAGCCTCTACGGCACGGTCGCCCACGAGCTCTTCCACCTCACGCAGTTCTCGTACTACCCCCCGACGACCGACCCCGAGCTCGCCTCATGGGCGCTCGAGGGGATGGCAGCTGCCATGGAGAGCCGCGTCTACCCCGAGCTGGACGACATCGTCGCGTCCCTGCAGCTCCGACGCTGGTTCGCGGCTCCGCAGCGGAGCGTCACGAGCCAGACCTACGGATCGCAGTTGCTCTGGCGCTACCTCGACGAGCGGCAGCCGCGACTGCTTCATGCGTACCTCGCGCGCAGCGGGCGTGCCGGCGAAGACGCACGCGGGGCGAGCCTCGTCTCGACGTACGCGCGGGTTGCACACGAGCCGTTCGCCGCGGCGTTCGGTCGCTTCGCGGTCTGGACGAAGGACTGGTACGGCGACCGGCTCACGCCGCTGCGCCGACTCGCGGGCCGAGGCGACGCCGGCGGCTCGGTGGCACCGCTCGGGATCCATTATCTCCGGCTGTCGCGGACGACGCGATCGGTGTCGCTCCGCTTCACGCGCAGCCGCGGTGAGGCGGCGCTCACGTACGAGCTCGCAAGCGATCGCCCCGGCGACCCGGCCGCGTCCCGCCGGCTCCGCGCTCGGCTCGTGAACGGCAGTCGCGAGCTGACGTACGCGATCCCTGGGGCGCTGCGGCGGAGCGACCGCTTCGAAGCCCCGACCCTCGTCGTCGCGAACGGGAACCCGGCGCGGCGGGTCACGTACCGTGTCGTGACGCGCTAGGAGGGCTTGATCGCGGCAAGCCGCTCGTTGGCAGTGCGTTCGGCCACGACGTACCCGAGCCGCCGCGCGATCGCGGAGGCGCGGCGGAGGCGGTCGACGGCATCGGCAGTGCGTCCGATCAGCTCGCTCGCCTCCGCGGCCTGGATCAGCGCGTCGGCGTGCATGCCGCTCTCGAACAGGCGCCGCATGAGCGGCTCCGACTCTCGAAGCAACTCTTCGGCGTTCTCGCTCCGGCCGCGCCGTGCGGCGAGCGTCGCTCCGAGGAGGAGGCGCCAGACCTCGATCCACTGACCAGTCTCGAGCTCGCCTGCCCGCTCGAGGTAGCGCTCAGCCTCGCTGTCTTCGCCGCGTCGCGTGAGAACGAGCGCCAGGCGCCAGGCGGCATTCGCGGCGCTGAATTGGTCCCCGACCGCCTCGAGCTCGGCGAGTCCGCCACGCAGGAAGCGCTCCGCCCTGTCGAGGTCGCCGGCCATGATCTCGACGTCCGCAAGGGCGATCGAATCCGCCGCCGCGGTCTGCCGGAGCCCGAGGTCCTCGATGAGCGCGTGACTCTCCGTCATCAGGGCGCGCCCCTCGTCGAACGCACCCTCCATCGCGCACAGCGTCCCGAGCCCCCCGAGCGCCGACGCACGCGTGTAGCGATCAGGCGGGTCCTCGAGGATCGTCTGGATCCGCCGTCTCGCTTCTTCGACCGGCTGCCAGCCGCGCCGGAGCAGCACGCACAGCCAGCTCGTGGCGACGCCTTCGATGAAGTGCGAGCCGGCAGCGCGTGCGTGCTTCGCTGCCAGCTCGAGCTGCTCTTCGGCGTCGAACGGCGTCGCTCCGGTGCGCGCCGAGCGGCGGTACGACACGTGGTGCGTGACGATGTGCGCGTACGCGAGTGCTTCGTCGTCGCCGACCGCTTCGAGGACGGCGATCGCCTTGCGCAAATCCTCGAACATGCGCTCCGCATCGACCTTGGGACCCCAGAGCGCGAGGTTGAGGCGCGCGACCTCGAGCCGGGCGTGCGTGCGCTCGTCCCCCGGGGGCGCTGCGGCCGCGGCTTCGTCGACCACGCGCGAGGCGGCGTCGCGCTCGCCGTTCCACCCGAGCGCGTCGGCCAGGGCGGGGGCGAGCTCGAGGCGCTCGGGCGCGCCGGCCGGAAGCAACGCAGCCGCCCGACGCAGCAGTCCCGCAGTCGTCGCCGGATCGCGCCCGTCGTACGATCGGCGGCCGGCAGCGGTCAGGTGTCGCGCCGCGTCGACTGCAACTCCCGCGAGCTCGGGCGCTTGGGGGTCCACCTCGACCTGTGCGCGATATGCCGACTCCAGGTGGTAGCCGATGAGCTCGTCGGCTTCGACGCCCCACCGGCCCGCGCGGTCGGTGACGATCGCTGCGATCTGCCGATGCAGGGCAGCTCGCCGTCGCTTCGGGATGCTCGCGTAGGCCTCGTCACGGACGAGCGCGTGACGGAACCCCCAGGCCTCCTCGCCGAAGACATCCGGCGCCTCCGGCTCGACGAAGTCCCGGCGTGCAAGCGTCACGAGTGCAGGGCGCACGTCGACGTCGACCAGGGACTGCACCACCTCGGTCGGGAAGGTTTGTCCGTAGGCGGCGGCAGCCTGGGCGACATGACGCTCGGCTTCGGGAAGCCGGTCGAGCCGTGCGGACAGCAACGCGTGGATCGAGTCCGGCACGCTCGTCTCGCCATCCAGCGCGGAGGCCAGCAGCTGCTCGAGGAAGAGCGGGTTTCCGGCCGCCCCCGCGAGGATCGCGGTGCGTTTCTCGTCGTCGACGGCATTGTCGGCGGCGAGACCGTCGAGCAAGACGCGGGCCTGATCCGGTGCGAGCGCGTCGAGAAGGATCGACGACGCGCTGAGCCGGCCGCCGGCCCACTGGGGGCGGGTGTCGAGGAGCTCGGGTCGCGCGAGACCCAGCAGCAGGATCGGTGCTCGCGCGAGCTCGGCCACGTGCTCGACGAGGTCGAGAAACGCCGGCGCCGACCAGTGCAGGTCCTCGAGCACGAGGACGACCGGCCGCTCTCGCGCCAGCGTCTCCAGCAGCCGGCGAGCGGCCCAGGCCGTCTCCTCGACGGGGCCGGTCGACGCCGCTTCGCCCGCCGCTGCTGCGATCCTCGCCGCGACGAGCTCGCCGTCCCGCTCGCCCGCGAGGACGCCGGCAGCCCAGGATGCGACGCTCCCGCCCGCAAGCGTGGAGAAGGCATCGCGGAGCGGCGCGTACGTGGACGCTTCGCCGTAAGCGGGTGTGCGGCCGACCATGCAGGTCGCAGCTCCGGAAAGTTGGTCGACGACCTCGTGGGCGAGACGGGTCTTGCCCACGCCGGGGGAGCCGAACACGGTGACGAGGTGCGGTTTGCGCTCGCGGGTTGCACGCCCGAAGCTCGCCACGATCTCGGCGAGCTCGTCCTCGCGCCCGACGAGTGGCGTCTCGAGGCGGCGGGCGACCGGTTCCGCGTCCTCGAGCACGCTCCGGACGACGTGGTCGCCGTCTCGCCGCTCAGCAGTGACTGCGTGACGGACGAGGCGCCACGCTCGCTCGCCGACGAGGACGTCCGTCCGGCCGGCGGCGGCGCAGAGCCGATCCGCCTCCTCGAGCGGCGGCCCGGATACGAGCGGCCGACCAAGCGCCTGGTCCCCGGTGATGACGTCTCCCGTGGCAACGCCTGCACGAACCACGAGCCCGCCGGTGACGAGCGCATGGGCGGCGCGAACGGCGCGAAGCGCGTCGTCCTCGCGCGCCACGGGAACGCCGAAGATGCCGAGAACGCGGGTGTCCACCGTGCGGCCGGCTTCCGCTCCGTGCGCAACGAGGGTTGCGACCGCCTCCTCGCGGCGTCGGCGGAGCTGGTCACGCCGCACCTCCGGATCGGGGCCAGAGTCGGCGGACAGGTCGGCGAGCACGAGGGTCACCGTCTTGCGCGCTTCCTCCATTCGAGCGTCGGGCGCTTCCGGCACTGCTGCCGCGGGTCCCGCGATGTCCGCGTCCTGTCGCAGGATCGCCCGCTGGAGGTCCTGCAGCTGCGAGCCCGGCTCCATGCCGAGCTCCTCGATCAGCGCGGTTCGTGCGGCGCCGTACGCCTCGAGCGCGTCCGCTTGCCGGCCGGAGCGGTAGAGGGCGAGCATCAGCTGCCCGCGGAGCCGCTCGCGGAACGGTTGCTCGGCGACCAGAGCTTCGAGGTCCGGGACGAGGGTGGCGTGACGTCCGAGGGCGAAGTCGGCGTCGATGCGGTTCTCGAGCGCCTCGCGTCGAAGCTCGGCGAGGGGCGCCGCCGCGGTGCCGACCGGTTCGCCGGTCAGGTCCGCGAGCGGATCTCCGCGCCACAGCGCAAGCGCCTCGCGGAGCAACGACGAGGCCTCGCTCGGCTCGCTCGCGCGCGCCTCTTCGACGAGCGTGCGAAAGCGGTCGAGATCAAGCTCGCCGGGCTCGACGCGGAGCAGGTAGCCAGGCGGTCGCGTGACGAGCCGATCGCCGAGCTCCCGCCGAAGGCGGAGGACGTGGTTCTGCAGCGATCCGAGGGCCGCAGCAGGGGGAACCTCGCCCCAGACGAGGTCGATGAGCTGGTCGGATGCGACGACTCGGTTCGGGTTGAGCAGCAGCGCTGCGACGACCGCGCGGCGCTTCGGGCCGCCGAGCGGGAGGACACGCTCGCCGTCGAGGATCTCGAGCGGCCCGAGAATCCGGAACTGCACGCCATCACGAAACCACAGTCACGCGCCGTCGTCACTGCGGCGGCTGTCCCCCGGCCGAGGAGTAGCGAGGCGCCGTGCCGCACCTCCACCTTGGCGCGGTCCTCCGCATCGGCGTCTTGGGGCCAATGGCTTCGTCGTCAACCTCGATCGCCAGGAGGCCCCCGACTCGTGGAGCGGTTGCATCACTTCGCCGAGGAAGTGTTCCGCTGTGCGGGACTGACACTCGTGGCGCGGGCCGCGCAGCAGCCGTAAGCACTCCTTAACGCTCCTGCTAGGACCCGCCAACCGACAACGCCCATCGTGTAGGCATGCGGCGCTGGGCTCTCACGCTCGTCATCGGGCTCCTCCTCGTCGAGGCACCTTCCGCCTCGGCATACGAACGACCGGGCGAACTCGAACGAGTCGCCGCCGTCTTCGCGCTACGGGACGCAGAGGTTCGCTGCCCCTCGACCGACGAATGGATCGGCGACCCGGTCTGGGGCGGCCCGACACAGCCGCGCGCGTGGGGCTACACGAACATGATCCGCGAGCACATCGTCATGCACCCCACGCTCTGCGCGGGGGCAACGGCGGTCGACGACACGACGCTCCCGGGCTGGCAACGGGCGACCGGCGTGCTCGTGCTCGTGCACGAGGCGTACCACCTTCGACGCTGGGGAGGGCGTTGGGACGAGGCGAGAGTCGAGTGCCGGGCGATTCGCCACTTCAGGGTCGGCGCCGAGCTGCTCGGGGCATCCACTGAAGTCGCAAACGACCTGCTTCCCTATGCGCTCGCAGCACATCAGCGGATGGTCACGCTCTTTCCGAATTACCGCGATCCCAGCTGCAAGTTGCCGCTCTGGAGAATGCCCATCTCGCCGTAGGACGCTCGATGTGTTGCGAAACCACGGGCGAGCACCTCCCCCGCGGCGTAAGAACCGCGCGCCTCGCGACGCCTACTCCTCGACAACGACGAAGGAGGAAGGATGCCCTGGGGCGACTGGATCAACGAGCTGCCGACGGCGTTTTTCATGGTCGTGCACATCGCGGCGTTCGCGCTCGGCGCCGGCTTTGCGTGGCTCGCGTTCAAGCGCGAGCTGAGTCTGCTCGGAGCGGCGTTCTCGCTCTTCGCGGCGGCCGAGCTCGTCTACATGACGTACCACCTCGACTGGACCGTCTTCCTCTTCGCGCACACGATCGCCGAGGTGCTCGACCTGACCGCTTTCACGCTCGTCTTCGTTGCGGCCGTGTGGCAGGTCGCCGGAGCCCGCCGGCCCGCGTTGGAGTCGAGCCGCTGATGTCGCGCTCGTTCGTTCTCGGGGTCCTGGCCGCGGCCACGGTCGTCCTCGGAGCGGGTTGCGGCTCGTCCGCCGACGCCGCTCCAGTCGCGACGACGCAGGTGACGATGGCGAAGAGCTACCGCTTCGACCCGACGACGATCGAGGTCAAAGCGGGCTCGACGGTCACGTGGACGAACGACGACAACTTCACGCACACGGTCCACGTCGACGGCCGGGAAGACCACAAGGTCGAGCCGGCCGAGCGCGTCTCGATCGCGTTCGACACGCCGGGTACGTACCGCTACGTCTGCACGCTGCACAGGCGCGACATGAAGGGCGAGGTGATCGTCAGGTGATCACCCGCGACGTGATCGAGCGCGACGTCGTGATCACGGCCTGCGCGGTCAGCGCCGGCATCCACGCCGCGCTCGTTCCCGACCACCTCGCCGAGGGGACCGCAGCCGGTGTCGGATTCGCCGTCGCGGCCCTCCTGCTCGCCGCGGCGGCAGTTGCGCTCACCCGGCGCCGGAGCGCGACGCTGCTCGCCGCCACCGCTGCGCTTCTCGTGGGTCTGCTCGTCAGCTACGCCTTCGCGGTCACGACCGGCGTTCCGGTGCTCCACCCCGAAGCGGAGCCGCTCGACGGCCTCGCCCTCGTCACGAAGGCCGTCGAGCTCCTCGGGCTTGCGGCCGCGGCCGACCTGCTCGCGCGAAGCAACCCGTTCCTCATCCGCCGACCGAAAGGATTATTCGCGTGAAGACCACGACCGAACGACCGATCCCGCTCGCGCTGGCGGCGCTCGTCGCCTTCTTCTCCGCGCTCGCCGCCCTGGCCGTCTCGAACGGGCACGCACACGCCCACGGCAACGCGCCACACGCCGCCGTCCATTCGCAGGGTGCGCACACCGCCGCAGTGATCACGCGCAAGGAGCTCGCGCTGCGGAACGGGATGCGCGTGCTCTGGGAGGACCACGTGACGTGGACGCGGCTCGCGGTGATCAGCCTCGTCGCGGGCACTCCCGACACGCAGGCCACCGTCGACCGGCTGCTGAAGAACCAGGCCGACATCGGCAACGCGCTGAAGCCGTACTACGGCCGCGCCGCCGGCGACGCGGTGACGGCAGAGCTCCGGAAGCACATCTTGATCGCCGCCGACCTCATCGCCGCCGCCAAGGCCGGCGACCAGGCGAAGCTCGCCGCCGAGCAGGCTCGCTGGCAGCAGAACGCCGGCGACATCGCAACGCTGCTCAGCAACGCGAACCCCCGCAATTGGAGACGCGGCGCGGTGCTGTCGATGCTCGAGGAGCACCTGCGCCTCACGACGCTGGAGGCCGTCGCCCGGCTGCAGGGAGATTGGGCCGGCGACGTCGCCGCCTACGACCGCATCCATGCACACGCGCTCGGGATGGCCGACGTGCTCTCCGAAGGCCTCGTGAAGCAGTTCCCCAAGCGGTTCAAATGAACGTACGAGCGACACGCGACCCGATCACGCGACGCGTCGTCGGTTGGCGCCGCCGGCAGCTGATGGACGCCGGGTTCCCGCTCGCGCTCGCGGACCGGCTCGCGCAAGATGCGCGGTTCGACCTCCACGCCCTGATCGAGCTCGCCGAGCAGGGCTGTCCACCCGAGCTCGCGGTGCGGATCCTGGCGCCGCTGAACGAGGGAACCGCGGCATGAGGGCGGTCGAGGCACCTATCGTCGGGCGCGTGAAGCCGACAGTCGACGCGATTTCGCCCGCCCCCGTGCGCGCGCTGGACGAGGAGTCCCGAACGTGGCTGAACGAGCTCCGCTCGACCGGCGCGACACGTGACGCCGCCGTCGCCCGGCTGCACGCACTGCTCCTGCGGGCCGCCTACTTCGAGGTCGCCCGCAGGCGACCGGCGCTTTCTCACGTGCGGGGCGACGAGCTCGACGACATCGCGACCGAGGCAGCGGACGACGCGCTGATGGCGGTGCTGAGGAAGCTCGACGACTTCCGCGGAGCGAGCCGCTTCACGACGTGGGTCTACAAGTTCGCGCTGCTCGAGGCCGCCGTGAAGCTGCGCAAGCGCGCCTGGCAGAACCGCGAGGTGCCGCTCGAGCCCGAGAGCTGGGACCTGTTCTCGAGCCCCGACGTCGAACCGGAGACGGCGGCCGAGCAAGGCGAGCTGCTCACGACGCTGCAGCGTGCGATCGACGAGCAGCTGACGCCGCACCAGCGCCGCGTGCTCGTCGCGCTGGCCGTGAACGGGGTGCCGATCGACGTCCTCGCAGAGCGTCTCGGCAGCACGCGGGGCGCCCTCTACAAGACGCTTCACGACGCGCGTCGCAAGTTGCGCAGCCACCTCGACGAGCGTGGCCTGACCGTTGGTTCTTTCCTGGAGGAGACGAAGTGACCGAGCGATCCGATCTCAAGCACTCGCTCGACCGGCTGCTGGGGCCGTCCGAGCCCGAAGTCGGCTGCGAGGCCTGCTTCGAGCAGCTCGACGGGTACGTCGAGCTCGAGCTTGCGGGCGGGAACACCGACGAGGCGTTCCCGGGATTCCGGGCCCACCTCGACGGCTGCCCCGCATGCCGCGAGGAGCACGAGAGCCTGCGCGCGCTCGTCGGCGGCGACCAGGCGAGCTGAGCCGTCGTTTCAGGCGCGGGTCAGGGCGCCGCGGGCACGATTGGACCGATGGTCGCCTCGTTCCTGATGCTGCCGCCGGTGCTCGTCTATCTCGCGCTGTTCGGGCTGATCGCGGGCGAGTCATCAGGGTTGCCAGTCCCCGGCGAGACGAGCCTGATCGCGGCGGGCGCTTTCGCCGCGCGCGCCGAAAGCAGCGTCTCGATCGTCGCGGTGATCGCGGTTGCCGCGGCTGCAGCGATCGTCGGAGACAACGTCGGCTTCACGCTCGGCCGACGCGGCGGCAGGTGGTTGCTGACGCGTGAGGGGCCGTTCGCCGGCGCTATCTGGTGCGAGGCGACGCGTTCTTCGAGCGACACGGGCCGAAGGCGGTGTTCCTCGCCCGGTGGCTACCGGGCCTGCGCGTCGCCGGCGCCTGGCTCGCCGGGACGAACGGCATGCAGCGGCGCACGTTCTTCCTCTGGAACGCGCTCGGCGGCATCGCCTGGGCGACCTCGGTCGGCATCGCGGCCTATCTCCTCGGCCAGGCCGCCGGCGGGTTGTTCCAGGCGTTCGGCATCGCGGGGGTCGCGCTCATCGCTGCCGTGGCCGTGATCCTCAGCGGGTGGCACGTGATTCGGCGCCGCCGGGCAGGCCCAGGGACACTGACCCGGTGAGAGCATTCGTGCCGGGGCGCGAGCTCGCGCAGGCGTACTACGCCGAGGTCGTCGCACCGCTGGTCGGGGACGTCCCGCACTCGGCCGCCCTGCTCGGCTACGGCTCGGACGTGCTCGGCTTCGACACCTCGCGCTCGACGGACCACGGGTGGGGACCGCGACTCCAGCTCTTCGTTCGAGCCGACGCCGTCGCCGGCGCGCGCTCACGCGTCGAGGAAGGCCTTCCCGACGAGTTCCGCGGCTGGCCGACGCGGTACGGCTGGGACGACGTACCGGTCGCCGACCACGTGAGCGTGACGACGTTCGGCGCGTGGCTCGAGCGGCAGCTCGGCTTCGACCCGCGCGCCGGGATGACGACCGTCGACTGGCTGACGACGCCCCAGCAGCTCCTGCTCGAGGTGACCTGCGGCGCCGTCTTCCACGACGGCCTCGGCGAGGTCGAGCCCGTGAGAGCGGCGCTCGCGTGGTTCCCCGACGACGTCTGGCGCTGGCTCGTCGGCTGCCAGTGGTGGCGCATCGATCAAGAGGAACCGTTCGTCGGCCGCGCTGCCGAAGTCGAAGACGAGCTCGGGTCGCGCGTCGTCGCGGCGCGGCTCGCGCGCGACGCGATGCGCCTCTGCTTCCTGCTCGAGCGCCGGTACGCACCGTACTCGAAGTGGCTCGGCTCGGCGTTCGCCGCGCTCGAGAGCGCGTCCGACGTCGGTCCAGCGCTCGAGCGCATGCTCGAGGCGCCCGACTTTGCGGAGCGCGAGGCCGGCTGGGTCTCAGCCGTCGAGTCGCTCGCGACCCGGCACAACGCCCTCGGCCTGACCGACCCGCTCGACCCGACGGTGCGGCTCTTCCACGGCCGGCCGTTCCGCGTGCTCGACGCCGGACGCTTCGCCACCGCCACGATCGAGACGGTCCGCGACCCGCTCCTGCGCTCGCTTCCCAGGATCGGCTCGGTCGACCAGGTTGTCGACTCGACCGATGTGCTGAGCCTCGGCGACGTCGCGCGACGGTTCGCGGCGATCTACGGCCCGACGAGGTAGACGTGCGCCTGGAGCGGGCCGAAGGCGTCGGTGATCGCCCCGCCTCGGACGGGCACGCTCCGGCTCTCGCCGAACACCCATGCGGTGCCGCGGAGCCCGGCCGTCGCCACACTTGCGCGGACACGGCGCCACGACGTGTTGACCGCGATCACGTACCGGGCGCCGTTGAACCGCCGCGCGCCGACGCGTACCGGGCCCGGCGAGGCGGCCGCCGGGAGCTCGTCCGCGAGGAGCGCCGGTGCGAGCGCCGAGATCTCGGTGTTCAGCTTCGCGATCGACGACGCGATCTCCAGCCGCCAGTGGTCCGGGAAGTACCCGATGCCGCGCGCACCGCCGGCGATCGCGAGCCAGGTCTCGGCGCGGACCGTGAGCGGCGTCGGGTCGAGCTCGGGGCGGCCCTTGCAGAACTCCATGCGGCCGACCTCGATCCACTGGTACGTCGCGCGCGGTCCTGCGAGCGCCGCGAGCTCGCGCTGCGCCTCGTAGACCGCGCGGAACGCATCGCGGCGGCACCAGACCTGCAACGGGTACAGGTCGAGCCCGATCATGTCCGCGCGCGCGATGAAGCCCGGGTAGACGCTCCGGCCGAACGGCGGCCCGGCCGACCCGCTGTAGACGTGACCGCTGAGCGTCAGGAACGTCACGCGGTGCGACTGCTGCCACGGCGGATGGAACGGGAGCGCCTCGGGCCGCACGTAGAGATCCGCCTCGTCCAGGTGATACCAGCCGATCGCACCGCGCCCGTCGGCGACGTCCTTCCACGCAGCGGGGATCGCGGAGACTGCGCGTGCGCGGAGCGCGTCCAGCTGCACCCACGGCGTGCTGCAGCCGCTGCCCATGTAGAGGTTCACCCCGGCATCGAGGCTCTGCTGGTACGCCCAGTCGCACTGGCCGTAGACCATGCGCGGGAAGAACGGCTGCCCGTCGACGTGGAGCGTCCGGTCGATCACCGCGCCGACCGTCCACTCCGGGAACGGCCGCGTCGTGAACGTGCCGATCGCGCTCACGACGCTCGGGCCGCGGCGGGCGGTCATGCGGTAGCGGTACGTCGTGCTCGGCTCGAGCGACCCGAGGAGCGCGCGACCGTCCACGCGTTCGCGCGTCGGCGCGCGGAGCCAGATGCCGAAAGCGTCGTTGCGTCCGACCTCGACCGTCGTCGTCGCCGGGGCGCTCGTCGTCCAACGGAAGGCCGCTGCGTGCGAGCCCGGCTCGACGGTCGCGTTGATGGAGAGCGGCGCGGCGGCAGCCGTAGGCGCCAGGCCGAGGCCGACGGCGACGACGGCGACCGAGCGCAGCATCCGTTCGAAGGTAGCCTCGCGGCGTGAGCCGCGTGTTAACTCTCGCCGCGCTCGTCCTGCTCGCCGCCTGCGGCGGCGGCGAGGACCGAGCCGCTCCGCCGCAGCCGATCGCGACGCAGGCCGCGCGTGCCGCGCCGGAAATCGTCGGCGAGACCCTCGACGGCGAGACGCTCTCGCTCGGCGACCTCCGCGGCAGACCCGTGGTCGTGAACGTCTGGTCGTCCTGGTGACTGGTCTGCCGCGGCGAGGCGGGTGCCTACGCGAGCTTTGTCGAGAAGCATCCCGAGCTCCAGTTCGTCGGACTCGACGCGGCTGACTCGACGGAGAGCGCACGGGCGTTCGTGAAGGAGTTCGGCTGGACGTGGCCGTCGATCCACGACCCCGAGCGCCGGCTGGCGAAGCAGCTGGGCGCGGACTACCAGCCGTACGTCGCCGTGATCGACGCGGACGGGCGGATCGTGGCGACCTTCGACGGCGGGGGCGACGAGCCCACTTGGGAGGCACTCGTCGAGCGGCTTCCCGACTGACGCGTGCGCTACGGCCCCCACGGCGATCAGGTCGTCGACGTCCGCGATGCGGCGGACGCACGCGCGGTCGTGGTCGTCCTGCACGGCGGCTTCTGGCGCGCGGCGTACGGTGCCGACCTGATGGACGCCCTCTGCGACGACCTCGCCACGCGCGGGTACACGGCGTGGAACGTCGAGTACCGGCGCCTCGGCTCCGGCGGCGGCTGGCCGGAGACGTTCGACGACGTCCAGGCCGCAACGCGTCGTGCGACGGACGTCGGCCTGCCGGTCGTCACGCTCGGGCACTCGGCCGGCGGGCACCTCGCGGTCTGGGCGGGCGCGCGCTGCGGCGCAGCGCTCGCCGTCTCGCAGGCGGGCGTGCTCGATCTCGAGGACGCCTGGCGGCGCGGTCTCAGCTCGTGCGCGGCGGGCGAGCTGCTCGGCGCGTCGCCGAACGAGGCGCCCGAGCGATACGCCGCCGCGTCACCCGCGGCGCTCCTTCCCCTCGGAGTCCCGCAGCTCCTGGTGCACGGCCGGGGCGACGATACGGTGCCCGTCGAGATGAGCCGCGCATATGCGGTCCGTGCCCGGAAGGCAGGCGACCAGGTCGATCTCGTCGAGACGGACGAGGGCCACTTCGAGTGCCTCGACCCGCGCTCGAAGAGCTGGGCGGCGATCGTCGAGCGGCTTCCGTGAACCGCGCCGACGCGGAAGCTCTCGACCGCGCGGACCCTCTGTCCTCGTTCCGCGAGCGGTTCGTGATCGACGACGAGCGGAAGATCTACGCGGACGGCAACTCGCTCGGCCGGCTGCCGAAACGCACGGCCGAGCGAACCGCGGAGGTCGCCGCCGAGTGGGGGTCGCGGCTCGTCACCGCGTGGTCCGAGTGGATCGAGCTGCCGGAGTCGATCGGTGATCTCCTCGCGGACGGCGTCCTCGGCGGGCACGAGGGCGAGGTGCTCGTCTGCGACTCCACCACCGTGAACCTCTACAAGCTCGCGGCGGCGGCGCTCGCGTCGAACGCCGGCGTGCTCGTGACCGACGCCGCCAACTTCCCGACCGACCGCTACGTGCTCGAGGGCATCGGCGAACTCGTGCTCTTCGAGAGCGACGAGATCGAGGGACCGTCCGCCGACGACGTCGAGCGGGCGTGCGCCGGTCGCGACGTCGCGATCGTCTGCCTCTCGCAGGTCGCGTATCGATCAGGCGCGCTCGCCGACGTTCGCGCGGTCACCGAGGTCGCGCACGCCACCGGAGCGCTCGTGCTCTGGGACCTCAGCCACTCCGCCGGTGTCGCCCCCGCGGACCTGGAGGAGTCCGGCGTCGACCTCGCCGTCGGCTGCACCTACAAGTACCTGAACGCGGGGCCCGGCTCGCCCGCGTTCCTCTACGTCCGGCGCGACCTGCAGGAGCAGCTCCGCTCGCCGATCTGGGGTTGGTTCGGCCAGCGGGAGCAGTTCGCGATGGGGCCGTCCTACGACCCCATGCCGGGCATCGGGCGCTTCCTCGCCGGCACGCCGCCAATCCTCGGGCTCGTCGCGGTCGAGGTCGGAGCGGAGCTCGTCGCGGAGGCCGGGGTCGCTGCGCTCCGCCACAAGAGCGTCGCGCTCACCGAGCTCGTCGTCGCGCTGTTCGACGAACGGCTCGCGCCGCTCGGCTTCGAGCTCGGCTCGCCACGGGACCCGCAGCGCCGCGGCTCGCACGTGTCCGTCCGCCATCCGGACGGCTGGCGCATCTGCCGCGCGCTGATCGAGCGCGCCGACGTCGTCCCGGACTTCCGCGCGCCCGACTCGATCAGGCTCGGGCTGCCGCCGCTCTACACGCGCTTCGTCGACGCGTGGGACGTCGTCGACCGGCTCGCTCGCCTCGTCGAGGCGGGGGAGCACGAGAGCGTCGCCGCCGCGCCCGCGCGCGTTACCTAGCGAACGACGTACTCGTCGACGAGCGCGCGCAGGTCGTCGGCCTTGTCGACGAGCTCGTTGCTCTCGAGCCGCTGCACCTCGAGCAGGCGGACGAGGCGCGGGTAGAGGTCGGGCAGCTCGAGGTTCTCGACGACCTGCTCGCGGATCCACTTGTCGTACGCGATCGGGTAGACGCGCCGCGAGACGTGTAGGCCGCAGAGCAACGCCTCGAGCGTGCGGTACACGCGCGCGAAGGCCTGGAAGTAGAGCTCACGTCCCACGAGCCACGGCACGTAGTCGAGGTTCTGGCGGCAGAACGCGCGGCACCAGTCCAGCCGCTCACCCCGCAGCTCGTCGGAGTAGAACGGCAGCCACTCCGACTGCAGCTCCGCAAGCCGGTCGCCGTGCTCGAACAGCGTCACCGACCAGCAGAGCGTGTTGCCGACGCGGAGCTCGAGCGGGTCGTGCTCGTCGTAGGCGTGCGGACGGACGAACTCGCCGTCGATCACGCCCAAGTGGATGTCGGCGAACCGTCCCGCGCGTCGCAGCGCCGCGACCGCCGGGTGTCGCTCGCGCTCCTCCCGCCACCACGGCCGCACGTCGTCGCGTACCACCGGGGGTACGAGCACGAGCATGTCGAGGCAGCTGTCGGGCGTCGCCTTGCCGCGCGCGCACGAGTTCACCAGCAGGACGGCCTGCGTCTCGGGACGTTCCGCGAACAGCTCGGTCAGCTCGTCGGCTGCGACCCGGTGCGCCTCGGTCGGGTACGCGGTGGGCACGGATGAACTCTGCCGCAACCGGGTAGACGTCACGAGTGAGCGCTGCGGCGTACCTGCCGGACAGGCTCGACTTCGCGTCCGTCCGCGAAGCGGCCAAGCACTGCCACGGCTGCGACCTCTGGCGCAACGCCACGCAGACGGTCTTCGGCGAGGGCCCTGAGGACGCGGACGCAATGTTCGTCGGCGAGCAGCCCGGCGATCAGGAGGACAAGGAAGGACGCCCGTTCGTCGGCCCGGCGGGCCAGATGTTCGACAAGGCGCTCGCCGAGGTCGGGATCGACCGCTCGGCCGTCTATCTCACGAACGCCGTCAAGCACTTCAAGTGGCAGGCGCGGGGCAAGCGCCGCATCCACCAGAAGCCGGCGTCGGCGGAGATGACCGCGTGCCGGCCGTGGCTCGACGCCGAGCTCGAGCTCGTCCGCCCGCGCGTCCTCGTCTGCCTGGGCGCAACGGCCGCCCAGACGCTGCTCGGGCGTGCGTTCCGCGTCACGAAGCAGCGAGGCGTGCCGGTCGACTCGCCGCTCGCCGAGCACGTCCTCGCGACGATCCATCCGTCGGCCATCCTCCGAGCGGAGGACCGCGACGCGGAGTACGCGGGCTTCGTGGACGACCTCCGCAAGGTCGCCGAGCTGCTCTAGCGCAGCGGGTGCGGCGTCAGTCGCCCCAGTCGAAGTCGCGCGAACGGCTCCAGAGACCCTCGTCGGTCTCGTCGGAGCGCGCAGCGTCTTCACCGGGCCAACCGAGCGGGCTTGCAACGGAGACGACCTCGGGGGCCTCGAGACCTTCCAGCGTCTCCTCCAGACGAGCCTGCTCCTCGGTCTTGAACAGCGGGTGGTTCTCGAACGGATCCTCGGACTTGTACTCGCGGATCGGCATCCGTGTCTCGAGCTGCGAGTTGCGGTCGCGAAGATCGAGGTGTTCCTGGATGACCTGGGCGAACAGCGACGGGGTCTCTACCGGCATTCGTTCCTCCGTAGTCGGGGGCGCGGGCGCTGGGCGGCGACCGATTGTAAGGCCACGGTGAAGTCTGACGAAACCTGGGGCCGGAGGTTAGCGGAGTTTCCGGACACTCGCGGGGGCCGGGGCGAGCTCGACCCGATTCTTCCCGGCTCGTTTCGCTTGATACAAGGCGGCGTCCGCCGAGGCCACGAGCTGCTCCGCGGCGTCGCCGTCCTCCAGCTCGGCGATGCCGAAGCTCGCCGTCACCCGGACAGGGATCCCCTCCGGGGTGACGAGGGTCCGGCCCTCGACGTAATCGCGGATCCGCTGGGCGAGCCGCACGGCGCCGGCCGCGTCGGTCCCCGGCAGGACGAGCAGGAACTCCTCGCCGCCCCACCTCGACGCGATGTCGACGTCGCGGACCGAGCGGGCGAGGACGGCGGCGAACTCGCGGAGCACGGTGTCGCCCACCGGGTGGCCGTGCTCGTCGTTCACGGCCTTGAAGTCGTCGAGATCGCCGATCACGATCGCCAGCGGGCCTCCGAAGCGGGCCGCGCGCGAGACCTCGGACGCAAGCGCATCCTCGGCCTGACGCCGGTTCGCGAGGCCGGTGAGGCCGTCCACGAGGGCCTGCCGCTCCACGATTCGGTGCAGCTTCGCGTTGTCGAGCGCGATCACCGACTGCCCGACGAGCGACGCCGCGGTGAGCCGCGCGTCGTCGTCGAAGTTCCGGCCGAACAGGAACAGCGTGCCGAACGTGCTCTGACCGGCCCGGAGCGGGAGCTCGAGCTGGTCGGAGCCCGTGCCCGGCGCGCCGACCTCGACGACCTGGCCCTCCGAGCCGACGAGCATGCCGCCGAGCGCGCCGGTCGCCTCGACCGCTGTCTCGACGATCGCGCGGAGGAGCTGGTCGACGTCATGCGTCGCAGCGAGCGCGTCCCCGAAGCGCGAGACGGCCTCGCTCAGGCGGTGGCGCTCCGACTCGAGCTCCTCGAGTCGCTGCTGGAGCTGGTCGGCCATCTGGTTGAACGCGTTGCCGAGCTTCGCCAGCTCGTCGCGGCCTTTGACCGGCACGCGCTCGTCGAGCTTTCCGCGGGCGATCGAGTTCGCGGCCCGCGCGATGCTCGAGACCGTCCGGACGATCGAGCGGCCCTCGAGGTACGCGACGAGGGCGATCAGGAAGAGCGCGGCGAGCAGGCCGACGAGGAGGCGCTGCTGGATCCCCGCGGTCGCCGCGTCGATCGAGTCCTGCGGCGCGAGGACGCCAAGGGTCGGCTCGCTCGACGCGCCTCCGGGCGTGTCGGCGATCAGCACGCGGACGCGCTCGCCGTTCAGCTCGACGGTGGCCGGGCGGTCGGCCGGGACGTTCAGGGGCGCCTGGGTCCAGCCAGCGCCGGCGACGAGTCGTCCGTTCTGCACGACGACGAACTGTTCGCCCGCGTCGAGCCCCGAGCGGCTCTTCACCTTGCGCAGGAGCGCGCGGTCGAACGGGACCGAGGCGATGACGTAGCCGAGCAGGTCGTCCCGGCCGACGACGCGGACGCTCCGTTCCGCCGCGAGCGCCGGCCGGTCGCCGACCTGGAACTCACCGCTCTCAACGCGGACGTTCGGCGCGTAGCGGAGCAGGTCCTGGAGCGTCGCCGCGTCGCCTCGCGCGAGGGCGGACTGGAAGACCGGGTCGTGCGCGAGTGCCGTCGCCTCACGGGTCGCCTCGGAGAGATCCTCGTCGTACGCGGCGACCGCTGCGCGCAGCCCGGATTGCAGGCGCGCGTCGACCCGCCGCACCTCGCTCTGCTTCGCGACGGATGTGAACCCCCAGAACGCGGCGGCCGCGGGGAGCAGCGAAAGCAGCACGAAGTAGGCGACCAGCTTGAACTTGAAGCTCCTGGCCGCAGGTCTGATCAAGTGTCCCCCCTCGGACGCCGATACCTCATACGGGTGATTTCGGCTGAAACGGGCTCGAACATGAGTGCAATCGTCTGGAGGGCGTCGGCGCTGCTCGCGGCCGCTCTGGGACTGGCGGCGGCGTTCGTCGTCCCGCTCCATACGGCCGCGCCCGACCCCGTGCCCGGGCCGACGGTCGAGATGCCCGCGGCGACGCTGCAGACGACGGTCTCGGTCTTTCCGGCGCCCGGTCGTCCGGAGTCGGCGCCCGGGCCGGTGGTGCACCCGGCAGACGCCGTGAAGCCGTCCCGCCGGTCGCTGACGCGGCCTCCGTCGACGCCTCGAGCGTCCTCGCCGCCGCCGCTTCCCATCCGCCGGCTCGTGCCGCGGCGCCCGCCGCCCCGGGTGTTCCCGCAGACGGACCAGCGCCTTCTGGCCGAGTTCGGGGCGGATCGTCAGGCCGAGCCGAGCCGCAAGCCGCACGTCCCCGAGTAGAGCGCTTCTGCTTGGATGCAGGCGTGCCGCGCGTCCGCCGACCGGGAGCGATGGGCCTCGCGCTGACGGCGTTCGAGGTCTGGCGTCGGCTGCCGCCCGCGCAGCGCCGGATGATCGTGGACGCGACGCGGAAGCAGGCACCGCGCGCCGCCGCCGCTGCGCTCACGTACTGGCGCGCTCGTAAGCGCCAGCTTCGCTAGCGCTTCTCGGTCAAGGCTTCGCGGACGATCCGGTCCTGCTCGCGCAGGTGGGCCGTCGGGTAGCCCTCGCTCGGGCTGGCGCGCCAGGGGCGGCCGACGTAGCGGACGGAGACGCCGACGACGCCGGCGGCCTCCTCGAGGCGGTGGCGGATCGCCCGCCAGGCGCCCATGTTCTGCGGCTCCTCCTGGGCCCAGACGATCTCGCGCAGCCCGCTGTAGCGCCGGACGAGCTCGGCGGCCTCCTCGACCGGGAACGGGTAGAGCTGCTCGACCCGGGCGACGGCGACGTCGTGTGCGCCGGCCCGGAGCTCGTGGCCGACGATGTCGTAGTAGACCTTGCCGCTCGACAGGACGAGCCTCCGCACGTGCGCGTGGTCGGCGTCCGGATCGTCGATCACCGGCTGGAACGAGCCCTCGCTGAGCTCCGAGAGCGAGCTGAGCGCCTGGCGGAGCCGCAGCAGGCCCTTCGGCGTCATCACGACGAGCGGCCGCGCGGCCGGATCGAGCGCCTGCCGCCGGAGCAGGTGGAAGGACTGCGCGGCGGTCGTCGGGTTGACGATGCGGATGTTCTCCTGCGCGGCGAGCTGCAGGAACCGCTCGAGGCGCGCGCTCGAGTGCTCGGGCCCGTTGCCCTCGTAGCCGTGCGGGAGCAGGAGCGTCAGCCTCGACGTCTGCGCCCACTTCGAGAGGCCGGCCACGATGAACTGGTCGATCGCGATCTGCGCGCCGTTCACGAAGTCGCCGAACTGCGCCTCCCAGAGGACGAGCGCCTCGGGGGCCGACACCGAGTAGCCGTACTCGAAGCCGACGGCCGCGTACTCCGAGAGCGGCGAGTTGTAGACCTCGAACGACGCCGCGCCGTCGCGCAGGTGCTGGATCGGCGTGAACACGCCGCCGTTCTCCGCATCGTGGAGGACGATGTGGCGGTGTGAGAACGTGCCGCGCTCGGTGTCCTGGCCGCTGAGCCGGATCGGGATGCCCTCGACGAGCAGCGACGCGAACGCGAGCGCCTCTGCGTGGCCCCAGTCGACGCCTCCCGACTCGAGCGCCTCGCCACGGCGGAGCAGCTGCTTCACGAGCTTCGGATGGACCTTGAAGTCGTCGGGGACGGTGAGCAGCTCGTTGTTCAGCTCGCGCAGGCGGTCCGCGGAAACCGCCGTGATGACGGAGGCGCCGCTGCCGCGCGGGATGCGCCCGTCGTTCTCGCTCGACTTGCCGATCTCCTCGCGGAGGTGCTCGTGGGCGGCCTTGATCCGCGCCTCGACGCTCTGCACCATCTCCTGCGCCTCGTCCTCGGTGACGACGCCCTCGTCGATCAGCCGCTGCGCGTAGAGCTCGCGCGCCGGCGGGTGTCGGTCGATCAGCTGCGCCATCAGCGGCTGCGTGTACGCGGGCTCGTCCTGTTCGTTGTGGCCGTGGCGCCGGTAGCCGACGAGGTCGATCACGACGTCGTGCGAGAAGCGGCTGCGGAACGCGTCCGCGAGGCGGACCGCGGCGAGGGCGGCTTCGGGGTCGTCGGCGTTCACGTGGATGATCGGGACGTCGAAGCCCTTCGCGAGGTCGCTCGAGTGCCGCGTCGAGCGCGCGTCGCCCGGGTCGGTCGTGAACCCGACCTGGTTGTTCGAGATCACGTGCAGGGTGCCGCCCGTCGAGTAGCCGCGGAGCGCCTGGAGGTTGAGCGTCTCCGAGACGACGCCCTGCGCCGGGAACGCGGCGTCGCCGTGGATCAGCACCGGCATCGCGACGACGGGATCGGCGAGCCCCTTCGGTGTTCCGCGGTCGGTCTGCTCGGCGCGGGTCATTCCCTCGACGACCGGGTCGACGGCCTCGAGGTGGCTCGGGTTCGAGGCGAGCGTGACCTGGATCTCGCCCGCGCGGGTCGTGCGCGTCGCGTCGGCGCCGAGGTGGTACTTCACGTCGCCGGTCCCGCCCTCGGGATCGGAGACGACCGCGTCGATCGTGCGCTCGCCCTCGAACTCGAGGAGGACGTACTCGTACGGCCTGCCGAGCGTGTGGACAATGACGCTGAGGCGTCCACGGTGCGCCATCCCGAGCACGACGCGGTGCGCGCCGTTCTCCGCGGCGAGCTCGACCGCCTCGTCCAGGAGCGGCACGAGCGAGTCGAGCCCCTCGACGGAGAACTGCTTCTGGCCGAGGAAGGCGCGCTGGAGGTAGCGCTCGAAGACCTCGACCTCGGTCAGGCGCTCGAGGAGCGCACGCTTCTCCTCGGCGGAGAGCGGCTGGCGGTACCGACCCGACTCGACC